>NHGH02000013.1 GCA_002172355.2 Euryarchaeota archaeon TMED132
CTGTTGGACAAACAGTTTTCCTATTAACTTGGCTAGTATCCATAATTAAATATTCATCTTTGCGTAACCTAAGATTTGACTTGAACCCAGATGAGAGGAGAGAAGGTGCGGTTAAACTTGCAGGTGGAGACTGGATGAGAACACTTGTAGATGAAGCAGCACTAGAGGAAGACATCGATTCATTAATTCAATTTCAGAGGCGTTCATTAGATGGTGACCCTTCATTGATCAGGCATGAAAAAGCAAGAGCTCGAATGTGGGAACTATCCATTCGAGGTTTGTGGCCTTTAGCAATAGAAGAGGCTAGAAAAGTATTAGCACAATCAGGTGGAGATGACGATATTGCTAGAATGCTGATTGCAGTAGGACACATGGCCTCTAGACGTCTTGATGCTGCTAGAGAAGCCCTTCACGGTCTTGAGCAACCGGAGGGATATGATGAACCAGAATTACTCAGTTTCGTTTGTGAATGGCTAGACCCATGGCAAGGAAATGTCGATGAAGATGATTTTTGGGATTGGGAAAATAATTCTTGTATTGACCATATTCAAAGTACTATGCAAATGATAAGAAACTGGAATCCCAAACAGAGTTTAGAGGTCATTCACAAAGATAGATTATCGCGTGTCGGTCAATTATCCCTAGTCTCACTTTTACGAGCTCAAAGAATGCACGATGATGCACTTGATATTTCTTTGAAGTTAGTTAGGGCTGACCCAACTGGAGTCCGACCAAGGATTGCTGCCGCACTGTGTCTTATCGATAAGGGTGATTGGCATAGCGCAAGGTCAATTGAGAAAGAACTTCTTGAGAGTGATTCGAATGACCCTAGAGTTCTAGCACTTTCGACAATTCTTGGGCAATCAATGGATGAAGAGGAATTTGAAGTTGCTTTGGTAACCGGCGAGGGCAAGAAAATGAAAAAATGGATTAACAGTGCTCCAGTAAATTCAGTTGCGGCACTGGGGATCAAAGGTGGAATGGATGAAGCGATTAATGCTAATGTTCTAGTCACAGCTCATGAAGCAACAAGACGTTCTATGCCTCCTAGGTATTCATCTGGTAGGCTAACCCTTGTTGCTAATGTCTTAATTCTGGTGCCAATGTGGATATTATTAGGAATTTATGTTGGTTCTGTTAGAACTGATATTCAAGGAGCAGCAGTTTCAGTAACTTTATTGCTTCTTCATTATTCTTCTAGGAGATTACTATCGCAACAGAGGCGACAGATTAGACATAGAGACCAGAAGGCTATGGTCGCATATGCAAAGAGAATGAGGAGATTTAAGGTGACCCCGAATAAATCGAATATCCCTGTTGGAACTCACTTATTATTATCTGGCATATTAGTCACAGTCAATGGAGTGGTTTTGGATATTGGAGTACCTGCATGGCTCACTGAACATCTCCCAAAAGACTCTGACAAAACAGTTAGAGCAAGATTGAAAAGACGTAGTAAAAAGATAGCAAAGTCTAGGCCACCGAGGCTTCAACCATTGGGTGAAGGGTGGTGGTTGAAGAGACCTAAGGAAGAAGGTTCTGAAGTTCCAGCATTGGAGAGATTAATTGGCGCTGTTGCATATAGAGGAAGAACATCCTATATAGATAGAAAATCCGGTAAAAATAGACGACCAACTGGAATAGTTAGGACCTCTCCTAAACCAGCGCATTCTGTAGATTTAGGTTCTAGAGGCATTCCAACCAATACAAGAAAGTCTGAGCGTAGATCTAAATTACCAAAAAACAATCCAAATGTTAGAGTTGGCAATTCTAAAAATTTGCCTGGTTATGGTGGAAAAAACAGGAGACCTCCTGTTTGAATTCAATCAATGAATTCAAAGACCGTATGCACTGACGCTAAACCATGAGCAGAGATAATGGTTCATGGACGCCAAGTGATTCTACCGTTTCAAAGGCTAAGAAAGTATTAGATGCGACTGCTTCCAGTGGTGAACTTTACCGTAACGGACTTGGAATGATTGCTTCGGAAAATATCGTATCTCCAATGGTACAAAAAATAGTTGCAAGTGACTTGCATGGCAGATATGCTGAAGGTCTACCTGGGAGGAGATATTACCAAGGTTGTGATGACTTTGATACAATCGAAAGTTTAGGAATAGAACTAGCAAGATCTGTTTTTAATGCACCTTTTGCCAACATTCAGTCTACATCTGGTACTGTTTCAAATATTGCTGCTTTGAAGGCATTAGCAAAACCAGGTGATAAAATAACGGCAGTTTCAACTGCAGATGGAGGACATATATCTCATGCCAGAATGGGTGCTGTTGGTCTTCGTGACCTTGACCTATCCACTTATCCATGGGATGAAGATAGAATGGAACCTGATATTGATGGAGCTTGTGCACTTATCCGAGAAATCCAACCAAAAGTTTCACTAATCGGACAGTCTGTATTTTTATTCCCAACTCCATTGAGAGAAATAGCAGATGCCGCCCATGAAGTAGGTTCAACTGTAATGTATGACGGTGCACATGTACTAGGCTTGATTGCTGGAGGAGTATTCCAAGACCCACTTCGTGAAGGTGCTGATGTTATGACTGGTTCCTCTCACAAGACTTTCCCAGGGCCTCAGGGTGGATTTTTACTTTCATCAAGTGAGGATGAAAAAATGCACAAGAGATTGAATAATGCTATTTTTCCTGGAGTTTGTTCGTCATATCATTTACACCATGTCGCAGGTAAAGTGGTTGCATTAGCTGAATTTGAAGAGTATGGTCAATCCTATGCAGAAAATATTGTTAAGAATGCTCAATCATTTGCTCAGGCATTGGCTGCTGAAGGGTTTGATGTACTTGCAGAAAGTCGTAATTATACCGCATCTCACCAGGTCTTAACTAGACACGGTGGAACTGATTCAGGCGCTGGAGCAAAAGCTGCTGACTTACTTGAGCAGGCTGGAATAATCACCAACATGAATATGCTTCCAGGTGATACTAAGGCTCTTTCACCTTCAGGACTCAGGCTTGGAGTTCAAGAATTGACCAGAGTTGGCATGGGTACTAATGAAATGCAGGAAGTAGCATCTCTATATGCTAGAGTTCTATTGAAAAATGAAAATCCAAGTTTGGTTAAAGAAGATGTTAAGAATCTAAAATCTAATTTCCAAATTATTCGTTATTGTTTCAATGAGTCTAATCAATCCGGTTATCCATTGTAGGTTTTGTCAATGCCATTAATTGATTCTGGAGAATCTATGGTCGATTATGATTTTACACGTCAATTTAAGGAATATTTTTCCATGACTGATGAAGGTTCGATAAAAGATCCTCACAATCATGACTGGATGGTATGGAGTATCACTGATATCGAACGATGGTGGGGTATTTTTGAAACTAATTTAGCAGTTCCTTTCGGAAGAAAATTATTCAATAGTTGTTGTGATGAAGAGGAATATCAAATTCATGTAAATGAAATTATCAAATCTGGATGGTTCAAAAAATCGGGAAATTTGAAAAGGCTCTCCAATCGATGGAGTTTGTTTGGCTGGGGGAGACTAAATATTGAATCTAATCTTATCATGACAAAATTACCTTCTAGTATTGCGTCTGGTTTTGCTGTAGCAGGTATTGAAAGTTTTAACAAAGTAAGATATAAATCAGAATGGAAACAAATTAATCAAACCGAAATATTACTAGAACTCAATCGGGATATTAATGAGTTGCCAATCGCCAAAAAGCATACTCAATTGCCGTGGGTTTGTCAAAAAGATTCTTTGGCCAATAAATCATTAGATTTTGAACTTGAATCACGGGAATTAGGTTGGTCAGTTGAGGGTGAGGCTATGTTAATTTTACCCGTTTCATTATTCTCTAGGTTATTCTATTCGACTTTAGGTTCGAACACATCTCTGGGTGCAGAGATATTAGATTCTTGGAATGTCACAGGAATTGAAAGTAAATTCATCAAGCCACTGATATTAGCGTCATATTCTTCTTACCAATTATTTCTAAACTCAGATAAACATGTTTTTGCAGAATCTATTGAATCATGGATAAATGTCATCTCACATTATTGTAAACAGTGGGGTTGGGGTTATTCATCAGAAATCTCAGTTGATGCTAATTCGAATTCTATTAAACTCAAATATAGATTACATGAGAATCTACCATTTTTCATCGGTCAAATTATGGGAATTTGGGAACGTTCACATGGCAGAAAACCAAAAGTTTCACTATTTTTTAACGATGACGATGTTGATATTTTGATAGAATCATTGCTGGATTATATTTGATTTACAAAGGCCGAAAAATACGCATTAATGGTTAAGGTCTATAACCGAAGCATTGAGTCGTTTGCCTTGCGGTAGATACGCGGGTGTTAATAATGGCTCTAAATCATAATCAAATGGCATATGTTGCAATCGTTTCAACACTAATTTTCGGCTCATTATTCGTGGGTTTTACGGGATATCTACAAACTAGCGAATCATTAGGTAATTTCGATAGTGCATCTGAAGAAGATATTCAAGGTGATGGCAGTGTTTCAATCGAAGCATTGGACTCCGATGGCGATGGATTGGCTGATACCTTAGAGGAGACCCAATTTGGTACAGACCCTCTCGATNCCGACACAGATGGTGATGGAATGGATGATGGCTGGGAAGTTGAACATGGACTCAACCCATTGGACAATGGTGAAGCAGATCCGCTTGAACAAGATCCAGGTGAAGCAGACACNGGTGATGCTAACCAAGAAAATGAGACTGAGTCATGGCCTGACCCCAATCAAGGTCCAAATGGTGACCCTGATAATGATGGATTGACAAATCAAGTTGAACAAAATCTTTCTACCGACCCTCAACGNTCNGANACAGATAACGATGGTCTAAATGACCGTTGGGAATCTCTTTACACAACAACCATTGAGGTTACCGGTGGGAATATTACTCTCTTTGACCCTCTAAGTGGAAACTGGGATTGTCAGTTACTCACTCTTGATTTAGAATTAGCATTAACCGAGAGATTCAATACTGATGATTTCACTCCTACTTGGCAAGAGTTAGGTAATTCTGTAGGTTCTCACTCGTGTGATGCAATACTTGATTCTGACTCAGATGGTCTTTCTAATTTCCAGGAAGAAATCTATGGAACCAATCCACTTCTCAAGGATTCTGACTTTGATTTGCTCAATGATATCGATGAAGTATCCAATACAGTGATTGATAATTTGATGATTGGAACTGGAGATAACTGCAATGAAGATTTAGAATTTGCCATTACTCGTAATGCGCCTTTCATGACCATGAATGCTAGTTGGTTTTACTTGGATGATGACGGCGATGGTCTACTAAATGGTCCCTCNGATNGNNNTNCNGATCTGGNGATGGAATGCCTGATGGTTTTGAATACTGTTANTCNCATATTACNGATTCACCTANTGGNAATATNACTGAGTTATTGAATCCNAGTGACCCTACTGATGGATTTTATGATTGGGATNCNGATGACCTAAATAACTTAGAGGAATATCAATCTGCTACNATNTTTGGNCCNAAAAATTTCACNTCNCCTTGGAGTGTTGATACTGATGATGATAGTATGCCTGATGGATGGGAGACAAATAACGGTTTAAATCCAAGAGATGGTGATAACGGAAAATTAGATCCTGATAAAGATGGCTGGGATAGAGATGGCGATGGTGCTGTAACTTATGACGACCTAGTCCTCGATACCAGGGTTGTAGAAATTTATGTCGAGATAGACCAAGCAGTTCAAGAGAATGAAACAGTGGCTCGTGGAGAAATTATTTTAGCAGGTGGAAATACTGAATTTGTATACCTTAAGGCTAAGTCCGAAGGATTTGTTTATTCGATATTTGTTCAAGAAGACCAAATTATCACATCACGATTAACTTCTTGGATGGAAATAGTTGAACAAGATGAAATGTTTACCAATGAAGATGAATACGAAGCAAGATATCAAGGTAATGAACCATTTTTGGATGGAACAAATATCCCTAGTCCGATAATTGGACGTTCAACAGACCCAATGAATCCAGACACCGATGGTGATGGATTAAAGGATGGAATTGAAGTATTTGGATGGGATATCTTAGTTGTTAATCGTGGTGTTGAATTAACTCACGTTGTATCTGACCCTGGTTTATTTGATACTGATGAAGATGGTTTGTCTGATTTCGTTGAATATTCATCATTGTGCGATAGTGGTTCTAATGCCTCTAACCCTGATACTGATGGCGATGGTTTGAGTGATCAATTCGAAGCTACTGGTGGCGGAGGTACTCTTGTTTGGCCATTGACTGGTGGTGGCGAGGCATATACTACCAATGCATGTATGTTTGATACAGATAACGATGGACTTGAAGATGGTGAAGAAGTTATACCTGGTAAAGACCAATTTTTAACTCATGCAAATAATTCAGATACAGATGGTGATGGACTGAAGGATGGCAGTGAAGTGCTATTTATCCCTAGGCCATTCCAAGAGAGAACTCATCCGTTACAGAATGATACAGATTTTGACGGAATGCTAGATGGATGGGAAATGCAAGTTAAATCCCAAGAAGACAATACTAATTCGCACAGTCTTTGGGTTGCTACATCTTCTTGGAACTTGCCTAACTGTGAGAATACTGGAACGAATTCATGTACCAAAGAACCTGGAGGCTATGTATGGCAAAACTCTCTTGGAGGATTTATACAACAAAAGAAATTCGATGTTAGTGAAATGAATTTATCAGGTTTTAATATTCCAGTAAATCCACTATGTGATGGATGTAATGGAAGATGGGCTCTTGACCCTTCCAATGAATCTTACATCAGTAAGTTATCAGACAATGTCTATGATATTGACAATGATACCTTGATGAACAGTGCTGAAGCTCCAGATAAGTGGAATACTAATCCAGTAGACCGTGACTCTGATGGTGATATGCTATTTGATGGCTGGGAAGTAAAATATTCTCAGTTTGCCATAGAAAGTGGCCTTGTTGATAATGGTACACTCGATGCATATGGTGCAAGAGGTGTATTAGACCCTTCAATGTATGATAGTGATTTGGATGGGATACCAGATGGAGCTGAAGACCCCGATGAAGACGGTTTGAATAGATCCGGGTTGATTAAGAGATATTGTCCTGGATATAACGATTCTACAAATTCTGAATGTCATATTGACCCTGACTCACCAGATGGTAAGAGGTTTTATGACAACTTAGCCAACTATACTAATTTCGAAGAGATGGAAAACAATACTAATCCAGTATCCAATGACACAGATGGTGACCAATGGAATGATGGTCCAGAGGTGTATTTCCAAGACCATGACGAAGACGGTATGGCAACTGGATGGGAATATCATTACTCGTTTGACCCGTTTGATGGAGCTGATAGAATGTTTGACCCTGACGGTGATGGGCATGTTAACTACTGTGAATACAAGTGGGATACAGATCCGAAAGATCCTAACAGTTTCCCTGGTCAAGGTGAACTTTGCGACCCTTTTGAATGATTTTAGTTAGCACATGTAGTGCCAAACTTGATGAAACAAAAGGAATACAGAACTTCATGGTGAGGGGCTTAGTTGCTAAGACTGTTCTTCTTACCGGTTTGATTTTAATTACTTATTTTACACCAAATGTTGAAGCCACTCGTAGAGATTTAGTCGAAGGCGAGTATATTGACTTTGATGAATCACATGGTTCTCATTTCGTAGAATCGATAAATATCAATGGAACTATGAACTTCGATGGATATAATCATTCATGGTCAATTGTAGATTTATTTGATATAGATGCTAATGATAGTCCGAAATTATTACTTTCTGGAGACTATTTGGATTCCATAATTCCAGTCGAAGATGGTCTATGGAAATGGAATTTAATAGTCGATTTCTCTAGTCTTAACTGTACATGCAATCTTATCATTTCTTCTACTTCAATCAATGACAATCAATATTTTTCAAATTTATTAATATATTTAGGGGATAAAAATCACTTTCCTTACATTGCTCCAAACAGTGTTACTCATGAAAAAATAGACCAAGCAAATAATTCAATAACCTTCACAGTTATCAATCCATCTAATAATCAAAATGATGCTATAAATTCATTAAATCACGATATTATTTTGNATTCCAGTTTTTGTCAAGCACCTTCAAACATCTGTCTAGATAATCCAACGCCAATAAGTCTGAATTTCACATCTAATGGTGAGCAATTAACGGTTTACATTGACCAAGATGAATTATCGATTGATGACGGATATTGGTTATTTGATTTATCAATTCAGGACCAATATCTTCGAAATTCGAATACTATAACCTCTAGATTAGTTTTAGATCTTAATCCACCAAATGTAGAACTTACATCAAAGTCTACGGTCTATGAATCAGAATCGTTTTTGGTCTATGCATACATTGATGATTATTTTATTGGCTCGCAAATGTCTTTGACATGGACAATTACTGACCCAAGTGGAAATAGTAGGGGGCTATTGGATGAAGAATCATACCATAATTCAACTATTGAACTGGTACTTGAGCAATCTGGGTATTGGGACATCCAACTTCTAGTTCGAGATTCTGCTAACTTTATTGTTGTTGAAAATATCTCTGTTTTAGTGNACAATGTCATTCCAATAGTTGATTTGAGTATNGATGGATTATTCATTTCNCATGGTGACCAAATATTTATCTCACCAGGTTCTTCATGGACATTAAATGCATCTACTTGTTTCGATTCTGTTAATGATATTGATTCTCTAGAATTCGAGTGGTATTTGGACGGAGTTAAATTAGAACATACTGGTCCAATACTATCTGAAACTGATATTAATCTTGGTTCAAGTAAAGAAATCATGTTAACTATTTCTGATGATGATATGGATTCTGAAAGTTTGTCATTTACCCTTTCCCCCAATCCTTCAGTCGATGATGGTTTTTCATCTAAAGCAATTATCTACATCGGCATGGGGTTGGCCTTTTTGATTACATTCGCAGTATTGATTATATTACTCATGAGGAATTCCAGTTCCATCGAATTACCCAAATGGAATCCAAAGAACTGATTTTTTGTGAATTATAAAGGAATTATTCAAGAGTAATGGTGTTTTGGTGGTATCATGTTCGATGATGCTAGGGCTCTTGTAGGCACCGCGCCTCCGCCAATATCTATTGATGAATTTCGTTCTAGACAAGATAGATTGTTTTCTCAAATAGGTAGTGATGAAATTGTTATTTTATGTTCATCTCCTGAAACGATTCACTCTAATGATGTTCATCACCCATACCGTTCGAAAAGTGATATGATTTACCTTACTGGGTGGTATGAACCTGAGTCTGTTATGTTTGCAGAATGTGTTGAAGGTAACTGGGAAGTCACTCTATTTGTCCAGCCCAAAGATACTCTAAAGGAAATTTGGGAAGGCCGTAGGCCTGGCGTAGAAGGAGCACTCAAAGATTGGGCTGTTGACTCAGCCTATCCTATTGAGGAACTGAGCGATAGATTNGGAGATGTCATTGCGGGTTGCTCGAAAGTTTATCACCAAACAGGAATTCGTCATGAGATTGATTCGATAGTAACCGGTGCTATTCAACTGAGGGGTCGTGCACGACAAATGAATGGTAGTGGACCAGTTGGTATAGAAGATCCAAGTACTAAAATTGCTGAATTACGTTTGAGAAAGTCTCCTGCCGAAATTGAACAGATGAGACATGCAAGTATTGTTTCAAGTATTGCTCATGAAGCAGCCATGCGTTCTTCGATGACCGGTCGTACTGAAAACCAAATCCAGGCAATTATNGAAGGATTTTTTGTATTCGCTGGAACATCAGGATGGGCTTATCCATCGATAGTTGGATGTGGTGAAAATGCAACAATCTTACACTATAAAGAAAATGATTCACCATGTAATGATGGGGAAATAATTCTTATTGATGCTGGTTCTGAATTCCGTGGCTATGCTTCAGATATCACACGTTCTTGGCCAATCAATGGTAAGTTTACAGACGCACAAAAAGAACTCTATCAATTAGTCTTAGACTCACAGGAAGCAGCAATTGCTGAATGTAAAGTCGGTAATCCATACAATGCTCCTCACGAAGCTGCTAGAAAAGTTCTTGCTGAAGGTCTAATTAAATTAGGAGTTATAAATCAAAGTCTTGAAGAGTCATTGGACCATGAAACNGGGCAATTAAGAAATTGGTACATGCACAATACCAGTCACTGGATTGGACTTGATGTTCATGATGTGGGGATTTACAAACCCAATGGTGAGCCGAGACTATTCGAATCGGGAATGTGTTTGACTGTTGAGCCAGGTTTGTATTTTGGCTCATGGCGACCAGATGTAGATTGTCCTGAAAGATATTCCAATATTGGTATTAGAATTGAGGATGATGTTCTTATCACAGATTCGGGACCAGATGTCCTGACTTCTTCGTGCCCAAAAACGATTGCTGAAATAGAATCAATTGTAGGAAANTCTTTCTGAAGGGTTNAATATGACGTGGCAGGATATTCTCGATGTTCAAAGGTCTTGGACTAAGGAGGATTCCTTGTCTTATAGATTAAATTTTGATGATGCTGTAGAATTATATCAAAATGCCCCATTACATGATTTAATGCAAGCTGCACACCAACGTAGAATGTCAATGAATGGTTCAAATAAAGTTACATTTTTGGTTGATAGAAATATAAATTATACGAATGTCTGTACAATAAATTGTCAATTTTGTTCATTTTACAGACCACCGGGGCATGAAGAAACTTATACTCAAACATTTGAACAGATTTCCGCTCGAATTATTGAACTTGAATCGATTGGNGGTTCAAGAATTCTTATGCAGGGTGGAGTTAACCCTGAAATTGAATTCGAGTGGTATGAGGATTTGATTAGATATCTAAGGAAAAATCATCCTACTATCGATTTGGATTGCTTTAGTCCTATAGAAATTGAAGGAATTTCAGAAGTAAGTGGTTTATCTACATTAGAGGTATTAACTCGTCTAAAGAAATGTGGAATGCATGGACTTCCCGGTGGAGGTGCAGAAATGCTGGTCGATAGTGTTNGAAATGATATTTCTCCTAAGAAAGGAGAGCCCAAAAATTGGCTTAGAATTATGGAGGAGGCTCAATCCTTAGGACTCACTACCAGTGCAACTAATGTTATCGGGTTTGGAGAAACTATCAGAGATCGTGTAGAACACTTAAATCGTATACGAGATTTACAGGACAGTTCACTGGCTCAATACAATATTGGATTTACTTCATTTATTGCATGGCCAGTTCAGTTAGAAACCAACACCTTTGGAAAGAGGAATCGTGGTTCTAATAAATTCACATTAGGAGCAGGACCAACCGAGTATTTGAGACATGTCGCCATATCGAGATTATTCTTAGATTCGATAGAGCATATACAAGCTTCATGGCCTACAATGGGTGTAGAAATTGCACAAATGGCATTGCTTTGTGGTGCAGATGATGCAGGTTCAACAATGATGGAGGAAAACGTAGTCTCGGCATCAGGTACTTCGAAGATAAGCGCAAGCGAGTTTGAACTACAGAAAACCATCATCCGTGCAGGTTTTAATCCACAACGTAGAGATAGCGATTATAATTATCTTGAAACCGAAATTCTTGAAGAGATTCAAATAGAACTTCCATCTCCAATTCCTTTACAATGAAATTTATTGATAATATACAATCCATATTTCCGCATGTATATTTCGGTTACCATTGCCAACTCCGTCAGATGGAGTATATTCTTGCCCATTGAATAATCCCTCATAATGTAAATTATTGCTACTTGAGCCAGTCATATCAGCCCAAGAAGAGATATCATATCTCCATTGTTTAACATCTTGACCAGGACACCATCCAGCTCTTCCATAAGGCCATGAACCATATTGGTTAGCTACAACTCCTTCCCCTACTAATTGCTTACATCCATCATTGGAATTAGCTATCGGATGCAATTCTGCAGTTGAATAACCGTTCATTGAATAGTGATGCTCATGGTTGCAGAATTCAGCACAATTCTGATTATCCTGTCCAAATCCATGTCCGGTAATGGTCGAGACTATTTCTACACGAGTCGTACCATTTGGGACTGTAAAATTGAACTGCCTTGAATATTTTGTTTCATCATTATATGTTCCATCAAATTGACCACCTGTAAAGGCAAATTCTCCACTGTTAGCAATATCATCCTCTCCCCAATTACTCAATAGGAAGGAAATTGTCAAACTACCTCGATTGGCTCCACCATATCGAAATTGTCTGAAATCATTATCATCTAGCATGAATAGATATGGNGTTAAATCTGTTAACCATCGTCCTTCTCTACCATAAGTAGTAATCCAGCGAACAAATTCAGTTCCACAACTATTGACATCAACTGGGTCACAAATATACAAGTTAGCCTCATAATCCCATTCGTGACATCCACCTTCGCTTCCATCAGCTTTCCCATAGCGATTACTTCTTTCATCACAAGCGTGTTCATGATATATCTCTAATGTGTCATATGATGATAAATTTGCTGGGAATGTGACATTTCGTTTCGAGGAATATCCACCTTGCCAACCACCGGAATGGTACTCAAAATCCATCATTGTGATAACTTCAATTCCTGGGTCTTGTAATCTAATTTCTACAGGGAATTCAGCATTCCATTGCTCAGGTTCAAACGCTAAATGTAGTGGGTCTGTAGAACCGGAAGGATATGATGTCAAAGAACCGGATTCCCTAGCCATCTGGAATCTGTCAATACCCATGTATAGGGGATTATTAATCGAACTAATCATGTCCCCTAGCCCACCTGTTATGCTAGTCGCTCTTTGGTCAATATAGTGAATTCTATTACTCCACTTTGTCTCTTCAGAGGGATTGAGTGCATTTTCTACGGCAGTTCTGCGGTCTATGACGTCACTGTGATAACTTGTATCAAAAGAACCGTAGAATAGATGAGTATTGTCGGGGAGGTTTCTGATCAAAGTCCCGGGATTTTGACCCCACACATTAGAATTAGATGTACCACTAGAACTTGTATATTTGAATAAAAATAGATAGATGTCATTTCCAGTCCAAACCTCATCAAAGTAGAAAGTTGCACCTAAAGTAGGGACTGTGAAGTCAGGAACTATCTGCATTGGTCCGTTTAGACTGTTTGCAACAGTCCATGGAATTGGCAATTGCACTACAGTACAGCCTAAATTATCCACAGTCCACTTACCAGATGTTGAAGGACATTGGTCAACATTAGAAAATACTCCATCTCCATCTAAATCAGCACATCCAAATTCATTGACAATAATACCCTGTGGTGTACCTTGACATTGATCTAGCAAATCATTAACTCCATCATCATCAGAATCTCTCTGAAATGCAGCACATCCAAACTCATCAATATCCAATGAACCAAGAGGTGTATTTGGGCATTGGTCTAACATATCACCCGTGGAATTATAATCCATTATTCCATCATTATCATCATCATCATCTTCGAATAAATCATGACAACCATCTTGGTCAAAGTCATTATTTGAATCAGCAATCCAATATATTTCACCAAGTGGGCANGAATCAAAATCATCATCATAGTCATCTTGGTCATCATTTGAGTCTTCTACAAAATCATGACAACCATCTCCATCCCAGTCATTATTAGGTGTAGAAATCCATCCTAGGTGGCCTTTTGGACATGAATCAATGTAATCTTCGATACTATCATCGTCATCATCATCGTCTTCCTCTAAGTCATGACATCCATCAGTATCGTAGTCAGAGGCTGAATCACTAATCCATCCAACTACTGAAAAACATCCATCTTCGTAATCGGCTATACCATCATTGTCATCATCTAAGTCTTCAGTAATGTCTCGACAACCATCTGAATCATAATCAGTATTTTGATTAGAGTTCCATGAATTCTCTTGACCATCATTACACATGTCTAGTTCATCATTAATCCCATCTTTATCAGAGTCACTACTGGAAATCACATAGATCAAAGAAATATTTTGATTACTTGTCAATTGGGTCCATTCACCACATGTGGCAATTACCTCTATTATATCATGCTGTGAATCAGAGGCATCAATTATTGTGCTCCATAGTCCATTAGATTGCAACGAAATAGGAAATCCTTGATATGTATCAAAGTTGAAAAACATTGAACATGACTCAATTGAAGTATGTTGAAGATTACCCTGTAATAATATCATTTCAGGATTTTCCACAATCATGGCAGTTGGAATTACAATTATCGGAGCATATTCAGTAGGTGGTAAAATTTCTACTACATGTGTTAGATTCCCACCCTCAACAATATATCTTTGACTTGAATCTCCAGCTTGTAGATTAATTGTAACTGTATAATTGCCAATGATATTAGGAACAAAGTAAAGACTTCCAGAATCAAATCCTCGAGACCATGATAAATCACTAACTTGATTGCCATTGGGGTCAATTACCTTAGCAACACCAATCCAAGAATCATAGATGCTAGAATTGACATCAATTGAAAAGTCAATTACTTCATTTACGCTAGAAGAATCATGATATTCTGACCAATCAGCACTTATTATCAAGACTGGTTTATCTTGAGTTTCATCATCTGAACTAGTCGATTCAGGATTGGTACAACCCGATAATGTCATCAATAAGATTAGCAATATCGCAGTGGGCTTTNTCATGTCCATGGTATGTGCAAAATTTTGAATCAAATCAATGTATTGTCGAAGGGTGGTTAGTTTCGGTCCTACCGGAATTTACAGTTGCTTCGACAGAACTCTTATTCTTTGGATGCTGAACATTCAGTGGCTCTACCCACATTAATGACCTTCCACTTTCTCTAGTAATCATGATTACAAGTTCCCAGTGTACTCGAATAAGTGGTGAGAAAACAGTGCCTGGCCAGATACCTTTTGGAGGTTTCAAACAAACTTTTCCATTTGTAAGTTTAACATTTTCAGATTGTTCCATTATTCGCATTGGTCGAATAAAGAGACCTCCTTTGACATCATTTGAGTCCATAGGTGAATCTTCTCCACCACCAGTTCCATCATCCAAATTAACATGCCAATGGTGCGGAAGTTCAGTAGTCAAACCAGGTGGTGGTTGTTGATTTGTTTTTTTACCAAATGCAGTCATCAAAGATTCCCTACTCGGGGGTAATACACCAACNCGCCACAAAACTTGAATTTCCTTCCACTTACTATTTTTCTTTGAAAAATTAATTTCGACATTAAGGTCTTCATTCGCAGTTGGTAACTTATCAATTTTGATATTAGGNCTCTTTGGTGAGTCTAATAGAAATGTTCTTTGCTTCACTAAGTCTGATAAATTGGCCAACACTCTAAGAATTATTGGTGCAAATAAGATGGGCATAACAAATACGGCTAACATTGGATAGTCAAGTAAACCAAATCTTACTCTTCCTGTTCCAAAACCTCCAAGCCCCCAAATATCAAGAATTGGTTGTAAAAATAAATANCCTAGTGAAATTAGCAAAATTATTACCGCCCAATTTAGGAATTTCCTAATGGCAGCATGTATTGGATTAGGAGTCAAATACCAACCAGTCCTCTGCTTATCTATAACTGAATCATCTGTTATCGGTAAGTTTATTTTTTGACTAAAATCTATATCTAAATCAATAACTTTACCATCATGGAAATATCTTTTTTCGACTAGCCATGATTCTTCATTACCTATAGTGAATGGTGCATTATGGTTTTTCAGATATATTGAAATATCTTCCTCATCGATNTCTTCTTCAAGAATTTCCTTTTTACTAGCAATGGGAAGTAACTTAGGTTTGAATCGATATGATTCAAATGGCGGATATCTAATCCTCTCTTCAATTACTAGTTTGGGAATAAAATCACCTATGTAAATATCAATTTTGCTCCAGCTTTTAGTGCTAATTTTCTAAATGCTGGAACTTTTTTTAGCAGAGCCATTCCAAGAGGTACTGGTTTTTCAATATCGCCAACCTTGTTAATTAATTCAACAATCTCTGGTTTGGCAAAGGAATTAAAATGTTTATCAAGTTCCTTATCAGTACAATCACTGACAAGAAGATTACGTAGTGCTCTTGCTCGATTCTGCTCTTTTTTCATCTTGGAGAAATGCCTATTACAAATTTTATGAAGAGTTTTTTTGTCTAATTGATTATTGCTTACAGCACTAGAAAGTTGTTCAATAATACCAGAAATTTGCTCAAATGCAGGGCCAATTCCNCCTCCAGTAGTCGGTTTGGCCATTCCGGCAGCATCTCCTATCAGAATCACTCGATCTTTGTAAGCGGTCTTGACCATTCCACTTGGAACTGGACCACAATATCTTGCAGTTTCAGTTANATCACTAAATCTGTCTTTCCATAATGGATGCTCAAGTAAATTATCATAACATTGTTCGATACTTCTTCCTTCGAGTCGCTCAGCAGTAGACCATAACCCAATTCGATTTGTACCATTGCCTGAAGGAATTACCCAAGCAAAAAATCCTGGTGCGATTTCTGAACCACTAAACATCTCCAACCATCTTTCGCGATTTTCATAACCGACAACTTCTGCTTGAAATCCAATCATCAATTCTTTTGGTCGCCCCATCTTGAAATGTCTTCTAGTCCAACTATGTGCTCCATCACATCCAATCAATAATGATGCGCTAATATTTTGGATTTCGTTACCCTTTTTCACTTCTAAAACTACTTTATCGTCATGGACTTGGGAATTCACCGGTTGACTATCCAACCAGATGTTTGCTCCTGCTTCAAGTGCTTGTTTTACTACCCCTTGGTCGAAAATCTTCCTACATACTACATATGTTCGTATTTTTCCTTCAGTTCCGACTGGAACTAGCGTTCCGCTAGGTCCATGAATTAGTGCTCCATCTATTTCTTCAAGGACAGAATGGAATAAGCCAACTTCTTTCATCGCATTTGGAGTAACTAAACCTGCACATTGGAAAGGACGACCAATTTCTTCATGCTCTTCAAGCATCAAAACACTGTGTCCACGCTCGGCAAAATGTGTGGCTACGCGACCACCCGCTGGACCTGCGCCGATTATGACAACATCCCAATGTTGATGTCCCATGGTTTGAACGTAAAACACTTGAACATCAACCTTCGCCTTGGAAATGGGCGAAAACATCGTTTTTTGATGTTTATTTTTTGGCGAACTTATATCCCACAGACTGATTCTTCTTTAGGTAAAGTATAGCNGAAAAATTATTTCCTGATTTTTTGGCGACAAAATCGTCAAATGGACCGATTTCACCCTTTTCAACCAGTAATTTTGCCTCATCTCTAGTGATTACTCTCTTGGAGATCTCTCTTGAAATTTGGATTGAACAATCAGTTCCAACTGTTGCTGGTTGGTAAAATGTTTCAGTCTCCACAATTTCAACTTTGGTCTTTGGACAAATTGCTACAACTCCAGGTTCGACTTCAAATTTACGAGCATCAGATGCTGCTTCACGCGGTGGGAATTCAAATTTCACTCTATTTTTATCCAACACAAGGAATGCATTGAATGGTCTACCTTTTTTAGAAGTGAAATCCTCTAGAAGTGTTGATTTCCCTTGAGTCAAGATTTCTTTTGCCTCATCTTTGGTAATATCTCTTTTACACATTTGATGAGATAATCCTCTAAACCCACAATCTTCATTGTCACATGCATACATAGTAGAATTGATTCTTATTGTACCATGAGTACAAACCGGACATNCACATAGTTCCTCATCAGTATCACTAGATTTTGTCTCGCCGCCATTTTTAGANGCGACCTTTCCTTCATCAGAAAGGGATACAGAATTAACATAAGGCTCACCATTTCTGCCAAAGAACCCATGAAGTTCGTCAATTTCTTTGTTTTCCATTAACCTAGATGCAGTTGTTCGGTCAAACCATCGACCACTAGTGTCTTTCCAAAATACGAATGAACATCCCTCATCACGACCTTTGTTTTCACAGCAAATATATGATAAAACGGTCTCATTAACATCGGCACTACATTTTGGACAAGGGCCTATTGAAGATTCATTTTCATACAAAATTGCTCTNTCATGGTCACGAATTTTTTCAACTAAAGATGTGGTTTTCTCTATGATGTTNTCCATAAATTCTTTTTTGGTTGTATTACCTTTCTGTACTTCGATTAGGGATGCTTCCATTTCCCCAGTTAATTCTGCAGATGTAATCCATTCGACAGGTATTCTTCGTAGAATATCTATAATTCTGATTCCATGCGGTGTTGCAGATATCGTTCCTGCCTTGGCACGTCTGATGTAATCTCTATCAATCAATTTCTCTATTGTTTCCGCTCTGGTGGCTGGAGTTCCTAAGCCTTTTTCTTTCATTGCCTCAGCCATTTCATCACTTTCGAGTTTACGACCTGCATGCTCCATCAATCTTAGTAATCCAGCTTCTTTCAGTCTTCCTTTNGGCTTTGATTTTTCTTCTTTGAATTCATGACTAGTCATTGTCCCATCACATGGATTACCTGATAAATTGCCCCAACCTTCAGGCGCATCAGATTTCTTTGGTTGAACTTCTCTCCACCCTGGAGTTTTAATTGTTCGAACTTCTTTGAAAAAAGATTCAGATTCAATTTTAGCTTCTCTCTTGGCAACATTCCATACTGCTTCAGGATACCAAGANGAGATGAAATTTCTCACAATCAAGTCATACAGTTTTTTGTGATCATCACTCATCTGCATGTCAGGAATTTTCCCAGTTGGAATGATTGCATAGTGGTCGCTTACTTTTGCATTATTATAATTTCTTTTTACATTAACAAGACCATTCTTTACCAAAGTTTGACTAAATGTATTATAGTCATCTTGTGCACCGATTTGACGAATAATTTTGTCGACTTCCTTGTCCATATTTTCAGGTAGGTACTTTGAGTCTGTCCTTGGATAAGTTGTTAATTTAAATTTATCATACAAATCTTGTGCAGTTCTCAATGTTCGTCTTGCTGACCAAGACCACATATTATTTGCAGAACGTTGTAAACTAGTCAAATCATAATTAAGTGGCGACTTCTCCTTATGTTCCCTATCTGTTTGGGAAATCTTAGCTTCTTTGTTAGAGTTTAACAGTTCACTCAATCTCTTAAATTCATCTTCTTCAATAATTCTATGAGATTTATATTCTGGTCTTTCATCATCATCTTTGTGACCGTTTCTTTCCCATCTTGCATCCCAATTACAATCACCGGACTTGAATGATGCATTTAGCTGCCAATATGGAACAGGTACATGTGAAAGAATTATAATTTCATGATCTACAATCATAGCAAGTGTAGCNGTTTGAACACGTCCAAGGGAAATNGCTGTTTTCTCATTCCTCTTTTTAGGAAGGAATGAATTTGCAATACGTGAACCATTCATTCCAATTACCCAATCTGATTCTGAGCGTGAATATGCTGCATCCATCAGTGAGGAGTAATTTTCGCCAGGTTGTCTACCGTCCCATGCGGTTTGAATAGAATCTTTTGTCATCGATTGAAGCCACATTCGAGTAGTTTTACTCTTCGATTTACTGTGGTGCATGATGGTTCTAAAAATTAATTCCCCTTCTCTAGCAGCATCACATGCATTTACTACTTCGGTAGTTGATTTATCCTTTATTAGTTTGATAATTGCTTGTAATTGTTTTTTATTTCTACCACCGATCGGCTTGTATTGAAATTCTTCAGGAATATACGGTAATCTATCAACAGTTTTTCTCCAATCCTTAAAGTCAGCATCATAATCATCCATATACTTTAATTGCAATAAATGGCCTACTGCCCATGTGACTTTTATCTCATCACTATCCCAGTGNGNGTCAGTTTTTTTACTGATTCCTAAAACATTAGCAATATCATTTGCGACACTTGGTTTCTCCGCTATCACAATAATTGCCATGGTTAGCCCCGATAGCCGAGCGTACTTGAACCCTCTCTTAAGATGAATTTACCCCAGATACTTTAGTATCTGTAGAAAAACTTGCGAAATAATTTAACAACTTTTCAATCAAGTAATTTTCTTTTTGAACGATAATCTNGTTCATTCCAAGGCTCTTCNGAATTTGGACCACCACAACCTACACAACCAGGGTATCCAGCTTCNAGCAAGTCATAGCATGATTCTAGTAACCATTTCCAGCCTTGATTAATATCGTATTCTATCCAACATATATTTTCATCCGGTTCNATCATACCAATAACTACTATCACTTCTGTTAAATCATTTTCAGGTTCTCGTAGTTTAATTTCTATTGATTCCCATTCTCCGAATTCTGCTTCNGGGAAAATTAACCTCGATGGTATATGTTGTGATATTTCATCACACAATTCTTGGAAACTTGACTTTAATTTATGAGGCAATTTAATTGAAATATTCTCCAAACGCAATACTCTTCGCGCAGATTCTCTCACGACAGGCCAAAGGTCGTTATCCATGCGCATAGCATGGCCATGCAAGCGCAAGTCTTGAAGCATACCGTTGATGTGAGTTAATCATGGGACTAGGATTTAGGCTCTTTGGGCGTCCGATTTTGGCGCTTCAAGATTCTGAGCGTGCCCATTCAAGAACCATTAAATTGCTTAAATTACTCTCATCTAACCCTTTGACAAGACTTCCTCTTAGAATTTTGTACAACCCTAATAAATCACTTCCAGTTCAGTTTTTGGGTTCTCAATACCCTCATCCATTAGGTTTAGCAGCAGGTATGGATAAGAAAGCCGAGGCTCTAAGAGGTTGGGAGAATTTAGGTCTTGGATTTATTGAAATTGGTGGTATCACAGAATTAGAACAACTGGGCAATCCTAAACCGAGAATGTTCCGTTCGGGTTCTTCCAAGTCTCTAGTTAACAGAATGGGATTCAATAATCCNGGTTCTGAAAAGACAGCAGCAAATCTGAAAAGACACTTCGATAAATTTGGAAGGCCCAATGTACCTCTTTGGGTTAATTTGGGCAAATCTAAATTGACACCTTTAGATAAATCATCTGATGATTATTCGACAACTTTCAAACGATTATGGATTTATGGTGACGTTTTTGTGATCAATGTCTCATCACCCAATACCCCAAACTTAAGAGAACTCCAAAACGATGAGGAGTTATCNAANATAATTTCTGCATGTCAAGAAGTTAACAAAAAAATGGCTGCAGAAAATAATATTGATTCTAAACCAATTTTGGTAAAAATTGCTCCTGAACTTAACGATGACCAACTNGAGTTAGTAGTAAAAACTGCTATTGCAAGTGGTTGTGATGGTATTGTGGCAACTAATACCACTACTACACGCCCTGAGCCTAATTCGCAGTCCGAGGAGAAAATATTTGGACAAAAAGGNGGTATGAGTGGTAAACCTCTAAACAATNTCTCNACAGAATTCATCAAAAAAATATACCGTATTACAGACGGAAATTGGCCTATAATTGGAGTGGGCGGAATAATGAATGCAGATGATGCATGGGAGAAAATAACTGCGGGTGCAACATTGATTCAAGCTTACAGTGGTTTTGTTTTTGAAGGGGCAGGACTTACAAAATCAATTGTTAATGGTCTTCATAAAAAATTGAATCAATATGGACTCTCTTCCATNGAAGATGCAGTAGGTTTATCTCACAAAACCGAGGGAGTGGATTGATTGTTTTCACGTAAAAATAGACTCTTAATCGTTGGAGCAATAATTACTATTGGATTAATTGGTGTTATAATTATAGAAGCACCTGAACCAACACGGACTGTTGATGAAGTAATGGAATCGCCAGAACAATTTATCGACGAAGAGATTTCCATCCGTGGTGAAGTACTCGATGGAAGTATAGATAATAATTCGATGGTCTTTATTCTGCATGGTTCCAATTCTAATATCACCATTGAATACATCGATGCNTCAGTTTCTAATGGGTTAGATGATAACCGAACAGTTTATGCCCAAGGTATTTTGAGATTTTCAGATGGTGAATATTTCCTTGAAGCAGATATTATCAAGACATCCTGCCCCTCAAAATACGAAGAATGACTAATTCTAAATTTGGTTTAACAACCGTTCCGTTCAAATATACCTGTGGTGACCGGTAAGCGGGATAGGTGGGGAGCTAGGCGTACCCTGTATTACAAATCGTCTTTATGGTAGACTGAACTCCTTGGGGCGGCGAAAGCGGTCTCTTGGTTCCTGTGCGCGGACGTTGATGTCTCGCCCCCACATGACTCGGGTGTCATGAACCGTATCCGGAGGGAAACGGGAATTGAATAACTGGGGAATCAGGTCAGGCCGGGAACGGAGCAGCCCTACTCAGGGCCATGGGTGCTGTGGGGTAGCGGGATGGAGAAAGTGTATGGATTTAGCCTTGAGAAACGAGCGTCCACCCTTGGACCTCCCACTTCGGTGATTTTTTGTCAGTACTCAATTTGTATTCACTAGGTCACTTTCTGATGTGGTCTTTTATTGGAAGATTTATTTCCACTAATTGGATTGCATTTCTAGTCGTTTCAGTTGGCTGGGAAGTCTTGGAATTATATCTTCCATATGATTTTGCTATTGAATCTAATATCAATAAAATATCAGATTTGATAGTTAATACAATTGGTTTTTGGATCGGAATTAGGTTGAGATATTCGACTGATAATTAGATGTCGAATACTATATCACAATACCATCCAGGCCCAACGAATGAAGGAACTTCTTCCCATTTGCTACTGAGTTCTTGATTTNCTTTCAATTGTTCTATAATTAATTCATGTGAAGTGACAGCTTTAATTTCAACTCCTTTTTCAACCAACTTACTATCAACCCAGTCAACTTGTGCATTACAATTTAGATATTCATCATCATCAAAAATCATTATCTGTAATTCACATAAAAATTCTTCATGAACTTCATTTCTGTATAAGACCTCTTCCAACCATTTCATTAGTAAAATCTCATAATCTGAAGTACCATTCTTTCTAAGTGATACATTCCATTGTGAACTATGCCTAATTATTGAATTTAGATTATCTTTGGAATCAGTTGTCATCAGTAAATTTTGCATACCTGTAGTAGTTTCACAAAATAATTTATCCAGACTTGAAGAAAAAACTCGCAAACCTATGTCTGCAGTTGTTGGACGCGTCCATGCGCTCATATTATCACCTAGCGTTTGGAAACTTGTAAATTCCAAGCGATTTCTCCAATTCTATTGACTAAGTCTTCACGGCTAAGTACAAAGGAATCGGTTTGTTCTGCACCAAGTATACATTCACATGCAGCATTTGTTAGAATTGCCGTATTATTGACATCTAAATCATTCGAAATCGATATTGCAATCGCTACCACTGCTGCATCGATTAAACCAATCATTTGGCGTAATTCACCCAAAGTACAAGGGGCATGAACTGTCTCTTCATCAGCAGAATAGATAGTGACTCCATTTTCTCCAGATAATACAACTAAATGCTTCCAATCATATGTCTGAATGAGATTTTTTGCTGCTGAATCATCTGATGTTTCTCCAATTCTTCTCCTCATTAGTTCAAAACCTCTAGATTGAAAAACAATCCAATCCACGCCATGTGTTCTATGTAGTCCAGTAAGTTTNGGGTCTGCAATTATAGGAATATTCTTTGATTTAGCAGATTTAATTATACTATCTACTCCTTCNTCATTAACTACTCCTTGGCCATAGTCAGAAAGTATTACTGTGAATGAATCTTTCAATTGTTCAATCGCTTGTTCATATATNGCCTTAATTGCTTCATCCGGAATGTTTTGGTCATCTTCAACATCCCATCGAAGAAGTAGTTGTTCTCCTTGAACTAAACTTTCCCGAGTTGCCAAAAGACGTGTTTTAACAGTTGTTTTTCGACCTTCAACGATGCCAATTCCATCTGTAGAAACTCCTTCTTCTTCAAGAAATTCAAGAATACTCAATCCTGCTCTGTCATCTCCGATTACACCAAAAATTTGGCTCTCAAAACCCATAGACTCCAATCCTCTTGCTACGTGTGCAGCAGCGCCGACATCTTCCTCTCTTCTAGTTTCACGAATGACAGGAACCGGNGCTCTAGAGTTTAGATTATTTGCAAAACCATGTATATAGCAGTCAAGCATTATATCGCCAATCAAGACGATTTTTCCGGTCTCNACTTTTTTCAAATTCNTCTTTAAGGAATTTAAATTATCGTGAAGTACGACTTCTTCATCTGTCATCCCCATTTCATTCCCTCATGTATACGCTGTATGATTCTTCATTTTAGCCTGTCGCGAATTTTTGCTAGTAAACTGGCATGTTCACCGTCACTAACGTCGAGGGATTTTCTCAATGTTGCAAGCATTGCACTCTCATCTTCAGTAATTACTCCGTCATCCATTGCAGTGATCAATGTGTCATGATAAGTTTGAATATTTTGAGGATAAACCGGTTCTTTCTTAGCTTCCTTTAGCAATCTCTCATGAGTTTGTATATCTATGCCAAATGCAACTCTAAAGGTGTCTAGTAAAACTATTTCTTCTTCTATAATAGAGTCATCAATTAGAGCCTGACGTAACATGTCAAGATATATTTCTTCNGGAGGTGGTATATTTTGCTCTTTACGGGCCTGTTCAGANAAACGCATCACTCGTTCAGGGTGCATTCCAAGAAATTGAACTACTTCAGAAATTAATTGTTGTTCATCCTTTGTAATTTTACCATCTTCCCACGCCCTTGCAAACATGCGCTTCACCAGTTGCTCACCCGCTTGCGCATCTANCGAAGCTTCCCCTTCAGGATTTGATACCGGAGATATTACTGCTGAATCATGGTAGACCATTTTTTCATCAATGTGAGATAATAGGTCGAGAATCTTATCACTTGTCTTAATTAGTGAACTCAATTTCATTACTTCGCCTTTTTTGGTAATTTCTAATACTAATATTTGTTTTCTTAATTCTACAGAAATTTCTCTTCCTAGGTTAGTTAAACTGTATACTTTCCTTCTTTGCTTAGCACCTGGTACATGCCGATTGGTAACATCTACGTGACCATTATTTTCTAATCTTTTTAGAGTTCTTGGTACATGTTTTCTCTGAACATGTACCGCAGCAGAAATACCCGCTTGAGTTAGTGATGCTGGTGCTTCCCATTGGTTCTTAGGAAGTTTATTGTCTGACAAATGCAAAAGTGTTCTTTGTTCCGTGGTCAAAGTGCCAAGAAAACCATCAACCATAGTATGACCCATAACTTCCTAGCATAACTAGCACATAGTAATATCATCCGTTCAACTCAAATGCATCAATAATGACGCACAGGTATGGCGCGCCATGCTCGAAAGTTCACACCGCGTCAAAGAACTAGGCGTCCGCTGGGCATAAGTATCACCTCAAATGCTGCACCAAAGACTCCTCATGACAAACCAATTATGCATGAATCTGGTTGGTTGATTAAACCGCCTTTATCTGCAAGATTGTTTCAAAAGAGTGGCCTTGGCGTTCCTCTAAGAGGTGAGGATGGAATCATTCTTTCTCCTATGGAGATACTTTTTTGTAATTGGCACCGACATATGCCTCTTCCAAGCGATGACTGGTTTGAAAATGAAATAGAGAAAGATTCAGATTTATTAGCTAAGGCTGTAATATTTGATACCGCTAGGTCCGGTGGAGAAATTGTAATTCCTTGCTCGAATATTTCAGACCACCAATTATCATCAGGTATTTTCGCATTAAAATGGAAAAGAAATCAATCTCAATTT
Organism: Euryarchaeota archaeon TMED132; assembly: GCA_002172355.2. Classification (GTDB taxonomy): domain Archaea; phylum Thermoplasmatota; class Poseidoniia; order Poseidoniales; family Poseidoniaceae; genus MGIIa-L1. The sequence goes on from NHGH02000013.1 coordinate 25,702, forward strand.
AAATCCCAACCAGTATCGCATGTTCGATGGTTTTGGACCTTTGAAAATTTAGATTGGTCTGAAATATTTAATTGGGCAGAGCAAGTTGAAAATTTGAATTGTAAGTCTGACATATTCATTATCGACGAGGAAATGGAAGTTACCATGTACAGGGTGAGTTTCATCGAACCGGTAGGTTCACAGAAAGTTTGGAATGAACTTTCAAATGGTGAAATAGATTTAATATCGAAAATGTGGGATTCTAAGATTGAAACCAAATCAGGATATCATATGCCTATTGTGGAAAGTTGGCCATTGAATTCGATTGGAGTAGAGCACTTATCTGGCATAAATCTAAGGAAAGAAGAGGGTATATGGCTAGAAAAGATGATCAATAATGAAAATATTCCCGAGGATTATCGGCTTTATGATAATTTAATCAACCGAGGATTAATACTTCGACCGGGTTTTAAATTTGGCTCTAGATGGAGAATATATGATGACGAAGTATCTAAATCACATGCCCCTTGGTTATTACAAACTGGTGATGAATTAGCTAAAACATGGGAAAGTGCATGCTTATCTATTCGTTTAGCAGAAGGCGTTCACAAAAAATGGGTATGTGCAATAAAAAATGATTCTAATTGGCGATTTATGCAGGTTGAGCGCTGGTCTCCAGGTAAGGATTAGATTAATCTAAAGGTCTTCCCCATACATCCAATTCATGTTCTGTGATAGATGTTTGAGAAGTTCCCTGATTATTATCTTCTATTGATATTTTATCTATCTCGGGCTTGGAAGAAGACTTTTCACGGATTCCAAGAATTACCCATAGCGATGCTAAAATCGAGGCGATTCCTATCGCTCGACCAGGTGTTGTAAGTTTTTGAAAACCATTCGAATCCTCGTTTTGGGCAGTTAATTCTACTTCAATAAACCATTTTTCCCCAGACGTGTCAAATATTACAATCTCTCCTTTAACCAGCATATTTGGTGCGAGAAGTCCTTTGGGGTCAATTGACACAACAATCTCATCATTACCTTCTAAATCTAATTGACTTTCAATAGTAGCTATTCTAGATAATGCTCCGTCGACTTCTGCAGAAAATCTCTGCATACCATTACCTTCACTATCAATTGGTATTGCTATTTTTGATGATGTGTAGGCATCTATCTCTGAACTAAAACTACTTTCGACTGGTCTACGAGATATTGTCAATATTTTTGTTTCTAAGTCATACATTGACTCACCACATTCAATAATTCCGGAAACCATTGACTCTGAGTTTGAACTACCAGGGCTAGAGAAATAAAGTTCAACATTTGTAACTTCATCAATATTAATTCGAGTAGTATTAGTTAACAAAATTCTGCCATCGCTAGATGATAAGTCAATTGTTAGGTTACAATTTTGCTGGGATGTGATAATTACTTCCATCGGTTCATTAGGAAGCAATGAAGCTCCATAGTTGGGTGCATCAATAGTGAACATAGGTTCACAATTTGTAGATGTTAAATTTACATATGTTCTATCAGTTATCTCTATTTCAGCAGTCCATGGAATTAATATTCCATCATGGTCACGAATAAGTATTCCAGTATTACCAAAACTTGTTCCATTGGTGAATAAATCACTTTGCTCTCCATCACTAGTTCCTGTTCTTAGCCCATTATTACCATCAGCTTCTATGACTACTAAGTAAGGCCTATCTGGATTGGCATTCAATTCATTGTGTTCTAAATTACCTGCGCTAAGATCTTGATATGTCACTAGAACTCCTGAACCTGGTAGGTATGAGTCAAAGCCAAAATCATCTCTATATTCTATCCAAACATATTCATATTCATCAACTTGTATTTTCAATGAATTTCCACCTCTACTAATTGATTCCAAAACCAAACTCGGTCCAATACAGTTTTGATTTTCCATCCATCCATTATCAATTTCNAATGAGGTATTTACTCCNATTTCAGCAACTGTTGAGGCGGTAGGTATTGCTGGCCATTTACCTCCTCCATTCCAATTACCATTTGCCATGATATCCCAATCTCCAACACCTTTCCATGGATGTTGATTGATGCTACCATGTGATGGATATAGGTCGTATGCGCCTAATTGATGCAACATCTCATGCATTATAGTTCCAAAACCACTCTCTCCAGTCGCCAAACTAGCCATTGTGTAATGAGCTATTTTCANGTCTCCTGGCAAACTAATAGAATCATCAAAGTTTGTAAAATGACTCCATATCCGATTTGAATCCCCACCTTCCTCTTGACCAATTGATGTATGTAGTATCAGTAGTCTATCTACCCAACCATCTCCATCAAGGTCATATTTATCCCATTCCACTAAATCTATTTGCTCATTTACGACTTCCTTTGCAAGAAGCATTGGTAAATGTGTGCCATCTTCTGATGANTCTCTTTGAATTCCATAATCAGAGCCATAATATTGCATCGAATATTCTGGGATTGTAATCGAGGAGTATACATCAATGTTGAGATTGGTTGATGATGAACTTAATTGGTTTACATATTCTGAGGCTCTTGGAATTAGTATATCATTTGCCTCATCCGAACCCCAATTGCTGTTTCCTNCATCAAAATCGACAATCAGTACTGGCCAATGTTCAGTCTCTTGCATTCCAAGCAATTCAATTTCATCTTTTTCAATTTGTATAGAATTATCTTTGACCCAANCATCAATTCTTTCCTCGAAACTCAGNGANANAATTCCTACGAGCATCAAAANNGCAGCAAATACTGCGCTAACTCGCGGGTGCATGTTTGACGCTANNNGCAAACATGTTTGAAATCTTGGTAATCATGATTCCACTAATNTNTATTTACAACCGAGAGATTCGAGTTCTNTAATCAANATGTTNTNNCTNNCTTGANGNATATGTAATANTGANTGNTTANNNTCAATTTTNNCNTGATNNATNGNCTNTCCATNATTNATTTTGANGATATATNTNTCATCCTTTATTCATTCTAACAATCTCAAGCATTTTTCTTACTGATTGTTCAATATTCCATGGGTCGGTAATCGAGGAAATCAATAAATTAGTATTGTTAGCATAATGCTCTAAGTCATTAAATAATTTAGGATTATGTGATGACATTTCTAATCTCAATTTACATTTCGAGATGAAAAGATTATTTTCAATCTGACTATTCAAAATATTAGAATTACATCCAAATATGAAAAAGTCAGTAAATTTATTTGTCTCTATGATTTCGTAAAGTTTNTCTTTTTCATTCTTACTTGTACAAATTGATTTGAACGATATGAAAGCATTACTAGTTGTGAAGTCNTTTGGCAAATTATAATCATTATCACACTCACATTGTGCAAAGAGTATTTTTCTTGTAATNCCAAATTCATCAAAGATAGTAGGACTTGAAATATGTAAATTGGATTTTGCTCTAATCCATGGTATTGATATAATTTCTATCGATGTATAACTTATCGCCATTAGTGAAATAGATAGGGTAAATTGACCATAGAAGGAAAGTAATATCAGCATAGAAATTATTCCATGAACTCTCAATCTCCACCATCTGGAATTGCCTTCATGCATTAATCCATTAGTTCCAGCAGTCACCAATGCAAAAACGCCTGAGATTACCAAAACTTCAATCCAAATTACCGCCATTGCCATTGTCAGCATTGCTACGACATCATATTTTGCAACAAAGCCCAAATTTACGTGGTTATTATGTCCAATTTCAAATAAATATGGGATAAATAGAAAGATGGTTANGATGATATTCACTATGAANGCAANAGAACCCAATACTAGCCATGTTAGTAACCAATTAGCCTCTTTTTTCATCATTCCCGGGCGTGAAAACGTAAATACTTGGTAAATAAATAATGGAATAAGTGTAATGAATCCTAATAGTGCCCCACTCAACCACCTTATCTCGCTCCATTTTGCTGGATTATACAAATTAGTACATTCTCCAACACACGGGTCGATAACATGTATCACCTTTTCTAATATCGAATCAATATTAGTTATCCAAATTATTGNAGTCACTATCCAGATGAAAATCATTATAGCAAATCTTGATGAAAATTCATCAATATGCGTTTGAATTGGAACTTGAGCATCTTGCTCTAGTTGCAAGCTCATGATATATCCTCATTGGTTTTAGACCAAATCAGTATATTGTTTTGGCGCTCTTGCTTGGACTATTGTACGGTAAACTCCAAAGATAGCCCAAAGCATTATCATCAAACAGAGAAGAATAACACCCCAAGATTGCCCGGNNTCTAATGACCAGCCAAATAACAATGTCAAACCAGCGGCTAAAAATCCTCTTCGAACTCCCTGAGGGACTGCTAATCTCATGTCTAGGTGAGGNGGTCCGCCACCNAACTNTCTTTCATAGAACTCTCCTTGAATTACAGCACCAACAATGATTATTGCCAAGGTTGTCCAATAGAATAGATTACCATTGTTGAAGAAATCTTCAGCAATCTCTTCTTGCCTCTGCGCCTCAATTGCTTCTGGGTTTTCCGTTGCAACGAATAAAGATTCATAATCACCAACACTGATTGTTCTTACTGCTAGGGATTCATCATCATCTTGATATGTAGTTCCCGGCGCACTGATCGAAAATGACAAGATGTTCCATAAATCTCCCTCGTCAAATTGGCCATTTCCATTCACAGCATTACCTACTAATTGGAAACTAACTTCNCCAATATCGGTGTCAGGAGCAGTCCAGAATACTTCCCAATCATTACCTACAGCACTTTGTGAAACGGCCCCAGGTTCTTCAGGAACACTTACGCTACCCTCTCCAGGAGTCAAATTCCCTGAATTATAATCCCAAAGCAGGTATCCACCTTCGGAATTTGTTGCATGTTGAAGACTGATCGTAAAATTATATGTTTCCCCAGTCTCATATGCTCTAGGTACACCAGAAATTGACACAACAACTTCTGTCGAAGGTGCACCTCCNCCGTGACATGAACAACCATTTTCAACAATTAGACCATCGGCATTTTCCCATGGCGGGCCGCCTGGCATAGCCAGTACAGGAGCAATAAGGAGGGCTGTAAACAACAGAATCAGTAGTTGTGGAGAACGTCGCAACATAACCTCACCATTAGATTCCAACTATTGCATGCCTTTGAACATTGCTTATTTTAATCTCTAAATCTCTTTAATAGAGTTATTNAGTTCTGTAATCATTTTCTTTCCATCGCCAAATAGCATCATGGTTTTATCCATGTANAATAGATCNTTGTCAACTCCAGCATANCCAACNGATANTGAACGCTTGACAATNACTACAGTTCTNGCCATATCNGCATCGATAATCGGCATACCAGCNAATGGNCCNTCTCCAGACCTTGCTGCAGGATTTGTCGTATCGTTNGCACCAATNACTAANGCAACATCACAATCAGGGAATTCAGGNTTGATTTCATCCATTTCAATCANTTGNTCATATGGNACATTTGCTTCNGCTAAAAGTACATTCATGTGNCCAGGCATTCTTCCTGCAACAGGGTGAATAGCATAATTTACTTCGGTTCCAAATTTTTCCTTCATTAGGTCAGCAAATTCCTTAACTTGATGTTGGCATTGTGATACAGCCATTCCATATCCGGGGACAATGATTACTTTCTGTGCACCGTCCAACATCATTGCGACTTCATCGGAATCTGAACCAATTTTAGTTCTTGTAAGAGATTGCTTTTCTCCACTACCACCAAATGATTTGAAAAGAACATCTAGAAGTGTTCTATTCATTGCTTTGCACATGATGAATGTTAGAATTAATCCTGATGCACCTACTAAAGAACCTGCTACAATTAATACAGAGTTATTGATTATAAATCCGGTAAATGCTGCTGCAATTCCTGAAAGAGAATTTAGTAGAGAAACTACTACAGGCATATCTGCGCCGCCAATTGGTAAAACAAGAATGATTCCTAGCAAAGCAGATATTCCAATCAAACCGTATATGTATTGTTTATTGGTTGGGTCATCAATGCTTAGGTAGATCAATACAGCAGCGGATATTAGAAGCAAAATTTTGACACCATTAAGCCAACTTGGTCCCCATGTTGGAGTTTTTATCCACTTGCCAAATACGCTGACTCCACCTTTGAGTTTGTACATTGCTAGGATTGAACCGGTTAAAGTCATCCAGCCCACAACTGCAGATAATCCAGCAGCGACCATTGTTACAGTCAACTTAAGTCCTGTTGGGACTTCAGCACCTTCAAGATAAGTCCAAACTTCTGAAAGTGCTACTAATGCAGATGCTGCTCCACCAAAGCCATTGAATAAAGCAACTAATTCTGGCATTCCAGTCATTTCAACTTTAACAGCCATCCAGTAACCAATAAGTGAACCTATAATCAATCCAGCAATAACCAATGTCCATTGTGCTCCACCCTCAAGATGCATATCGAGTACTGTGGTTAGAACAGCAACAAGCATACCAAGTGCACCCAATTGATTACCGCGAGGTGCGGTTCTTGGATGACCAAGTTTCTTTAATCCAAAAATGAATAGTGCCGCAGATAGCAGATATCCCATTGAAGTCCAATCTCCAAACTCCATTTCAAGCACCTCCTCTCTTTCTTCCAGCAATCATGTTCAACATACGATTTGTCACCATAAATCCACCAACCACGTTTATCATGGCTAAAACTACTGCAACAAATGCTAGAATTCCTGAGAAAACAGTATCACCGGCATTATAGGCCACATTTGAACCGATCAATGCACCTACAATACTTATTCCAGAAATCGCGTTTGCACCACTCATCAAGGGCGTGTGTAAAGTTGCTGGAACTTTAGTAATCAGTTCAAATCCTAAGAAAATAGATAATACAAATAATGTTAAACTTCCAATCAATAATTCCGGCGTCATTCAATCACCCCTGCTAGTCTTGTTTGCTTATGGTGAATTTCTCCATTTTCGCAGATCAAAACACCGCCCATTCCACCAACATAGAAATCAGAACCTTCTGGTGCTCCAACCAATATATCATCATCTTGTGAGATTACAACTTTTCCTTCATCGACAAGTGATGTAATAAATGTCGTAAGATTATTTGAATAAAGCATACTTGCAGTGTTTGCTAATGTGCCTGGTAAATTTGAAGTTCCAACAATGATAACTCCATTTTCAGTAGTAATTATTTCACCAGCAACAGTACTTTCGCAGTTGCCTCCAACATCAGCATTCATATCTACCACTACAGCACCTGATTTGAATTGATTAACAGCACTAGTAGGAACTGTTATTGGTGCTGGACGGCCAAATATTCTAGCAGTAGTAACTATGATATCAGCATCCATTGCAACACCACAAACTGTATCGTTTACCTTTTGAATAAATTCTGGAGTCAACGGTTTTGCATATCCCGATTCGTCTTCAAAGTCATCCATGCCATCAACTTCAATGAATCTTCCACCAACAGATTCTATTTGTTCAGCTGCAGATTTCCTAACGTCAGATGCATATACAACTGCGCCTAATCTCTTAGCGGTTGCAATTGCTTGAAGTCCAGCAACTCCGCTGCCCATGACGACAACCTTTGCAGGCCTAACTGTTCCAGCAGATGTTGTCATCATAGGAATACCTCGAGGAACATTTGCTGCTCCTAATAGTACCGCCTTGTATCCAGCTAGATTATCTTGACTCGAATTAACGTCCATAGATTGAGCCCGAGATAGTCTCCTAGGAATCATGTCCATCGACATCAATGTTACTTTTGCCTCAAGACAAGATTTGACATTTTCAGGGTTTCTAAAAGGATCGGATACACAAGTTAGATTGGTGCCACTCTTTATTGAATCAAGTCCAGGGAAATTAATGCAAATAACATTTTCACATTCAAGGGCTTCTTTTCTAGAAACTAGTTTAGCACCAAGATCTTCATATTGAGAATCTGAGTAGTTAGCACTAACCCCTGCGCCCTTTTCTACAAGAACCTCAAATCCAGCCTTAATCAATTTCTTCATACTTCCAGGAACAATAGCAACTCTCGCTTCATTATCTGGTTCTTTAGGGACGCCAATTCGCATAGATTTACACCTCATGAGCCGCAAAACCTTGGGGCTCATTTGATGCCAATGAGAGGGGGTTTTTAGATAAGACGCTTGAAAACAAATTTTTGACCTATCAAAAATATATCTAGCCAACCATGTTACTTATGGACGGCCGACTATACGGCCATTATAACGAGGATTAGTTATGAGCGGTTCGAGAAGAAAAATTGCAGTTATTGGCGCGGGAAATGTCGGTGCAACTTGCGCATTTGTTTTGGCACAGAAAAAGTTAGGTGATATTGTTTTACTAGATATCTATGAAGGTTTTGCCAAAGGTAAGGCTCTTGATATGTCTCAAAATGGCCAAGTTCTAAATTATGATGGAAACCTTACTGGGACCTCTGATTATTCTGATATCGCTGGTGCTGAAGTGGTAGTTGTGACATCTGGATTCCCACGCCAACCCGGAATGACTCGTGAGGATTTAATCGCTAAAAACGCAGGCATTGTTAAACAAGTTGGTGAAGGAATAAAACAACATGCTCCGGACTCAACAATAATTATGGTGACAAATCCACTTGATTTGATGACTTATCATATGCAAAAAGTAACTGGATTCCCTGCAAATCGTGTTTGTGGACAGGCTGGAGTCTTGGATAGTGCTAGAATGACACACTTTGTAGCAGATGCGATTGGTTGCTCAGAAGAAGACGTTCATGCAATGGTTCTAGGTGGGCATGGGGATACTATGGTCCCATTACCTCGTTTCACTACAGTTGGTGGAATTTCAATTACACATTTACTAGATGAAGAAACGATCGATGCTATTTGTAAGAGAACTGCTTCTGGTGGTGGAGAAATTGTCAAACTTCTTGAAAGAGGTTCTGCATTTTACGCTCCTGGCTCAGCAGCTGCCATTATGGCAGAGGCTGTATTGAATGATCGAAAGAGAATGATTCCTGCCTCTGCATACCTCACTGGCCAATATGGCTTGAGTGATGTTTACATTGGTGTGCCAGTAATACTTGGTGCAGGTGGAATTGAGAGAATAATTGAATTAGACTTGACAGAAGAAGAATTGTCAAGTTTGCAAGGTTCAGGAAACTTTTACAAATCGCAACTTACCGAACTTCTTGGTTATTGATTGACAATAACTAGGGACTTTTCAAGGCCCTTTGTTGTAACTTTCTCTTTAGTAACATCAGAATTCATAATACACTTTAGAATTTTGATTCCGCGATTTCTAGTGCGCATTCTAGTTAATATTTCCTGACCTGTAAAACACCCTTTGGAATCATGAACATATTGGTTTAGTCCACAAGAGTAAGGTATTGATTTAGAATTAATTTCATATTCATACCAAGGAATGAGATTAGTAATTCTCCATTCATGGAAGTCATCACCCATCTTATCGCCACCAAAATTTACCTTTTTCCCTGCAATACAATATGTCAAATTTGGCCTAATTCTCGCATAGGTGACTTCATCAATGGTTTGACAGGTAGATATTGGAATCGAATTATCTTCATCGAAAATAATCGCGACATCATTTAGTTTAGTAATATCAGTAATACTCACATCACTTTGCAAAATTTTGGGAGTAACAAAGTCTAACATTGTTTGAAAGTTATTTTCATGTCCAACGATTGCTAAAAATCCACCTAAGTGCAATATTGTAACAAAGTCAATGATTTTGGCATTTTTATCCAGAATTGAACTTTGAATTACCTGATTTTCCTTTAAATTAACGATTTGATTAGAACTCAAACCGTCCAAGAAAGTGAGGCAATCTCCACCTCTCCATATTGTGACATAACAGTCACTAAATGCCGCTTTGGGCATAATAAGTCCTCAAGAAAAAGATTCTCCACAGCCACAGGAAGATTCAGCATTAGGGTTGATAATTTTGAATCCACCGCCCATAAGACGATCTTCATAGTCAATTTGAATCCCATTTAGAAGGTGGCTAGATGAATTAGGAATAAGTACTCTAAAACCATCAATATTGATTTCTTGGCAATCAACATCAGTATTTTCTACAATCTGTAAGTCATACATATATCCAGAACAACCACCGGAAAGTACTCCTACAAGTAAAGCCATAGAACGGTCCTCGCCAAATGCATCACCCAACATCTTTACAGCATTGTCTGAAATTGATAAATTGACATCAACAACTTCGGGTTTATGCATCTCTAAAGGAGAACTGGTCTCACAAGTTCCACAATCCATGACTATGCTATCAGGTTCTCACCTATGAACCTGTGCTTGTTTTTCATCAAAGTTTCACTCTTCAANGATTATTTCATANAAGCAAGAACNATTATNNGTNTNTATACATTCTCGTTTACTAGNAGATACCTTGCGTCCATGGCGTTCTAGTAGTATGCCACTCAAAACACNCTCGTCTATGTTACAAAGGAACTTCGAAGTACTTGGACTGCCACCGCATGCTGAACTATTTTTTACAATAATTTTTGTTGGAGGAANTTCACTGATTTCAATTTCTCCCATTCCCATCTCACTCCATTCTTGGATAATGGCANCCCAAAATTCCAAATCATCTTTTATGTGCTGCAATTTTACTGTAATTTCTTGCCCAATTCTGCCACCTACATGTTCGAATAGAATTGAAGAGTCAATTCCAAGCGCAGATAATGATTCACGTTCTANATCATTANCAAANTNAATTTCNGAACCATTTTTTCGCAACATAACATTACTTGTAGNCTGNNTTGACATGCCAGCCAGTAGAGTTTTCCGGAAATTTTCATAGAAAGAACCCTCNCCTAAAATTAGTTTAAGCGGTTCAGTCATAACTCCATCTAATATTTTACTTCTAATTGAACTGTAAGACTTTGCTGCTTCCCATTGAATCTTAAGCAATNCACTCNGAGCATTCAATAGCATTTCAGATTCTATTAGTATTGCAGTATCATCTTTACCGCGTCCTGTTGGCGAATCTTCNGTNTNAACAAATTGTATGCCAACCTCTNCATCAACAAAAACTCCGTTAAGATTGAAATCTTCATGATGGCGTATCTCAATTTGGTCATCCAGGGAATCAAAAAATCTAATTGTTTTTTTGTCAATTGAAGCAACAACTTTTATTTTAACTCCACGACTAATGGCTTCTTCTATCGCCTTTTTTGCCCCAGAGCGTAGCATATGCAAAATCCCCCATTTGCCGAGAAGTAACCAAATTTGCTCTTCTGATTCTGCAACTACTGATTCTATAGTAGCCATTATTGTATGCCTATCTTTCAGTACAGAGAATGTATCTTCATCCGATGTTTGGTCAACAGACATTATTGCTATTTCAGAATTCGAACTTAAATTTTCTAAATTATGTTGTATTCGACGTAAATCCATTTCTTTTATTCTAATAATTTGTTGGAATACTTCTTCGATTCTCATTCCAAAAAACCGGATTGGTTTATCTAAAGTAGCCTTTACTAGTCCTTGCTCTTGCAATTTACGCAGTGAATTATATGCATCCATTCGCGATACCCCAACTCTCTTGCCGATTTCACTAGCTTTTGACGGCGGGTTGCATGCTAAATCAATAATCAATTTCGCATGTTTCTCCTCTAATCCAGCCTCAGTGAATTTTTCAATCACCTGTTCGTTAGAATTTNNCATTNAATCGCCTTCAAGTCTTTTGCTTCTTAATTTGCTCTTTCAANAGAATGTTACATCGACGAATTTGGTCTTTAGTTCTCTTTATTTCTTCCTTATTTAATCCACGCGGAATNGCCTGTTCGAAACATTTTATAGAATCTTGATACCTTTCCATCTCTGCGTATGCTGTACCCATATTGTACAGAGTTTTACCTCTTACATCCTCNGGTCTAATCAGCATTGCTTGATGGTATGATTCAACACATGCTGGATAGTTTTCTAAATAATAAAATGCATTCCCTCTACCATTCAAGATTCTAATTACCATTTCATCATCATTAGCAAATGAAGGCAGCGCTCTATCAAAACATGATAATGCTTCACTNTATTTACCTGCTTCAATCAATGCTACTCCTTGGTTGTACCAAGATATATCTTGGTTTGCTATTGAGTTTGANACTGGATTTTTGAATTGTTCTGATACCAACGAATTTTGTTGAACATCTAATGCTGCTTTTGCCAAATCAACTTGTGGGTTTGATTCTACCTCTGCAACAACCTCTTGCTGTCGCTCTACAGGCGTTAGTAGCAATTCATTAGCAGAATTCTGCTGTTCTAGATTAGGTNCNTCNGGTGCAACGGTTTCAGTTACTTGGTTAGTTGGATTAGTAATCTCAACAGTTTCAGCAACGTTATTTTCTACTACAGCGCCTACTTGATCCAGAGTATCGGCTTTCATCCTACATCTTTCTGATGTTTCGATATCACCTGCTGCCTTGAGTGATTTAGATAGTCCGCGCCAAAGAATTGGATTATTCTTTTCAGTTTGAATCAATGCTTTCCATACAGTGACTGATTCAACATGATTATTCATTGCGGAATGTGCTCTTGCATGGAGTTCTGATTGTCCTTCCCCAAGTAGTGCCAAGGCATTGGCGGCTAATTCTGGCCCAGCAGGGATTGTTGGTGGCAGACCACTGGCCAATTCTAAGACTTCAGATTCTCCCTCAGCAAGTTCGATTAAGGTAATAACTAACTCCATTCTTATTGGATTGTCTGGCTGTAATGTAACTACAACTGTAGCAGCTGTTAGATATCCTTCAATATCATTAATTTCTCTAGAACTTTCACTCCATTTTATTGCAGGTTTGATGTAATTGGGGTCTTCACGTAGAGCGTTGGCATAGCATGTTCCAGCATCTTCAAGATATCCTAACCGCTGCTTTACTGACCCTAGATTGAACCATCCCTTAGCACTTGAGGGGTCTAATTTTTGTGCATGTTCTAATGCAGAGATGGCATGTTCATCAAGATCTAATCTAGCCATTGCACCTCCGGCGATTCTCCAAGATGGTGCATGGTTTGCCGCCTCATTTTTCAGATATGGTTTTAATGTTTTCAAACCTGATGCAGGGTCTCCAATACGGATCAATTGTGTTGCTTCTTCTACCAATGCATCCAAATCGACAGTATTCATTGTTGGTTCTACTTTACTATCTTCTTGAACTATTATATCTTGTTCTTGAGGTATTGATTGCGTAACGGGTTGCACAAGTTCTATTTTCTCTTGAATGTTTTCTGTAGCAGCAACAACTTCTGCTGCGGAGCGGAGTTCATCGATATCTAGATTCTTATTTTCATCCATATCATGGTAAACAGCTTCTTCTAATACAGCATTGACATCATCTAATCCTGCTTCACTCATCGCTTCTTGCATATCTTCTTCTTTGAAAGAATCAGTTGTTACTACTTGAGCCATCTGTTCCATCGGTTTAGTACTTTTACTACCTGAACATCTTTCTCTAACTTCCATTATTGCAGGATGGCCAGGGTAGAAATCTAACGCTCTTGTAGACATTTCATATGCTCCACTTTCATCACCTATTCGTTCCAATAAGATACATAGATTTGCAGTTGCAGGTGCATGATTTGGATTCACATCAAGGCAAATTTGGAATGCTTGCCTAGCACCTCTGGCATCTTGCTGGGCCTCTAATAGTACTCCACGATTAAACCAAGCCATGTCGCAAGAAGGGTCTAAGGAAATGGCTTTATTGAATGCAGCCAAAGCTCCTTTAGGGTCATCATTTTTAGAACACTCTTCACCAATCATCAATTGTGATTGAACTTGGTTTTGGACGTCATCCACACTGTTTACATCGTCCGCGATTTCACCAGCGTCATCATCATACATGTCGTTCATATTTTAGGCACCATCTACCGTGCTTAAGCATTGCTTATCCATGATTGGTCAAATACTTACATTGAATAACCGGTTTGTTTTGGTACAAATGGTGAGAATATGAAGATACTAGGTCTTAGTGGAGAGTATAGAACGACATCAAAATGTGGATTGCTAGTAAACATCGCTCTAGGCATTGCTAAAGAGAAGGGTGCAGAAGTTATCTTTTGGGATTTAGATACTGACCCATTACCGATTGTTGGCGAAGAAGGATGCTGGGAGAACGAAAATGTCAAGCGGTTTCAGGATTTAGCGACTAGTTGTGATGCATTTCTAGCAGCATCTCCTGAATATCATGGAACTATGTCAGGTGCTATGAAAAATACATTTGACTGGTTATATGGTAAGCATATATCAGGAAAACCGGTTGGATTGATGTCTACACTTGGAGGTGCTCAAAACTCAAATACTCTAAATCATATGCGAATTATGCTAAGATGGCTCCATGCTTGGCCTGTCCCTGAACAGCTTGCCATTGGTAAAGTGAAAGAAGCATTTGATGATGAAGGAAATCTAGTTGACAAGGAGCACATTGAGAGATTAACAAAACTTGTTGAATCAGTTATTGATACTACAAATAAATTATCTTAATAGGTGATAAAAACCATGAGTCGGCCAAACTTTTCAGATTCTTTTGGAGGGACATACGTTCTAATGGAACCGGATGTATTTCTAATGGGAGACCTTATTGGCGATGGCTTGGAAAGGGAGAAACCGGTCCATGAAGTGGAAATATCAAGACCTTTTTTTATTGGTGAAAGACCAGTTACACAGGCACATTGGTCCTCAGTAATGGGTGAAAATCCATCTAAATTCACCGAAGGTTGGAGTTCAGGATTACAACCAGTAGAAAGAATTTCTTGGAATGACGCTAAGAATTTCATTGACAGATTAAATGAATTACATGGTGATGAAGTGCACTTGGGCTTAACTGGNATTTGGCGATTACCTACTGAGTCCGAATGGGAGTTTGTTGCGAGGTCTGGNACTCAGTCNAAGTGGTTTTTTGGNAATAGAGATTCAGAATTAGGAGATTATGGATGGCATGGTGGAAATTCTGGNGCTTCCACTAAAGTAGTTGGCCAAAAGAAGGCAACACCTTGGGGAATCATGGATCTTTATGGCAATGTTTCAGAGTGGTGCCAGGATAATTATTCAAAGGACTATTCTAATCATTCTTCTTCACAGGATGCTTACAATGTTGACTCAGAGGATTTGTTTGTTCACCGGGGAGGTAGTTGGTTTACAGAGAGCGACTCTACTAGGAGTTCTGCNAGAAATAAATCAGTATCAACTAGAAAAAGCGATGGTATTGGAATGAGGCTTGTTTGGGAGCCTACCGGAGAATGATTACTCTTCCTCGACATCGATATTTAGTTCTGAGTCTAATGGTGCAAGGCTTTGATTTGGAGGCGTAACACCACGTCCAATCTGCCATTTATCACTGAATACATCATCTAATACAGTAACTAAATTTTGACTCTTTAATTGTTCAATACCTCTTTTTGTTCTTTCAACTACTGGAGCAATGTCCTCATGGAAGGTTGAATCTAAGTAATTGCAAATTTCTGCGAATGTATTTTTACCATTACATAATTCCCAAAGAACACTATTCATAGAATCTAATGGGCGACGAACCTCTCTTGGTGCGCGAAGTATACGTGCCATTAATTTCTCAATNCGAGTAAATCTTTTTTCAATTCTTAAAACCACTTTTCTACCAGTGACACCACTAACATTTGGATGAGCTCCAATTTCGCCGACATTACCCCACCAAACAGGAAGTCTACAGGGATATTTATCCTTCCATTGATGGTTTTCTATGCCTATTATTTTCATAATAACTCCTCAAAATTCAATAAAAGTCCAAAATACCATACTTANCATAGAAACGACTCCAACTAATGCTATTAGTCTGGTCAATTGCACTCGTTGAGTGAAATTCCTCAAATACCATGTCGCAATACCGCAGAATGAAATCATAAACCAAAGGGCATACCACAGCGGAGGATAGTCCATTAGTTTCCACCGGAGTTCAACTTGTCTAAGTATTTTTGTCCATAATATTGCCATTGCTCATGTGTCCAACCTACTGGTAGCCCAGTATCAGGAATCGGCGGTCCACTAAATGCCACAGCATCTGTCGGTTGTTGAATAATATTATTGGGTACAGGATTATTCGTAATCGCAGCATTATTGTTGTCTTGGAATGTAGAAACAGGGGGCCCGGATATGGGTGGTCCAGAATTTGTTTTAGCGATAATTTCTGTCTCTTCACCAACTTCATCATCATTATTTCTAAATTTTAAAATTATTATAGATAATATGGCAATAGCAAGAACACCAGCAATTGAACCAGCAATCATATTNGATGATAGACTGAAAGAATCTTCAATATTTCGCTCAAATGTATATGATTTAGATTCAGTCCAAATTAATGTACCATCTTCATTTGTGATGCTGAAAACAACTTCTCCAGAATCTTCACCATCCAATGGATANATTTCACANGATGTCGAGGTAAATTGTTCCTGCACATATCCAGGGCTATTTTCTATTAAAGTTCCATTAGGACTCAAAATTATTCCCGAACATACTGCTTGCCAATTTTCTGGCAAAGCCAGTTTAATCGTGTATATTTCATCGACTGTTGAAGTTGATGTCAAATTTAACAGCGCTCTAGCGCCTAAACTTTCATCGATAATTTCTAGATTCTGTGAATACAAGTCTACAACCATTGACCGCCTATAGTTTGCATCAATCATAGTTTGAGAGGTTTGGAAAATCAAACCGGTGCCATTATTCGATTGTACGTCGAAGTTTACAACGAATTTTGTTCCAATCTCTGTATTTTCAGGGATAATAAATCCAACTTCAAGATCATATTTTTGCCCAATATTCAGATTCAACATATGGAATTCATCAAGTTCGAATATTATTCCATTTCCCCCTATTGTGAAATATGGATTTAATTGAAGATTTGTATCAAGTGAACTAATTTGTGCCCTTATCAATACATTATTTTCAACTATATTACCTAAATTCTGTATTGATGCTCTAACCAATGTATTATTGCTAATGCCAGAAAACAATTCACTATCAATAGTATTGATTACAATATTATGATTTGTCGAGATCGTAGCTTGTANTTCGATTTGATTATCGGATTGGTTATTGTCAAAAGTACCATCGTATGAAGATACTTTGGCTACATACTGGTATAAACTGCCTGCAAGAGTTGTTGAATTAGGAGTTATNGCGATTTGAATTTCTTTGACATCATCCAAATCATATATTGCAGATAAACTGATTGGATTGCTTATNATTTCNCCATCAAAGAACAANTCCCANGACCAATCATTAGGTATNCCAATTAATTCCAGATTTGCATCATTTGGACCATTGCCATTATTTTCTATCTCAATATTGACCAAATTCGGTATTCCTGGATTGAATACTTCAGGTTCATCTATTAGAGTTATAANCAAGTCATCTCTACGTGACACTTCAATTTCATCAAACTCTACACCTGAAAATACCGAGCCACTTCTAGTCGAAGTTATTTCAGGTGTTATTTTAGGACAAACGTCACCTACCTGCGATTGCTCAGGTGCTGTGATAGAAATACTAAACATGGACTGTTTTCCTGAATTAATGACCATGTTTGTTTGAGTTGGTTGCTCTATTACCCATAGGCCTAAATCTCTAACACTAATTGATGGTAGAAAGATATCTTGACTGGAGGCATTATTCCATATCGTGTAGTATATCTCCCTTGTTTCTCCCGGATTTAGGGTCCAATTAGACGAAAAACTTGCCAGTTCCATTTCAACATATGCATCACTAATCATCGATGCTGTAAGTTCTATTTCTCTTACATCAATGCGCGATGAGTCATTCTGGGAAATTATTTTCAAATCAAATTTACCTATACTATCTGGTAGTGCATCTGATGGAACTGTGTAAGTCATTAGAATNTCATTTATGATNCCAGGCTGTGACAGAACACTAATCGGCTGAGACCATGCTAGGGCAACACTCCAACCTAACGGTAGTTCACTAGAGTCTATTTNAATATCAAATACATCAGTAGCNCCACCAATATTTGTAACNCCTANCTCAAACGTACAGGTGTTACCAGGTTGGCAACTCGGTATTGATGAAGGTAGAATTATTTCTGGTATCCTATCAGGGATTACTTGGAATTGCATATTCAGTTGAGACTGGACCATATTGTATTGGTTCGAATTAGCAATAAATGTTACTTGGTAAAGACCTTGATTTGCCATAGAGTCTGGTTGGAAGTTTATGTCAAACTGTTTTGACTCTCCTGGCATCAATGTGATGCCATATGCCGGATTAATACTAACCCCAGTTGTTGTAGAATAGTATAAATTCCAGTTCGCAGGTAGGCCAGATGTTGTTGGAGTAAAAGTTTCAGTAATATTTCCAGTATTGGTTATCTCTACAGTTGCTTTACCCCAAGAACCAGGGACAGCGCCATTGGAAGAAATACCGCTTACAGTCAAACCATACTCTTTCTGCTTAACTTTTTGATCGTATACTATGACTATATCATCCATCCACAGGCCAATATCGTTGTTTACTGAATCACTAGTGAACTCAAATTTGAATTGTGTTTGTGAATGGAAATATTGTTGTTGCACCGGTATTAGAGGCGACTGAGCTCCTGCGTGATTGATAGACCATGTTTGCCAATTAGCACCATCAGTGAATACTTGGTCTATCGTTCCACTAATACTAGCCATTTCATTCCAAATCCCATTGCTATCTGTAACATATATTTTCATTACATCGCCTGTCAATATACTCCCNGTATAAAAGAAAGTTATGCCATTGGTTCGTGTAGGATTATCTACAGCATTAGACATATCCATAGTTGGAGTTATTAGTGCAGTATTTAGATTATTTGAATAGGTTGAAGATTGTCCATTGCCAACATGACAAGCAAAGCCTTGCGATAGCGCTGTATCGCTGTTTGAACTCCATTGAGTCCCAGTCGACCACCCTGTGAAATCATCACAATTGAAGTAACTATATGCGACAGTAAATGACCTTGTAAGTTCGTCATTATTCGGATTGTCGTCAACTACACTCGATACAGGAAAAATTTGCAAAGTATGATTACCTGAATAAGTTGGAGTAATTGTTTTTTGACCTGTTGCGGAATTACCACCATTTATCGAATTGAGTNATACTGATTCATTATGCAATTCAAAATCAGAATATTCATTGTGTGAAATTAAAATTATAACATTGAAGTTTCCAGAACTTGTTGTTCCTAAATTACTCACTGTGAAATCTATTGTGATTGGCACATCGATTACCGCATCCACGACAAATAGGTCTTTTGGCTTATCAAAATTTACGATTGGGTGATTTGAAGAAAACATTTGATATTTCAGTTGTTCTGAAGTGGAGGGATAACTAAACGAGACATCATTTACAGTCAAATCTACTCCAGTTGATTTACTTGATGCGTTTTGCTTAATATCAATATCTAGATTTGATTGAGACAATGGACCTAATGGTGCTAATGCTAAAGTTGCGAGAAGTAACAATGATAGAAATTTCACCCCGCGCATCGTTTAATGCAAAACATATAATCTATATGAGGGCAATGGCGCTTATTCTTCTTGAAGCCCACTATCAACTGAATCTTCGGCCATCTTTAATTTTAGTTCGTTTTTCCTTTCTTTTGCCCTGGAAGCAAAATAGAGTCCAAACGACGGAATCAAGAGCATAGAGAAGCAGCCAATTACTGCTGCCAGCGACCATAAGAATTCAGTCCCAGCATCTATTGAGAACACCTCAATATTTTCGAAATCTTCATTGACGGAGGTCAGGATTATTGTTGGTGAAGTTTGTCTGTCTCCCTTTTCAATTACCTCAACTCTTATCGCCGATGGAGAGTGGGTATAATCGACAATGTCTCTGGCTTTTTCTGTTGCATCCTCTAATGACTTGGCATATACTGTGCCGTTATTACGCCTACCNGGATCTGTTGTGGTCATCGAATATATCGTAACGTCATCGCCATCTTCACTTACAGCCTCATGAGTTGTATTTTGATAACAAGATTCTTCACAACTGAATTTATCAGCATCTTCGATACCAAGTAATCGATTACTGTAAAGTCCGCCTACATTGATTAATTTAACAACGGAGTCATCAGATAATTCCGTAGCTGTTAGATTGACCCATGTCAAATTAACTCCGTTAGCAGGTATATTCCAATACCAGGTAGTAGTATTTTCATCTGAATCGTAAATGGATTCAGAGTCGCCAATAGAGTGCGTCGTAGTGACAGCATCAGTTTGGTAAAGGTAGTAAGAAGGCGACACTGTTGCTCCATAGACCGCATAAGCGAGAATAAAAATCAGGGTAAATGAAAGACCCAAAAGAGTTCTGAGAAGATTGGGGTTTTGAGCCAAAGCCTTCTGCATGGTGAGTGCACATGATACACCTTCATCAAGACTTGCATTTTTCCGCCTTTGGTGATACGAAGTATTGCATTTTACCCGTTCTTTTCATATAGGGGAGTTTAGTCGGCAAATTGCTTGGTGTGTTTATATGACTACGTTTTACGATATTCCTGCGGAATTATTGATACCTGCTCTTGCTGACCATTTGTCTGAGACAAAGGGAATTGAAGCTCCTGACTGGTCTGTTTATGTCAAGACTGGTGCCTCTCGTGAAAGGCCACCTACTCAGTCAAACTGGTGGTTTATCAGAACTGCATCGATACTGCGTAAGGTCGCCAGAGAAGGCCCTGTTGGTGTGACAAGTTTGGCACAAACATATGGCGGTTCACAGGATAATGGTGTTATGCCTAATACTCCCGGAGTTGCTTCTAGACATATCATTAGAACTTCTCTACAACAACTCGAAGAAGCAGGACTTGTAGAAAAAGTACCTACAAAGGAAGTGGACTCTGAAGATGGCAAAGTTCAACTTTATGCAGGAAGAAGAGTTACTCCTGCAGGCCATAAGTTACTAGATTCTATTGCACATGCTAACAGAGCAGCGGCAGATGAAATGTATCCTGGCCTTTCAAAGTATTAATCGGGTGTGAATTAGGTGGTAAGTATGTCTGCATCAAATGATGATGAATTGGCAATGCTTAGACATCAACGTAAGTTAGAACTTCAAAAGCAAATTGAAGCACAAGCATCAAAGCAGGTTGAGGCTGAATTTGCAGAACAAAAGAAGCAAATAGAGAATTCGGCAATCGACTCAGCAATGAAAAAACTACTATCCCCGGATGCAAGATCTCGTTTGGCAACAATTTCACTAGCAACTCCTGAAAGAAGTAATCAAATTAAACAAAGTATCATTCATATGTATGAATCTAAATCATTTAATCCCCCTATGTCTGATGAGCAACTGAAAAGTTTGCTATTATCCCAATCGAAGAGCCGCCATAGCGCGTCAATCCGTAGAATCTGAGAAGGTGCTCGAACATGTCAAGAAATAAACCAGCAGCCAAAAAAATACGCCTGATGAAGGTGCAGAAGCAGAACAGACGTGTCCCTGTATGGGTCATGTTAAAGACCGACCGAAATACAGTATCGCATCCAAAGCGACATCACTGGAGACGCAGTAAACTGCAACGATGAGGTGTATTATTATGGCAAGACCTAACGAATCAGAATTAATAGTGCCTTTGAGAAATGCTTGGAATATTACTAGGTACAAGCGCGCTCCAAGAGCAATGCAAATAATCAAAGATCATGTAATACAACATCTGAAAGTAACTGAAGATGAGACTGTTTACATCGATCCATCCGTCAATGAACACATATGGTCGAGAGGTATAGAAAATCCTCCACGTAAAGTCCGATTACAAGTGATTAGACACGATGACCCTGAGTTTCCAATAGAAGTAAAATTGTTTGAGGAGTGAATAGTATGGGAAATATTAGACCAAGTTTTATCAAAATCAGAGCCATCACACTTGTAGAACAACATAGAGAGAAATTCACAAATGATTTCGACCACAACAAAGTTGTAGTTTCTCAGTTGACCGATGTCAATTCAAAGAAACTTAGAAACTGGATTGCTGGATACGTCACTAGATATCTTCAAAGAAGAGTCGATTAGTGAGGGTTTAGCGTGTCAGTGCGCATAGATTGGGACAGACATCCTGTCAGCGTTCATTCTGAAAGTAAGGATGAATTAGAACAATTAATTGACTTTCTTAAGAATAAGTATTCTGTTAGAAAGCGTTCACTTGTAATGGACGATAGAGAAAGTGGCGGATATCTATTTTTCATCTATCAGCCTTGTGACCCAAGATGGATCGCTGAGCATATTGGTTCAAATGGTGATTGAATGGGCGATCGACAAAATCTGCCATTACCGAAAAGTAATTATCAATTGGTTATCATTTTGATTGGAACTTCTCACCCAGGAAACTTAGGAGCTATTTGCCGTAGTATGCTCAACTATGGATTTGAAAACCTCCGTTTAGTAAATCCAAAATGCGACCATCTCGATGTTGAAGCAAGAAATAGAGCAAAGCATGCAGGAAGTATTTTACAACAATGTGAAGTATACAATAGTCTTGAAGAATCAATCAGCGATTGCTCACTTGTAGTTGGAACCTCGGGTAAGAGAGAAGTAGGTTCAAAAACCTCATTCCGCCATTTCACATATCCTTGGGAGTTTTCTCAGCGTATATTCAAATTTAATGGAAAAGTAGCCTTGGTTTTTGGTGAAGAAGGAAAAGGTATGTCCACAAATGAGTTGGATATGTGTGACTTTTTAACAACTTTACCAACATGGGAAGGCTATCCTATCGCTAATCTCTCACATGCAGTGAATGCATTTGTCTATGAATTACACAAACTTAGAGTCCTCAATAATCAAGGTGAAGACCAAAGTTTACCCGATATTGTGCCAATAGAACGTTCAATAAATGGGAGTTTACGAGATATATTGGTCAAAGGTATTGATGAACTTTCTAAGGCATTGCCTGGAAATGAAGAGCGAAAATCTAGTTTTAAAAATTCCATGGTTCGTTCAATTATGCTTTCAATGCCAACTGAAGACGAGGCAACAAGATTAATTGGCGGAATTCTTGACGCTACTACAGCCCTTCAATACGTGGATGGAAATGAAGAATGGATAAGTCGTAGGCGCAGAAAGATTCAACCGGATTCAGAAGAATAATTATGGTCGCCAAGTAGCAATACTCTTCGGAGTCTCACGAACATGCATGGCAACGAGTTTCAACCTATTTCCATATGCTGTAGAAATCAGAGGCTCGATCTGTTCAAATGCCCATTTAGCTAAATTTTCTGCAGTTGGAATAAAATCCACAATTACAGTTCGATGCCCATCACCCATTAGTTCCAAAGCCCTCAAGGCCAATTCATCTCCTTGATAGACCACAAATGCATGGTCGACTACATCATGGATATGTATTGTCAGAATCTCGCTGATATCTGAAAAATCCATTAGCATACCTTCCTCAGAAACACCTTTCTGAGTCACAACATCACCTTCGATTTCGGCTTCAAATCTGTATCGATGGCCATGCATATGCTTACATTTACTCTTGTGATTGGGGACTCTGTGTCCGGTGTCAGTTTCTACGTATCTTCTAATGTATGTGGTCATATTGATTCCTCCTCGAAATTTAATGATGCTGAATTTATGCAGTATCTTTCGCCACCAAATGACCGAGGACCATCTTCGAAAACATGTCCTAAATGTGCATCACATTTGGAACATCTAACTTCAATTCTTAACATGCCCATACTATCGTCTGGTATCCGTAATATTCCAGCATCTTCACTCTCACTATGGAATGCTGGCCAGCCACAACCTGAATCATATTTATTCGATGATGTGAATAAAATATGGTCGCAACAAATACAACGATAAACACCATCACGTTTTTCTTTGTCATAGATTCCAGTAAATGCTCTTTCAGTACCACCTTGCCTTGTCACAATATATTGCAATTCAGTCAATTTTTCCCGATAATATTCGTCTTTATGTCGCATTTCAACTTCCACCGCGTTTGATAGTACTACTTCCCATGAATCGATATATTCGACTGGATCTACTCGACCTATTGCTTTGAATGCTAATATACGCTCAATATCAGCTCCGCTTTTACCTGAACTCCTCCCTTCGGAGTCTGGATTATATGAGGTATTAGTATTGGAAAAGATTGTATCAAAATCAATTTCTAATGCTTCGCATGATTTTAGTGCATCTAAAAGAATAGATTTTTTGTCACCATCGATATATGGCAATTCGAAGGATACCTTTTCACTATCCCAATTTCCAATTTGGAAAGCGTGTTCTAGTGCATTATAGAATTGAGGTCTACAATCTGGATAAATTGCATGGTCGCCTGAATGAACCCCCAAGGCAATTTTGACATTTGCATTATTTTTTACTGCTATTGAGAGTGCATATCCATACAATATCGAAGAAAAAATAGCATTCCGATTTGGAACTACTGTTGATTTCATCTGTTCCTCTTCATAATGCCCCTCAGGGACATCAGATTCACCATTAAGCAATGAACTATTGAATATACTCATAGCACCTTGTAAATCTACAATTTCATGCACTACGTCAAAATTCTTTGATTTTAAATACTCAATATTTAGTGCCGACCTATCTACTTCAACCCGGTGCTTCTGACCATATTCATATGATATGCAGTAAACTTGGTACCCCTCATTTAGGAGTCTAAGAAGCAATGATGTAGAATCCATTCCTCCGCTGAGAGCCATTACCGCGATTTTCATTAGTCTACCCCCATCCATTTATGAGTCTGGAGAGACAACCTCCACCCAGGATTATTTTTTACTAATTCTTCAACAAGTGCGAAGTTCTTGCCATTCTCTTCTACAGACATGCTTTCAATATAGCAAGGTTGTAAGTAAAGGTGTGTAAAACCACCTTTCAAATTATCATACATCGATAAGTCTTGACCACAGTAAACTACCTTCAATTCATTACCTGTGGTTTGAGATATCTTAGTGTTTGGATATAATTGATCTTTAGGTGAAACACATATCCAATCAATAACCTCGGGGACATCAATAGTTCCATTCGTTTCAACAGATAGGTTAAGATCATATTTCTTCAATTCATTCCCGATAGTTTCTAAATCTTGTAGACATGGTTCTCCACCAGTAAATATCACTCGTTCGCAACCATATGAAAGGACCTGTTTGACAATGTCTTGCAACTCCATCTCATCATATTCTAGAAAGTTTGTGTCACACCATTCGCATCTTAGATTACAATTTCCAAATCGTACAAAAACATGGGGCTTGCCCATGTGATATGCTTCTCCTTGAACAGAGTGAAAAATTTCGACAATTGGATAGGTCGTAATAATAATCCCTCTACGTTAATTGTTCAGAGTGGTTTTGATTGTATCAACTGCATCAATTCCTGTCTTGCCTCTTGCTTATCGAAAAAGACTCCACGCATTGCTGATGTAGTCATTACAGCATTTTGTTTCTTCACACCTCTACATCGCATGCAGCCATGTGATGCCTCAATAATTACTGCAGCACCAAGTGGTGATAAGTGAGACTCTAAGTCATCAGCGATTCCTTTTGTTATTCGCTCTTGGTTTTGCAATCTCTTAGCATGTAGATCAACAATTCTCGATAGTTTACTTATCCCAACTATTCTGTCAACTGGTATGTATGCAACATGAGCCCTACCATTGAATGGTTGCAGGTGATGTTCACATGTCGAATGAAATTCTATATCTCTAAGTAAAACGATACCATCGTACCCTTCTCCATTGAATGTCGCATCTAATATCTCACCTGAGTTTTCATTATATCCCGAAAAAATTTCATCCCAAGAATCTACAACTCTTTTGGGAGTTGATAGTAGTCCTTCACGTTTGTAATCCTTTTCTAAATATGAAAGTAAAGTGCTAACAGCCTCCATTGCTTCATCTCTTGTAGTCATTATAAATCTCCTCCATTATTTCTTCCATGCCTCGAATCAATGTCATCTAATTGGTCGAGTAATTTTCTACAGGCAGTCCTTATTGCATCGGCTAGGCTAACGAATTTCCTTTCATCGCCAACATGTAATCTTAGATCGCCGATAATCTCAGCAGGCATGTCAAGTGAAACTTTAGGCATGACTAATCCTGCCACTAAGTATTAATTAATATTACTATAGTAATACTAGAGTATTATTTCATTCGAGTATTTAATTAATTCACGATGACAAAAAGCGAATGTTGAATAGTCTCCGCCAATGGAGAATGGTTGATGACAGTAATGATTGACGCTGACGGGATAATGTCAAAGTTGTACTCCATAAGGGAAAATAGTGGTGATATGGATACCGCTGGACTTTCTGACGATATAATCAAGCAATTCTGTAAAGTCGATGAAACTCTTGTGACTGCTATAAATGAAGGTTATGATACTCATAAGGAATTAGCAACTTCTATGGGTAGTGATCTGATGATGATGGAAGAAAAATCATTAGTTGATGAACTTCAAAGTGATATTGTAAATTTTTATGCCCCAGAAACTGTTAATCCATATGTTGCGCTTTCAGCCAAAGGACCTTGGATAGTGACTTCGCATGGAGCAGTGGTCCATGATAATGGAGGATATGGAATGTTGGGTGCTGGCCATGGACCAGATTCAGTGATTTCAACTATGTCTAAAAATTGGGTCATGGCTAATGTAATGACACCTTCATTTAGTCAGAAGAGATTATCTGAGGCACTCAAAGCAGAACTTGGCCATACTAGAGGCAGTTGCCCTTTCTCTAAGTTTATTTGCATGAATAGTGGTTCTGAGTCTGTTACTGTGGCTCTAAGAATAGCTGATGTTAACGCTAATCGAATGACTTCTAAAGGTGCTAAATATGATGGATATCCCATCAAGATGGTATCTATTGTTAGGAGTTTCCACGGTCGTACCGACAGACCTGCTCAAATATCCCACTCATGTATGTCTGGTTATGATAAGAATCTTGCCAGTTTCCAAAACCGCGATAATTTAATCTTAGTACCTGCCAATGACATTGAATCTCTTCGTGAAGTATTTCAACGCTCTATCGATGAAAAATTCTTTATCGAATTATTGGCAGTTGAACCAGTACAAGGTGAAGGGAATCCTGGTCAATGCATCTCTCGAGAGTTCTATGATGAAGCCCGTAAACTAACCCTTGAACATGATTCAATGTTTTTAGTTGATTCAATTCAAGCAGGTATTAGGGGCCAGGGATGTTTATCAGTTATCGATTACGAAGGTTTTCAAGATGCTGAAGCTCCTGACCTTGAAACTTGGTCCAAAGCAATCAATGCTGGTCAATATCCTTTGTCCGTATTAGGAATGAATGAGAGAGCAGCATCAATGTATGTTGTTGGGATTTATGGAAATACAATGACTACAAACCCTAGAGCATTAGAGATTGCAGTCTCGGTGTTGGAGCAAATGACTCCAGAATTGCGTAATAACATAAGAGACAGGGGTGTTGAGTTTGTTGCTAAACTTAAGGAATTAGCCGAGGAATTACCAGGCACTATCACAAAGGTCCAAGGAACTGGGTTGCTAGTTAGTGCTGAATTAGACCCATCACGTTTCCCTGTAGTAGGTTTCGATGCTGTTGAGCCTTGGTGCAGAAGACGCGGTCTTGGAGTAATACATGGGGGAATTAATGCCTTGAGGTTCACACCTCACTTCAGAATAACATCAGGTGAGATCGACATGATAATCGACATTGTCAGAGATGCCATCAAGGCATTTTCATGATAGACTAGTAACTATGTCTTCACGGCCAAACTGCTTAGCAGCATAGTATGCTGCCAACAATGCATACAATAGCGAAGTTCCAAACCAAATAGCGATATGTTCAACAATTACTCTGTCCATCAATAATTCTCTTAGTGCTAATAATACATTTACTACAGGTACTGCAAACCAGAAATTCTCTACGCCATCAAGATTTATTACTTGAGTAAACAATGCTGGGAATATTATCAAAATAATTGCGGGCCCGAGGATAGACCCTGCTTCTTTGACACTATGGGAACGCATGGCTAAAGCTAATTCTAGTGCTACAACCATTACTGCAAACAACATTATTGATATTACTATCAACATTATAGCCTCCATCGAAAGGTCAGGTATCCCAATTATGCTAGATGATGCAAGGTAACCAATTGCAAATAGCAAACCAAAAATCTGTAATATTACTCCAACACCTGTAATTGTAGCAACTGCAAGCCACTTACCTAATAGAAGTTCATTTCTAGTACATGGTAAACTTAGCAAAGCCTCCAATGTACCTCTTTCTCGCTCACCTGCCGTCATATCAATGGAAGGTTGAATGGCACTTGAAAAAGTCCAAACTGCTAGTACTAATGGAATAAATAGAGATAACACCATTCCAGCCTGCTCACCTTGGGTTGCAACATCTCCTTGAGAAACATCTCCATCCCATCTAACCGGGTTGAGAGTCGAATTGACATCGAGACCTTGTTCTGAAATAATCCGCTCAGTCTCAATATTCTCCCAAGCAATCAATCCTTCAATAATACGACTTCTCGCTTCATTCGAACTTTCGGACGTCGAAATATGTATAATTGCATAATACCATACATCATCTCTTTGTTCAACCCTTAAAATAGCATCAATCGATAAACTCCGCAACCTCTCAATATCATCTCCAGGCTCCGATAATGGTGGTGTGCTGGATATATTTTCTTGCAGAATATTAATCGAAGATGAATTGAATTGTTGTATTAAAGTTTCAGGATTATCATCAGACTGTATGACTACATCTACGACAATTGAATCTAATTCCGCTGCTTCAGATTCAAGTAGTAATGGGAACATAATGAATAAAAGAGGGAACATTAGTATTGGAATGACGATAATTGCAATAATTGTTCGCCAATCTCTAGTAAATTCAACAACCTCTTTCTTGGCAATCGACTTTACTCTATTGAATGACCCTTTACTCACTTGAATCATCTCCTGAAACTGTTTTTGGTGTTTTGGGAGTGAATAATCTCCGCCACCAACGAGTGAACTTACCTTCAGACTCAGAGTCATCATTACGCGGGCGTGCTTTTTCCTGAGTGAGTGAAACATATGCTTCTTCCAAGTTTTTAGAATCTGTATCTTCGAGTAACTTATTTGGAGAACCATCAGCTTGAATGTCTCCATTGTGTATAATTATAATTCGATCACAAACTTGTTCCGCCTCTGCCAAATGATGTGTGGAATATACAATTGTTCCGCCTTCATCTCTAAGCTGTCTAACAAGTGCGCGAACTGTTCTTGCACTGGTTATATCAAGTCCAGCAGTTGGTTCATCGAGTAGCAATACACTTGGACCGTGGGCCAAAGCACGCAAAAGTGCTGTCTTTTGTTTCATACCTCTGGAAAATCCCTTGGTATGACGTCCAAGATTTTCTAACATGTCCAAATGCTTAGCAAATCTCGAAGTTCTATTCCATGAATCATCATCACTCACACCATGCATCCTACTGTGATAGCGTATATTTTCCCATGCAGTAAGTCGTGAATACAGGCCGGTTGATTCAGGGACAACTCCTAATTTCTGACGCATCTTATCAACAGGAGTGCCATCATCCAAGCACACAGTGCCCTTGCTAGGTTTGTAAACACCTGACATCAATCTGAGCAAAGTTGTTTTTCCAGCACCATTACTTCCAACAAGTCCAACTACTTCTCCTGAATTAATATCAAGAGAAATTTCTCTAAGTGCCTCAACATCACCAAAACTCTTCGAGACATTGGATATTGTCATTAGAGTTTTAGACATAGTTCATATCAACTCGCTCGACCTTGTTCAATGGCATCATTTAATCCAGGATGCTTTAATTCAATATTTCTAGCACGATCTAATTGTTGTCTTAATTGAGAATGTATCTCTTTTTGAGAGACGCCCATGTCAATAAGGTGTGCAATCATCTCAAATGCTCCTTGTATTGCACCAGCATCAAGATAAGCATCATTAGTAATATTCTTGCTCATTCTCAGTGCTTCCAACCTTGTGGATAAGAATGATGCCTCTTTCTTGACACGTGGTCCGTCGATATGGGAAAGGGCAATCAAATGGTCGATACAGGTTCGCATGTTATCATTTATCCTTAGGTAGATTATGGTTGTTATGATTTTAATCATATTGAGTTAGTTCTACTAAAACGCCTCCAGTAGATTTTGGATGTACAAAAGCAATATGTTTGCCACCTGCTCCTATTCGTGGCTCCTCATCTATCATTAAAACTCCATTATTCTTCAACAATGATATCATTTCAGGTAAATTTTCCACTCTAAAACAAATTTGCTGGATCCCAGGGCCCCTTTTATCAAGAAATTTCCCAATAGGCGTATCACTAGATGTAGGTTCTAATAATTCGATCTTAGGTGATTTTATCGACGGATTATTTTTCGAAGTATCGAAGAATCTTGTCTTTACTCCTTGGTCTTCAACTATTTCGTCCTCTTCGCCTTGAATTAGACCTATTAAATTCCAGAAAACTGAAGATTCATTCAAATCAGATGTAGCAATTCCAATATGGTCTAGATAAATTTTCTTAACCATAACATCACCTAAAATCCACTAGGGGCCATCCATGTACCAAATTCTTTTTTCATTGAATTCATAATTTCACCNANGGTGCAATCAACTCTAAGCGCANTCATTACAAGTGGGAATAAGTTATCNCCTGTCTGACAAGCTTTTGTAATGACCTCTAAAGCCNTATCAACNTCNNATTGNCTTCTATTCGCCCTCCAATTAGATAATTTATCACATTGGTNCTTCTCTACTTCAGCATTGATTGACATTGGTTTATGCTGAAGGTTTTCCTCCATCACACCATGGTTNACTCCAACTATTTTCCTAACTCCACTCTCCACTTCTTTCAAATGCTTGAAAGCTGAATTATGAATCTCTCTTTGTTGCCAACCTTCTTCAATAGCCGCCATTGCACCACCCATTTTTTCAATAGTGGAGATTTGNTCCATCGATAAGTCATAGATTTTCTGAGTTAGTGTTTCGACATGGTATGAACCGCCTAGTGGGTCTGCTACATCAGCAGCACCACTTTCTTCAGCAATTATTTGTTGAGTTCTAAGAGCNATAGTGGCACTCTCTTCAGTGGGAAGTCCTATTGCTTCNTCATATGAATTCGTGTGAAGACTTTGAGTTCCACCACAAATTGCTGCTAAGGCTTGTATTGTTACTCTTGAAATATTGTTCAGTGGCTGTTGGGCAGTAAGACTCACTCCNGCTACTTGAGTATGGAATCTAAGCATACTTGATTTAGGATGTTTTGGGCTATATCTCTCATTCATCAAATCATACCATAACTTACGTGCTGCTCTAAACTTCGATGCTTCTTCAAAAAAGTCATTATGACAATTGAAAAAGAAGGAAAGTCTTGGTGCAAAACTATCAATGTCCAATCCTGCTTCTAATGCAGCGTCAACGTAAGCTAGAGCATTGGCAAGAGTAAATGCTACTTCTTGAACAGCAGTACAGCCTGCTTCTCTAATATGATATCCCGAAATAGATATTGTATTCCAGTTTGGTATGTTTTGAGAACAATATGAGAAAATATCTGTAATAAGTCGCATACTTGGTTTTGGTGGGAATACATATGTACCTCTTGCGATATATTCTTTGAGAATATCATTTTGAATAGTTCCTCGAATTTGATCGATACTTACTCCCTGNTCTTCAGCAACTATTGCGTACATCGCTAGAAGCACCATTGCAGGAGCGTTTATCGTCATTGAAGTACTAACTTTACCCAATGGAATGCCATCAAATAATTCTCTCATATCGTCTAGNGTAGAAATAGANACACCTACCTTTCCAACCTCTCCNAGAGAGAGTTCGTCGTCTGCATCAAGNCCTAATTGAGTCGGTAAGTCAAAAGCNACTGAAAGTCCTTTTTGACCGCGCCCAAGNAATAATTTAAATCGTTCATTTGTTTCCTTAGCACTNGAAAAACCTGCATATTGNCGCATCGTCCAAAGTCTAGACCGATACATTGTCGAATAAATCCCCCGAGTATAGGGTGGACTGCCAGCGTTAGGGGTTTTTGACGCAATAGAGCCAGATTGAATCATAGAATCCTGATCTGGATTCATGGGTAAATCAATGCCAGAAAGTGTCTCCCAGACTTCACGACGCTGTTCAGCCATAGCCNTTCCAAGTGCTGACGATTCATCAAGCCTACTGTATCAACAGCAACCGTCATNATTGCAGGTTTTAGCAN
Source organism: Euryarchaeota archaeon TMED132 (assembly GCA_002172355.2). Classification (GTDB taxonomy): domain Archaea; phylum Thermoplasmatota; class Poseidoniia; order Poseidoniales; family Poseidoniaceae; genus MGIIa-L1. The sequence continues at coordinate 57,878 of NHGH02000013.1, forward strand.
GTTNANGCTCANCTTGNTGCCCNCTNATTCCATGTGCATGGCCGTGTTGAATTTCCTCNTCAGTTGCAGATCTTACGNCTACAACTTCNACATTAAATGTTAATGTTTTACCAGCNAGTGCNTGATTAAAATCNGCAGTAACTGANTCNTCATCAAGTTCAATNATAGTGAAAGGNGCNGGNCCATGAGGCATTTGTGCCACTANTTGTGTCCCNACTTCTAATTTTGCAGACTGTTCGAGTTGTGCGAATTGTGCTCTTGGAATCTTCATNGTTGCTTCCTCCTCCCTATCTCCATAGGCCTTATCTGGTGATAGAGTGAATTCTCTTTTTTCACCAGTTGATGCACCCATTAATTCTTCTTCAAATCCTGGTATCATTTGACCATGACCAACTAAGAATGATAAGGGATCCCGACCCTCGCTTGAATCAAATATTTCACCGCTATCGGGTAAAGTTCCTGTATAATGTACGCTTGCTACCATATCTTTGCTAATTTTTTCTACCATATTTTCACCTTCTTGTCGTCATACTTTTTATCTCACTGATAAGTGATTTTGCCACTTCTTCAGTAAGAATTAATTCATCNCGTTTTTGATTGATGAATTCGATTGCTGATTCTATGCTNGTCCTTTCTCCCTTTGCAATAATTTGACCTAAAACGTTAGATCGNTGTTCTTCAGGAATATTCGGGTCATCGAGTAAATCTCTNGCAAAATATTTGAACGCCAAAATCTTTTGTCGATTCAGTTTCTTTTCCATTTTTTGACGCCCGCCACCTTTCTTGTCCATTCTACGCTTACGCTTGCGGCGATCACCTGTGACAGATGGCTTCTTGGTCTGTTCAACTGTTTTGAAAACATTTTTTGCACCCTTGGAAACTTCTTCGATATCAGAAGTGGGCTTATCTTCTATAAGTTCAACTTCAGCATTAGTGATTTCTTCTACTGAGGTTTCTACTTCTACGGCAATTGATTCAACTTGAGGTNTTTCTTCAGTCACATTAGACGCAATTTCTTGATATTTTTTATTGGCCTCTGCTGTTTTTCGATTTAGTTCTTCGCGTATATCAGACTTAACTTTTTCTTCAACNTCAATTTTTTTCTTGACGATTATTGTTGGCTCTGGTAATTGGACNGCTTTTTGCTCAGCCTCGGTAGTAACAATATTGTCATTTTGCAATTGCTTTGCGGCTTTTTTTTGCATTTCTGCTAGAATATTACTGGTATTCTTAGATTGAGGTTTTGCAGGTGCTTGCGCTGTGGCTAACTCCTCTCTTTTNCGCATATTNGCTCTGTCAGCTTGGCGTTTATTTCTCTCAGCAGCAGCATTACGCGCAAAAGGGTTCAGAGGCAAATCTTTCTTCCTTCTACCTGCGATACAGCATTCCCCTAATATTAGCCCTAAGACGACCTCTTAAAACCATTGGCTTCTAAATTAGCCTTATGCCCAAGTGATTGGTGTTTGGTCTGTCCTTAGATACTGGTCAATAGCACTCTTCTCTAGCAGGGTGATCCTACCAACTTGTTGCTCTAACCAACCAAGTCTGGCAATCATTGTACCATTATCGATGCAATACATTCGAGGTGGGGCGAAAGATTCAGAATCTCTTTCTTGCGACATAATACTACACATAGAACGTAATCGATTATTACAAGCAACACCCCCTCCAAGAAGAAGTTCAGTTTTACCAGTGTGAGATAATGCCCTCTCTGCAACTTCGACACATGCAGAAAACACATGCTCTTGTAATGACCAACAAACAGAACCTAAAGAGTGCCCATTTTCCACTAATTTCAATGCCGCAGTTAAGACTCCGGAGAATGCTAAATCCATTCCCCTAACAGCATAGGGTAATTCTAAACCTTCCATGTCATGATTAGGATTATCTNTAAGCCATTCAGCTGCCAANTTTTCNATTACAGGCCCACCNGGGAATGGAATTCCTTGTGCTCGTGCAAATTTGTCTAGCATATTGCCAATACCAATGTCAAGGGTTTCGCCTAAGACACGATATCGTCCTTCGAGTCGTGCAATAACTTGTGTATTTCCTCCAGAAACATATAGTAAAACCGGGTCATCGCAACCACATTGTTGCCTTCCAATCTCAATATGTGCTACGCAATGATTAACTCCGATCAATGGAGCATCTAGTCGATTGGATAATCCTCTAGCAATCGATGCCCCAATGCGTAGACAGGGCCCCAGCCCTGGTCCTTGAGAAAATGCAATATTGGAAATGTCGGTTGGCTGTAAATTATTTTCCGAAAGAATTCTTCTAAATAATTCAGGTGCTACTTCCTTGTGATGGTCAGCAGCCTGCCGAGGATGTATGCCTCCTTTATCGGGCTTTACTGTATCGGAAATTGATGGAAAAGGAATCCCTTCATTATTTACCAATCCGAATGACAATGTATGGGCTGTCGACTCAATACCCAGGGTCCATCCATCGCCGCTCATGGATGTCCCAATATGACATTATTCTTGAACCCTCAGCATCTAGCGACAGTTATGCGGACGATTTTAGTTGATATTGGTCCGCTAGCACATTTGTCAGGAAACGGCCCTTTGACAGGATTAGCAATGAAAGATGAAGATTCATTAATCGCCTACGAGAAAGGAATAGTTATAGAAAATGACCAAATAATAAAAATCGCTAATTCAAATGAATTAATCGAAGAATATGGAAAGCCNAATACAGAATTATCGGATTTATCAAATATTAATTTATTATCAAATGATAGAATTGTATCACTAAATGGTCGCTCGGTCATTCCCGGATTAGTCGACTCTCATTCTCACATAATATGGTCAGGTGACCGTTCCCGTGAAGTCAGATGGAAGTTAAATGGGAAAAGTTATTCAGAAATTGCTTCGATGGGAGGAGGGATTGTATCGACTGTAAATCATACGAGGAAATCAACAGACTCGGAATTATTTGATCTAGGTAAGAGGCGCCTAAAATCCGCATTTAGAAGTGGTACTACGCATATAGAATCAAAATCAGGCTATGGACTAAATGTCGAAACTGAACTNAGGTTACTTGAAGTTTCNAAAAAACTCTCNCTTTGCCCCNATTTACCATCGATGGACCATACTTGGCTTGGTGCNCATGCNATCCCAAAGGGAGTTACCCANAAGGACTATTTCGAGTCATTAATATCTGAACAATTACCCGCTATTTGTGAACAAGGAATAGCACGCTCTACAGATGTTTTTTGTGAACCTGGTTGGTTTAATGTTGAAGAATCCGAAGAAATCCTGCGTCAATCAAAAAACGCTGGACTTGATCTGAGGTTGCATATCGATGAGTTTACTGATGGCGGTGGTGGAGACTTAGCTGCAGAAATGAAAGTCGAAAGTGCAGACCATGCGCATTACACAAATGATGAAGCGAGGCATAAAATGAATGCTGCAGGTGTCAATACTGGGTTTTTACCTGGGACGCCGTATTCAATGGGAGAGGAATGGCCAGATTTCAATAAGATGGTTGAAGATAATTATATTTGGTCGATTGCGTCAGACTTCAATCCTAATAATCAAATTCTGAGTATCCCCTTCCTTTCATCATTACTAGTCAATCGATGTAAAGTTGACCCTTTGGTTGCACTTGTATGCTCCACACGCAATCCTGCTGAAACAACACCACACCCGAGTGGAATGAAACATGGACGTATCGAGGAAGGTTCGGTGGCTAATTTAAACATATTAGATTCCAATAATTGGGAATCATGGTGTACGCGACCTTCGGACACTCCATTCATTGGAACTATCGTTGAGGGCAAATATGTCTCGCATTGAATAATAAATTAATACAAATTAAAAAGTGAATAATATAAATAGACTATCAAAAGTGAATGAGTGTAAATCATGCCAAGAATTTTAGAAACAGTTGTTTGTTCTGCCAAGCCAGGTAATGAAGCTCGATTGGAAAGAATGCTTTCATCAAGAGTTGAATTTAGAAATCGGCAAGATGGCTGTATTCGTTCTTGGTATGCCAAATCTTCAGACGATGATTTTCTATTCATTTTCCAATCGGTTTTTGATGACAGAGAATCATTGAAATCTATTTCAGAATTATCTCAGCAAAAACTGGACACTAGTGATGGCGGAGTTCAATCGTGCCTAATTGGCCCTCCATTGGTAGGCATTTTCGACATCGATGCTGATATTTTTACAAGATCATAATTATTCACTAATTTTTAGTTACACTATGTGTCGTATAACATACATTATGCGACATTTGTGGAAAAAACATTTTTTAATAAACTAATAAAATAAGGTTTACAGCGACTCAGCATAGCGTTTAGAAGCGCCTCGCATGACATGTGATTACAAGGAATTGTGATTTTGGTATCCAAAGTACCCCCTCAACAGCAATAATTAGGACTTTTTGGAGGTTTTAACTCCAAGCTCAAGGAAGGTTTCAAATTAAATCACTATGTACGACCATTTGATACTGATGTCAGAACAAATATCCGGATACTGTTTGAAGTGCAAAACTTATGGTCCAATAAAAAATGGTAATTTGATTAAAATGAAAAATGGAAGAGTTCGAATGGGTGGTTTTTGCTCTCAGGAAGGATGCACTGGTAAAATCTCTAAGATCGTCAGTTGATTGCCTACCGATGTGGTTTAATACACCCTCGATTTAGGACGGATTCCTAGGGCTCGTGGTCTAGGGGTTATGACGTCGCCTTGACATGGCGAAGATCGAGAGTTCAATTCTCTCCGAGCCCACCATGATTTAAGGAGTAGTGCTATTTCAAACGCACAAATAATATTTGCTTTTTGAAAGGAGTTAAGTTAAAAATCATAACTCTTCGGATTTTGGTAAATCAGATTTATTTGATTCAATAGAACTCTCATCTAAATCATCCTCTTCCATACTAAAATCGGTTGACCCGCCAGACCATTCTCGTACACTTTCGCTTTGCTCAAACTTTTCATCAACAATCTCACCTTTTGGTCCTAAAGAGTAAGCACTCGGCTCAACTACTACAGGCTCTACAGGTTGGGTTATTGGAGGCGCATCACGTTCTACAAGGTGAGCTCCAGAGTGAAAAGTCCCACACCCGAGGCATCGGAAGATTCCTTTTTGATCAATACATCCACAATTAGGACATATTGAAAGGTCACTAAAAGCGTCCAACTTATCTTTAGACATTTTAATCTTCTAAAAACATGTCATCTTGATAACCAGTGACTAAATCACCAGTTCCGTCTTCTTCAATGGTCACTAGATTTTCGTCATCATCGAACTCTACTATTACTCCAAAGATTTCTTCGTCGTCTAGCACTAAGCCGATATGTGAGCCGATATCAATTTCATCATCTTCAACTTCTTCATCATCAATTATTTCTTCCACTTCTGATTCATCGTCTGCATCATCAGAATCCAATTCTTCGTCATCGGTTTCTTCTTCATCTTGTGAATCGTCATCGGAATCCTCTGATTCCTCATCAACTTCTTTACGCTCTTTTTCGGAATCTCTAATTGCTTTGGCTCTGGCTCTCCAGCCTGGAACTATCGACAAGTGAGTAAATAATGAACTTACTAAACCTAAACTGCCTAGTATTATGAACAATATACCATCCCAATAGAATCCTGCTGGCATAGATGAGGATTCACCTGCTAAAGGAGTTAGAGAATTCTTACAGCCATCGGTTTGAACTGAGTCAACACAGGGATATATGTCGCCTTCAAAGTATAACTTTTCACCATCATCATACAATCCAGTTTCAGTAACTAACTCGATATTTCCGCCTTCCCCACTAACGAAAGGAGCCAATGAACCATTAACTATCCACATTACAATGAATATGAACAAACCTGCATGTATCAATGGCCAGAAAACATCATTCCATTTCTTCGACATCATACGCGATTGCATCTTACTAGGGAATTCTACCTTAGAAGACAAACTTGTTTCTTCATCTTCAGAATCCTCATATTCTTCCAGATTTTCTATGAATTCATACATGTCGATGAAGCCGTCTCCATCATCATCCAATCTTTCGAATAGATGGTCCATTTCTTCATCACTCAGGGATTCTTCAATGAAAGACTCTACTTCAGAACGTAATTCGTTAATATTGATGTTACCGTCACCATTCTTATCCAGTTGCCTGAACACTCTACCGGGATTTGTGCCTGCATCATCCATTGCTTCAATCAATATTGAGACAGGATCTCTCATGCCACCAGATTTATCAGATTTAATATCCAAATCAAGAGATTCTAGTGCATTAACTAATTCCATAGGATTTACTCTTCCATCGGAATCTTCATCAAGAGATTTCAGTATTTCAAAGACCTCTGTAGGTGATAATTTATCCCCTGAAAGTTTTTCTATACCCTTTTGTAATTCAGGCCCATCTATAAGGCCATCATCGTCTAAGTCCATTGCTTCGAAAACTTCACGAATAGTCATTCCGCCTTGAGATGCAGCAACTCCGAGTCTGTGCATTGGTGATTGTTCAGTAACTTCTCCAGGGTCCTCTACTGCTTCTTCAACGCTTTCATCTTCAGATTCAACTTCTGCTTTTTCAGTAGTATCCTCTTCCGTAGATTCTTCTTCAACATCTTCATCTTTGACTTCATTTGAATCTTCAATTACATCCTCTGTAGGTTCTTCAGTAACAGGCTCTTCAGACTCTTGTTCGGAGGATTCCTCTTCTGACGACTCACTATATGCTTCAGCAGCAGCTTTGAATTCGCCCTCAGTCAAGTACCCATTATCGTTGGAATCATAGTCTTGTGAATGCAGAAGGAAAGCATCTCTATCAGAAATAGAATACTTCTCCATGACTCTTACAAGAACATTTTCAGAATATTCTTTCTGAGTAGATTCTTCGGCTTCGGATTCAATAGATTCTATCTCTTCTCCAGTGATAGTAAATACCAACTCTTCCAAACTGATCTTACCGTCATTATCGGAATCAAATTCTTGTACTAATCTATCGACTTGAGAAGGAGGTAGGTCTGCTAAATTAAGTTTCAATAGCCCATCTTTCAGCTCTTCTGCATCGATTGAGCCATCATTATCGGCATCCATCTTCGAAAATAAAGCGCCAACTTCTATACCAGTTTCAACAAACCATTTCCTGAGGACATCAACTACGTCATCCGCCACAAAATAAACTCCACACTTTGGACAGCTCTTTGAATCTAGAGGTACTAAAGCCTTACAAGCGCCACACTCACCTAGTGATTCATCAGATACTCCTGAAAAACTAATTCCACATTCTGGACATTCTTCGGAATTTAGTGGAATTACAGCTCTACAAGAGCCACATTCGGCCATTGGAATTTCATCGGATTTGTCGTCGGACATGTTCACACCCGTCTAAGGCAAATCATTGATGAATATAATCATTCATGGCATTTCCTCGTTGAAATGTAAATATAAGAAGGGTTTAGGGTGATTAGGTGCGATGATGAAATTTGAAGGAGGGAACATTTTTTCCATCACATTTTCGAATCAAGATTCTTTACTAGAAATCGCTGATAAGTTGTTAGAAAATAATGATTTTAACCTCAAATTAATGTCAAGAATGCCCCCTAGGCGATTGTTAGAGCACATAGATATTTCAAAAATCGAACTTTTTTGGCTTACCGAAAGAGATACTGAATATTCAATGCCGCCAAATCTGGAATCCATCAATCGCGAGATTATTTCATCGAAGAATGTCGATGAGACGATAATTATCATAGATGGTTTTGAGTGGTTAATCGACTTACATGGCAAAGAAAACATCCTTAATTTCATCAATGATGTATCAGATAGCCTACATGGTTCTAAAGTTCGAGTTATATTTCCGATTGACGAATTAAGTTTTGATAGTGTTTGGATTTCAAGAATGAAAAAAATTGTTCGACACATCAATTTGGATATTCCTGTATCCGATTTCAAGGAATTTGAAGAAAGTACCGATATATCAATTCAAAAAGAATCACCAAGAGAACAAATGGAGTTTGACTTAGGAGTTGACGGCGCACCTAGACTGAGCATCCTTTCAAGGCTACCACAAACTGGTTTCACACAAGCTTTACTGGTCAAAAGAATTCTGCAATGGAGGCGAATGGGATTAGATGTTTCAGAACTTGAACCAGCATTAAATTATGATACCAACCAAGCATATGAGTTGTACTGTTTAATCGAAGAAAAAGTTAGACGTGTTGTCGATTTGGAGAATTATCTATATCAAAATTCACATGAAATTGATTCAAGTGAACTTT
>NHGH02000029.1 GCA_002172355.2 Euryarchaeota archaeon TMED132
AACCAGTATAAAACTCACATAAAGCCAAGACTTAGTATCATTACTTTTGGAATCTGTTGAATCATCCGGTTCAGAATTTTCATTTTGGTTTTGTGTGATATTGTTATTATTTTGCTGAGAACTATTAGTCAAGTTATCAACCTGATTTTGAGTATTATTCACTGATGAGTTAGTGGAATTATTAGTCAAATTATCGGAGTTTGGAATTGTAGAATTACCACTTGAAGTATTATTAGAATCATCAATTACAGTATCATTATTTGAATTATTTTGGTTTGGTTCACTTAGCGAGGTATTTTCTAGAACCGAAAGTTCGACTTGGCTTTCATAAATTAGTACATCCTCATCATTTATTTGTTCCATCTTTACATTGATATAATAATCACCAATATTTACGTCTTCACCAATATCGATATTAATTTTGAAAAATTGGTCTTGAACGATACTGAAAATATAAGGAATTGATAATAATGTATTATTTTCCATTAGAGAAAATTCTAATTCCGAAACAATTTCAAATTCAGAATTTATAATAGAGACGTCCATTACCCAATTATTTTGGAAAAAAGATGTTTCAAAAATAGAATTCCATGGTATTATTAAGAATAGTTCCAAACTTTCGTTTTGTAAAGTTGAAATATTCTGCAAATAATTTGGCATACTAATATTTGAAGATGGGAAAAAGATATTTGGTATTGTTATAAAATAGATGCTCATATCTAAATCGAATATTTCATCTGAATTTGAATTATTCACTGAAATACTAATTGGATATATATCGATTTGATTTTCGATTGAGAAGTTTATATGGCAGCGGAAAGAAATTATTTCTAAAGGTTCAACATCATTAATTGTCAACCCTCCATCTTCAGGTAGTAATGGGCGTTCTTCATCAAATTGAGAATATATTTCAATGTCAATGCTATTCAATGAGGAAACATTCAATTCAAATGTAGATTTGCTATAACCGTAATTTTGGATATCAAAGAAAAAATCCATGCTAAGGCTGTTAAAAGAAACTAGAGAAGTTTCAAAAATATTAGCATTAGAGTCGGTTTGCTGATAATTATTCTTAACTAAGTCAGTACTAAAATTTGTTCGAAATACTGAGATATTTGCGTAAGATTCTAAGGGTACAAGTTCACTTTCTAAAGAATAATTGGCATTATAAAATTCTACCATTTGACCGGTAAAGTCTTCAAATTCTGCAATGAGTTGGAATTCGATTACAGGCATTGGGTCCTTTGAAGGATAAGCATCATTAGGCGTTTGAAATTCAAATAATGCGGTAGAGTTTTGCCCTCCACTTAGGTCTGAATCGGATATGAATAGATTTGGGGGGTTCCAGTTGCTTGGCAATTGACTTAGTAAAATAATATCAAACTCAATATCAGTATAAACCGAACCAGTATTTTGAATGAATAATTCTAAAGANGTAACTTGATTATTTGCAAATAATAACTTACTGTCAAAATCTATTGAGATTGGTTCTAAATGCATGTCATAAGCGATTACATTGATTCCTTTATGCTCAAAAGTGTGCAATATGCCTCCACTATCTACGACATCTAGGGTAATATTATACTCATCATGATAAATATCTAATGGATATGTATAATTATAATACATAAATAATCCATTTTCATGAGTCTCGAGCTCAGATATACTCAAGTTTTCACTCAACAAAGGGTCGCCTGTACTAACATTGTAAATCCAAGTCATGTTAAGCGTCATCGATTCAATACTCTCTGTCGAATTAATGCCCTCAATAAGTATAGAGAATTGGATAGTTCGATTATATTCAAGATGATTTGGAGACCACTCTAATACCTGATTTTCATTCCAGTCTCCCCCGAGATTATGAACACGAACTTCAGTTGATGAAATCACTTCTTGTTCTGTAAAAAATTGCTGTGCTTCTTCGTTCAAAGAGGAATTTGAAAAGGGAAATTGAGAAGATAGTAAGAAAACAATAGTCAGAACTATCGCTCTAGAGCCAACTCCTCCCATAGAGATAAGTCCAGTTCATACTTTATTGAAGTTTGTTAAGAATGATGTTTAGAACATCATGCATTTGATTCTTCTTTCTCACTAAGTTCAAAGTCAGTTTTTGAAACTCCAATGATTGCATTCTTAATCGATGCTCTAAGTTCAGNTAAGTCTCCATAGCAGACAATTACATCATCATATCTCAACAATAAATCGTCAGTAGGGTTCCAGATCAATTTATTTTCTCTAGAAAGGGCAAATACGGGAATATCGGAACCTTTATTGAAAATTTGTGAAATTTTCTGGCCAACGAGGTTTGGATGATTTCTTAATTGAAGAGAAAGAACTCCAGAGCCTGGAACAGTTCGTAGTAGTTGGTCTAAATCTACTTCTGAGAAAGCGGTTTGGCTAGCTACAAAATCAACTATTTCCCCAGNTACATTTACTCCNCTTGCCTTTTCAATTCCTTCTAAACCTGGCGANGAATTGACTTCAAGAACCAGAGGGCCATGCTCTGCTTCAAGTAAATCGACTCCAGCCACATGAAGGCCCAAAACACGGGCTGCACGACATGCCTGCTCTTCGTATTCAGGAGGTAAGTCAACTTTTTCGACAGTTCCGTTTAGGTGATAATTACTTCTAAATTCACGCCCACGTGCTCGTCGTCTCATACTTGCAACAACTCTGTCACCAACAACCAATGCGCGAATGTCTTTGCCATGAGATTCAGCAATATATTCCTGAACTAAAACAGATTTTCCAGTCAACAATAGTCCTTGTACAAGGCTGCAAGCCTCGTGTAGAGTATGTCTGAGGAATACACCTTGCCCTTGTGTCCCTTGTGTTACCTTTATCACAACAGGNAATCCCCCGACAAANTCTATTGCAGATTCTACATCAATAATATCTCTTACATAAGTAGTGCGNGGTACAGGTATTTTATTTCTGGCTAAAATTTGGGAGGCATGAAGTTTATCACGGCTTTGAATAATTCCTTGACCTGTATTTGCGGTCCAAATCCCCAACTGTTCAAGGTGTCTTAGCAAAGCTACACCATGTTTGGTTATCGAATGACCAATTCTTGGTATTACGGCATCTGCGATGAATGGTTTGCCCATGTACTGGATATCGATTGAGCCATCNGCAACGTAAAGAGAAAATTTCATTGGGTCTGCAACAAAAACATCGATTCCTCGCTTTTTTGCCTCTTCAACAAGACGCCTAGTACTGTATAATCGCGGACCACGCGATAAAACAGCAAGTCTGATGTCCATATGAGCGGGTAAAACTCTTTCTTTTTGATATCATCGCTTATTATTCTTGAAAAATCNATTATCGCGCCTTTCAAGTGCTGGATTGAAATCGCAAGGGATATGTCCGACGAAGAAGAGAACGACATGGTTGAGCAAACTTCTCACGCAGATGAAGCCGAAGAAGTAGTTGAGGAACAATCTTCAGTTCAACAAAATGAGCAACCTGAAGAATCTTTAGGAAAATTAGAAGCAGAGTTGAAACGTTCGAAGTGGAGCGTTTTTCTTTTTGTTGGAATTACAGTCGTGATGTTTGGATTCGCTCTATTTCCTATGACTACTAATGTACCATATGATGGATTATGGGGGGCTGCGGAGAAAGATATNGGTTTTGTTTGGGGCCCATCTGCTTCCGGCGAAGATTTGCTGGATGTTCCTTTTGAGTTAGAAGTTGAAGTTGTTAGGGCACCGTCGGTCTCTTCAAATGTGATACTTGAAGCATATGTTTTGAAATTAGACAATTGTCAGTCATTGGAGGTTAGTGATTTCCAGCAAACNGCCAAACAAGGAAATAGTCATGATTATCAATATTTATCGAAAAAGTCACCCCTTGAAGGCGAGACTTATACGTTTGAATTTAATTTAGACATGGGTCAGCACTGCGTAAAAGTACAATTTGTTAATGACCAAGGAAATGTTCTGAAAGAGAATACAGAACTGAAAGCTAAAGGTAAATTATGGCCTAATCAAGTAATTGCAGGCATTCCTGGTTTTATTTTCCTCAGTGTTTCAATTTATGCAATCCTAGGTTTGCTAAATAAGAGGTCTAGAGTTAATGAGATNCTGGAACAAGAGAGAATTGAAGAAGAAAAATTAGCAGTAGAGGCGGCTACAGCCGAAAGAATCTCACAGGGGCCAGGAGGAGCACCTCCTAAATCCGCAGTGGGACCTTCAGGACCGCCAAAGTCTGTTTCAGGACCTTCGGGGCCACCTAAACAGGAAAAGCGNAGTGGGCCTCCTAAGAGTTCAATTTCTACCGCAACCGATTCACCAAAACGTAGCGGTCCNCCTCCATCTAATGCNGAAGTCAAGGAAGAAGTGNTTCCNGAAGTGATTTCACAANCTGATGATTCTGTGTTTGAACCTGCTGGAAACGGATATTTCTATCGAAAGATGGCAGATGGAACTTATGAGCAAACCATCTATGTTCAATCGGAAGATGGAACTTATACGCCATATCAAGAATGAATAATTNATTTCTTCTCTGAAATAGCACGATTAAGATACATCGAGCACTATCCTTGAAAGGGGGCATNACTGACGCCNATATGGGAAGGGGCATGGCCGACGATTTGACATCAACACTAACAGTCGCCAAATTGAAGGCGTTGTGTGTTCTCAATGACCTTGCAACTTCTGGTAAGAAATCTGAGTTATTACAACGCTTACTAGATTCGGGATTAGACCGAGAGGAGTTGGGCTTGTCATCTCTCAGCGTTGTGATTAACGATGATGAAGCGATAGATGATGAAGTTGTATTTTCTCTTGAAGATGATGATACGATTACTCCTGAGGTTGAACCAGAGGTTTCCGAACCGATCAAACAAAAGCCTGCAGAGGAAATTTTGGAAGCCGAGATATTGGACGCTGACCTTGTTGAGATTAGTGAAAAAATAGAAAAACCCAAAACAACGATAAAGCCTGNAGAATCAAAAACNCNNAATCTACAAAAACCAACCACATTGGTTGAGATGGTTAAGANGCCTNAAGTTGCGGCAGCAGTATTAGTNTTGATAATTCTTGGAGCAGGAGGGNGGNATTACTTTAGTGCTCAATTAGAGCCATTTACCGCNGATCAATTACGCTATGGAGATGAGATGACCTATACTATTTCAGATGGCGATTTTATGGCCACAGAAGGTTTTCTTGACTTAGTATTAGACCAGATTGAAACCGAAGATGATATTTGNAAATTAAGAATGATGTTTGATGGTTCTGGCGATGTATCAATCACCGATGGAGGAACAGACCAATTGGTCTCTCAAACCTCTAATGACAGAGTNGGCGCAGTAAGTGTNCGAGGAGGACAAGGAATGAGTTGGTTATCGGTAGAGTCTGTATCATCTTATGACTTCGATAGTTTCACCATTCAACGTCATTTACAATCTTCAATCCCAGGCTCTAATGGATGTTCAGATTTTCCAGCAAGTGTNAGTGGAACAGCCGATATAACTTCGACTAAGTGGACAGAACTTAGAGAAAGAGCAAGCCTNGGCACCAAAGTAGACTGGAANCTCAACATTGAAGATTCNTATGAAGGCACTTTGATGTCNTATGGAGTTGGAGGATTCTTTGGAGACTTGGAAGTTATTTCTCCAGGGTTTTCGCTACTAGTACAACCGGTTGAGTTACAAGAATTGCTAGCGAATGACTACATCGATGACGGAGCCACAGGTTCTAGGCTTGGATGGGATTGGAGAGTTTTGGGTACTGAAGAATTAGGCTCAACAGAGATGTGGAAAATTGTAGCAACCAACAAGGATGTTCAAGATTACTGTTTAGGTTCAGCAAGCATGACTCTATGGGTCGAAGAAGGCAATCCATGGGCTACAAGACAAACTGTTGACGTTGTTATTTCAGGAAGCGATAGTAATCGTCAAGGTTGTTCGACAACAACCAAACTTCTTGGAGATTATGTTCTTCCAGAAGGCGAGTTGACTATGAGCCATACATTCCAAAAATCGTCTTTAAAATTAGGAAGTAAGGCATTAGAATACGGATTATCATACGATGCTAGGCCACTTGCAAACGAGTTGTCTCCCGATGAGGANGAGTTGAAGGAGTGGGGCGCAAATGGAATTCATATGCCTGATGATTCTACTATGAGGACACATGATTTAGACACTTCAATGCAATGTTTCGATTACTTCCAAAGTTCTGCAGCAGGAGCCTCAGCAGCATTGGATGATGGCGGATATATTTGGCGAGCAATCGACTCCAACCTAGGTACAACAACACAATGGAATGTGTCTTGGATAGCAACGGATGAAACTGCAGGTTGGGTAAAATTCAATGTCACCGGTACGCCCAGTTCAGAAAATTGCGATTTTGATTCCAAAGGTGCTTACGATGAATCGATATCCCATAACCGAGAATTTATTCCTAAAGTACTCAATATTAGTAATATAGAATCACGTTTATCAGATTCTAGTCGATTTACAGACTTATCTGGGACAAATGGAATATTCACATCCTCAGGTGAATACCACCCCGAAACAAGGGTCGGCTATCTTGTAGTAGTGCCCGGAAGCGGAATCAATTCNATTCTAACCAATATTGGAGATGCAACAGACGGTGCTACAACCGTAGATATCTCGAGAGAATGGGATTCTGGNGGCTGGGATAATAGATTCAATTTAGTGGCTGATGCTANTGATGGTAGAATTGTTGGTTGGAACTNTGTCAAGAATACTTGATTATTTCCATTTATTATTCAAATCAGGCAGAATNGGTGCTGAGCGAACATTGCTGAATTGAGAAGGAGGTGGCGGATGAAATCCTCCATTTGGTGGTTGCTTCGGAGGTTTGATTCCCGACCTACCTTGCCTTACCAAGAGTAAAACAACCAGTAATACAATGACTACAGAACCAGCAATAATACTTGCAATAGTTCCCATTTCAAGGCCGTTCTCAGACTTAGATCCACTTTCAGAATCTTTTGAATCATCTTCGATTACAGGTTCTGGAGGATGCCAAACGGTGTATGATAAATTCCAGGAATAACTAATCTGTCCGCCANTATTGTCAGATATAATGACAATAACCGGATAAGGTCCAACAGTTCCNTTTTGAGCGCATAGCACGGCACTAAAGCCAGTATTATTCTTCGAACAGTCAATTATCTCTTCATTCANACTCTCTTGTTGTGAAATTGTAGCTCCATTTCTTTTCCAAATATATTCCAATCCAATTTTATCCTTAATCGAATCTGTAAGATTTACTTCTAGCGATAATTGGAGTGGTTCAGAAGTTGAATTAATTGTAATATCAGAACTATTTGGGGCCATCAAATATTGATATCTGTTGATTCCATCATCTATTTGTTCATCGCAGTCATCATCAATTCCATTCCATAATTCGGTGGCACCAGGATAAATATTGATGTCTTCATCATTACATTCTTCAAACCATCTAAATCCATCACCATCTTCATCAAGGTCTGGAATAAGTGGATTAGTAGAGGTATTGAATATCTCATCTCCATCGCTTAATCCATCACCATCTGTGTCATTATTCAAAGGGTCAGTGTATATATTATTGAATTCTTCAAGGTCAGGAAGCCCATCTTGATCTCGGTCAAGTCCAATGAAATCTTCATCGATTTCTCCACTACAATTATTGTCAATCCCATCTAGTAATTCAACCATGTCAGGGTTTATTTGGTCATTTGTATCGTTACAATCTTGGAACCAATAATATCCATCCAAGTCAGTATCATTATCAAATACTAGAGGATTACTTTGGTAGATTAGCACTTCATCTCCATCGCTTAACATGTCTCCATCAGTATCTTGTAGGTTTAGGTCTGTATTGAAGAAATGATACTCTCCAAAGTCGGTCAAACCATCAAAGTCAGTATCGCTTGAATTGAATCCTTCATCCCACTGGCCATCACAGTTTTCATCAATTCCATTGAGTAGTTCGATTGCCCCAGGGTATATGTTTGGGTCTGAGTCATTACAATCTTGGAACCAATAGAAGGTATCTCCATCTAAGTCTAGGTCAGGTACCAGAGGGTCAGTACCAAAAATAATAACTTCTTGACCATCATTTAATCCATCACCGTCTGTGTCGTTAACCAAAGGATTAGTACCGTTAACCAGTATCTCCCTTCCGTCATCTAGGCCATCTCCGTCGGTATCAATATTCAGGGGGTCAGTTCCGTAAACCTGTACTTCAAGTCCATCATTGACTTGGTCATCATCCGAATCAATATCGTCAGGGTCTGTACCGTAAATATTGGTTTCATCAGAATTTGTTAGATTATCACCATCTCTATCTTGATTCAATTCAGTTCCATAGATATTTAATTCCCAATCATGGAATGTTCCATCATCGCCATTGCCTTGGTCTTGTACACTTATTGTCCAAGTCCCGGTAGAATCTTCATCCCAATTGTGAACAGAGGTAAACATCCAATTATTCCAGTTATTTCCGCTATCACCATGTTTCTCTGACAATATACTTTGAGTTCCTTGTGGGCTTGTAAGAATTATTTCCAAGTCTCCTCTATAGTCATGTGATATATCTACAATGACCTCAACATGTTCAACCTTTATCGATTCAGATACCGAAACAGAATCGGTTACTGCATTAGAATTATCAGGAATGTTGAGATTGTTCATATCAATATTTCCAGATAAGAAAGAGATTTCTTCATCGACATTATTCCAGTTCAATGCTAGATTGACCGCTGCACTAGCATCAACGACTCCAAATCCATACTTGTGGCTAACGGTATGCCCTGCTCCATTGTTATACCATGAAGAATCGCTGGCATCATTTTTTCTGCAGGTTTGAACAAGGATGTGTTGTATGTCCCTATATGCTAAGTTTGGATTAGCATCCATCATCAGTGCAATGACTCCAGATGCAAGGGGTGTAGCAGAGGATGTACCACCAAAGCCATCGGTATAGTCTCCATTTTCATATCCTCCATTACCTTCGATGTCGGTAGTTGTAATACCTTCTCCATCTCCATCAGAAGGCGCAGCAACAAGGATATTGGCCCCTGGTTCTGCGTACCAAGATTGTTCACCTTTGTGTGTTACAGCAGTTACTGCGATAGTATGTCGGCTATTTGCATACCCATCATAGTTTGAATTATCATCATCATCAAGTCCATTACCCGCAGCCCAAGTAATCACGTTACCTAAGCCACCTCGGCCTTGGTCAACATCGTTTTCAAATGCTGCCATCATCAATGGTCCGGGCGCTTCTACAGTCCTACCATTGTCGCTTGGCCCCCAAGAATTAGAATAGATATCTATCGATTGTCTTTCATGGCTTAATGCATTTCCTTCTCTAGTATCGGTTGTACTACAGGAAATTAATTGCAGTCCAGCAAGGCTTGCAAGAGGGGCAGCACCTGAGACTCCAATCGAATTATTTCCAGCAGCAGCAGCGACTCCAGCGGCTGAAGTTCCATGACCGTCATTGAATGAAGGAGTAGGGTCTCCATCATTATTACAGAAATCATAGTCTAAAGTATCAGCATAATAATTGTCAAGGTCAGCATGATTCCAATCAAGACCATCATCCACAATTCCGATAACAACTCCGCTACCTCTGTAGTTATTCCATGCTCCGGTAATATTGACATCTTCGCCACTGACTCCACCATTTGTTTGACCTGTATTTTGAAGATGCCACTGGTCACCAAATAGCGAATCATCAGGAGTCCATTTTGGATTCATAGTCTTCTCAATCAAAGGATATGCAGTTTCAATAAATCCATCTCTTTGCCATTCAGAGAAAATTTCGATGGCAATATCTGACTCAATGTCAACAATCCATACATTATCAAGATCTCTTACCGCTTCTCCAACCGGATTAGAACTAACAACAACCCATTGACTTGTTTGTTCTAGTTGGGCATCAGTGTATTGAGATAAATCACTTACTCTTGCAAATGCCGACCTAACTGCTGGAGAGAAATCATAGGTTATAGGTGCGTCATCCCAATTTTCTGAGAGAGGCGCTCCAATTTTTGGAGAATTACTTTCACTGTCCTCGCCAAAAACCGCCATAGGAGCAAGACTTGCTATCATCAAAATAGAGACGAGAGCAATCACACGCATTCTACTTCCTCCGGTCAATTCCATATTAGGACTATTGGTTTATTGTACGCCCAATACTGTCCAAATCACCACAATTTGGATTTAAACAGTTGTTTGTAATTCTAAATGTCAAGTTGGGCTGAAAATGTAATTTCTTCAGGCTTTTCTACGGCCACCAAGGCGCGAATGCTGTGCTCCTTGCGCAGATATTCGGGTGCTGCTGCAACCTTGACACGACTATTACCAATCGATAATTGATGACCAGGAGAAATACTAAATTCACCATCCGGAAGCCAAAAGCCAATCACTCCTAATTCTAAATGATTAGAAACAACGAGATTGTGCCCTTCTTCATCAACTTCCATTCTAATAACAGTTAATGGGGAATTATCAGGTAATAGTTTCGATGCCGGTTGCCAATCATCCCATGTATCATCCAAAGGTTTGGCTAATTCTTCAGCTTGCTTCTCNATATTCGATATTTGTTNTTCAAATGCNTCAGANCTTGATNTATNTAAATTATTCAANCCATCNATGTAANGTCGCAGNCTTTCATTTTGCTGACTTTCTTTGTCGGTTAGGGCAGAATTTGCTAAAACCATNGATTCCGCTAATNTTNCCATCGANTCNCTATCATCGACTTCAATTGCACATTCCATGGCTTCNTCAAGAACTTCAATAGCAAGCCCTGCCTCATCTATGGCCAGAAGATTACTTCCTAAGTTGTAAAGAATCGAAGCCGACTTTTTCTTATCTTCCTTGATTATTTGATGAGCAATATCAATGTGAGAGTTTGCTGTTTTATGATTCTTAGCCAAGTGGTTCATGATGCCAGCGCATACCACATATGGCAATCTATCTTCTTTGATTGCCTGTGCTTGACGGTCTGCTGTTTCAAAGAGGCTCGCCGCCCTTTCCCATTTTTGCGCGACCAATGCGAGTAAACCCAACTGATACATAGCTCTCATCTCAGCACCTCTATCATCGATTAAGGTTGCACTTTGTAGTGCTCTTGCGAGATGAAGTTTTGCTAAATTCAAATTGCCCGACATCTTTGCTAACATACCNAGAGCAGACTCCATTCGATATACATGACCAGCCATGGCTCTATGGGCTATTTCTGCCGAAGATTCATCTAAAGGTGCTAATCCAAGTCCTATACTCTCAAGCACCTGACTCATTTCTTCGATACCTGAATTATATATTTCGGCAACATCTGAAATNCTNTGCNTCTCTGAAATCGATTTCAAGAAAACATCAAACTCTCTTATCGGTTCACAAACCGTGGTCAAGACTCCCAGTGAGTTGATATGAGATTTTTTGACATCCCCGCCTAACAGGTATTTCCTCAGCGCTCTAATCAATTTTTGATTTGATGTTGTTTCTGATGTGTTTGATACTATGGTTTTGATATCTCCTTTTGTATCAAGAAGTGAATCTACCATCCAAGTTAACTTTGCTTGAATATCATATTCTCCAGCACGACTAATNGCGTATCGCATCTCAGCCGCTCTAACTCTTCTAGAAAGACTGTTTAGACCTGAACGTGCTTGTTTTGGTCCGATTTCTGCCAACCTTTGTATGAATGTAGAAGGCGGACAGGTTGAGAAACCAAGGTTGACTTTTTGACTTGTAGTTGTCATTTTGAAATCATCGGTTACCAAGGTGACTTCTCTTCCTTCTTTGGAAAGTTTTGATGCCAATACCATCAAAGAAAGGTCAACATCTTGAGGTGACGCTCTCTCACCAATTTGAGACGCAAGCCCACGTATCTGAGAATCTTCAACACTAATTGTTGTCAATAGAGGTTTTAGCGAAGAGAGCAAATTGGGTTGTTTTTTCCATCGCTGAAATCGAACATTTCGAACTTCATCATGAACGCCAGGGGTGACATACATGCCTTCTGATGGTAGAATTTTCCCTAGGTCTCTTACAAAAGAATCTGGAGCCATAGAGCCAAGATGAATAAAACAGTTCGAGTCCACTACCCATGTCTGCGTCATGGACATTCCATNACTTCCCATTGATTGAGTTTTACTCAAGAGATTCATTATTTTTTAGAAATCATGCGGTATCTCAAAAAGTCAATCCAACTTGGTGATACATAGTGGTAAGATGACAAAGAAGACAAAGAGTCGTGATTTAGACCACCTTATGGAACAAAATGACACTGAACTCTCATTTCTCTCAGCCTATGGAGGTCTATCTAATGATGAGGAAGACCCTAGCAGTATTTACTCAGCAGTGAAGCGTTTTCTAAAGGCTGGAGGAGTTTCGTTCGAAGAAAAAAAGCAACGAATTGATTTCGAATTTGGTTATGCTCAATGCGTTGAAAAGGGTTGTAAAATTTATTTCAAAGGACGTAGCCTTCCTCTGGTTAATAGTGATTTGATACAAAACGGCTTTATCGATGGGAAATTACCTGTAAGGAGAGGCTCTTGCACAGTTACCATTCAGTTATGGGATAATGAACAACGNCGATTTATCGAACGTCTTGTTGAACACATCNAGAAATAATTAGCCTTCCATTTCCCAAAGTTCATCACCAACCCAATGCAGAGTTTTGATGCCTTTGCCTTTGGTTGCTGATGCCATTTCATTACCATCCATCACAGACCAGCCTATTGCAAGCGGTTTCTTGTGAGTCATATCTCTAATCCAAACCAATTCCCCCTTGACTATATTTTCATCAGCAGCTTGCACTCCTGCCACCATACAATCAGCACCATTCATCAAAAAGGGAATTGCCCCATGGTCAACTTCAACCCATTTACCTGCTTCAGGATAGTCGAGGAAACCACGTAATGTGAGGAAAGTAAATCTTTGATTTTCTTCGTCTTTAACTTCAACCGTTTTTGCAACTTTGTCTACAAAAACCATTTGCCAAGACCCATATTCGGCCATTTCCAAAAATGCTCCATCTACGGATAGGTCGATCTGCAAAGATTCTTCCAACTCTTTTAGGAGTGGAGCGATATTCTTTCTTCTGACAGGCCTTCGCTTACGGATAGTCCATTCCTTGCTCATATCATGGCCTTTCCCTCATGGTCTTTGACAGTTTTTACCATCGCGGGTTTGATGTGCCGAATATATCTGGCATCATCATGGCCCTATGGTGTTCAATCCGAACTTTTGCTAAACATGCAAGTGAACTTGGTAATCAGCAACCAGCAGAACCGATTTTTTTTGTTAAGCCAAATAATTGTATACAAACCGAAGGAGATATTCAAGTTAGTACTCATCCAGGAAGCGTACATCATGAGGTAGAGTGTGTAATTCGTTTAAATCAAGATTTACAGATAGATGCTATTGCCGTAGGGCTGGATTTAACCGATAGAGATACTCAATCGAAATTAAGGCAAGAACAGTTACCTTGGTCGAAAGGAAAATGTTTCCGTGCTAGTGCAGTTTTAGGTAATTTTGTTAATTGGAGCGGTTCTTTCGAGTCATTATGTGACCCATCAAATTATCTTCAATTAGAACTAATAGTCAATGATGAAGTGAGGCAAAGAGAATTATTATCTTCGATGAGTATTACTCCCTCAGAACAATATGAGGACTTAATTCGCTGGGCACCAATTCAATCAGGTGATTATTTATTCACTGGTACTCCTTCCGGAGTAGCACAATTATTTCCCGGTGATAAACTCAAAGCCACTCTTCAAACCACTGACGGAGAGGTTATTTCCACTATTGAGTCGGTTTGTGTATGAGGGTTGATTTCATATATGGCTCATTTCTCGGTGTGTCCTGCAAGGAGACTTAATCATGGCTCAATGGCACGGAATCTCAAGACGCAAACCTAGCGGTGGTCGAAAAGTACAGGCTCGCGGTAAGCGTTCTACTGAAATATCAACAGAGAAGCAATTGGCTTTGATTGGAGAATCTAAAACTAAAATCTACCGTAGAACCGGTGGAAATACTTTGGTTCGTGTACTTGCAGCTGACAAAGTTTCAATCAATGACCCAAAAACCGGTAAAACATCTCTTGGCACAATTGAAAATGTTGTAGAGAATGAATCGGACCCTAACTATGTTCGTAGAAACGTTTTGGTCAAGGGAGCAATCATCGAAACCGACAAAGGTCGTGTAAAAATCACATCCCGTCCTGGTAAGGATGGAGTCATAAATGGCATTCTTGTTGAATGAATGCGTTTATCAGTTCAACACATTTCCCTATTATTGGTGAGATAAGTGGACCACAATCCTGACCGATTATCGATTTGGCCCGGATATTTCGACATCCGTGTTTCAAGACGTAACGGACGTAGAGTTCCAAAAGACTCCTCAGTCATCAAACCAGACCTTGAAGGATTATTCATGGCAGCTAGGAAAGTTGGCCTAAAGAAAATCAAACGGGAAGAAGATTCCAGTCATCCAAAACGCCCACATGGAAAGGAAGGCAGGCTCTGGGTCAGTAGATCGGGCGCAAAACAGTCAATCGGTGCAAATAGCAAAGAGGAATTACTCCAGTTGATTGGAGGAGAATGGCGTCAAATCCAGAGGTCGCTCAAAGACGCAGATGCAAAGAGAGTTGCAGCAGGCCCTCAAACAGGAGACCGTCGCGCTCGCTCGCAAAGAAAATCTCGCACACAAAGTCAACCAAATCAAAAGAGCAGTTTCAAGAAACGAGGCTTCAAGAAGCGCTGATCACAGTGGGACTTCGTGTAACCAACCAAAGATATCTTCTTCGGTTTCATTTTGAATACCGACTAATTGATTATACAACTTGGTAGTTAATTCTCCAGGTTTACCATTTCCATATTCGGCTTTATTGTCACCTTTAGTAATTGAGCCAATTGGTGAAATTACCGCAGCAGTACCACAACAAAATGCTTCATCAGCATTCATTGCAAATTCGGCAGTTACTTTGGTTTCATGCACCTCAATTCCGTTATGTCTTGCTAATTTAATCAAACTATCTCTAGTGATTCCAGGAAGAATAGTTCCGGTTAATTCAGGAGTGTAAAGTACGCCATCTTTGACACAGAAGAAATTGGCAGCGCCAACCTCTTCAATACATGTATGAGTTTCAGCATCGAGATAAATTACTTCAGCATATCCGTCTGCTTTCGCCTTTTTACTTGGCATCATTCCTGGTGCGTAATTTCCAATCGCCTTAACTCCACCAGAACCGCCAGGGGCTGCTCTATGGTGCTCTTCAGAAATCACTAGATTTATCGCAGTCACGCCACCTTTGAAGTATGGGCCTACAGGAGTGACATAAACCAAAAAGCGGTAAGTGGGGGCAGGGGCGACTCCAAGAATTGGTCCAGAGCCCATCAATAGTGGACGGACATACATTGCCCCTCTACCGCTTGGGGGTAACCATCGAAGATTTTGTTGAACACATTGTTCAACTGCATCGATAAAAATTGATTCAGGTACAGGTGGCATCTTCAAACGGTCTGCACCTCTTTGCATTCTTCTAGCATTTTCCTCTGGCCTAAAAAAGACCACTCTGTCCTTTGAGGTTCGGTATGCTTTCATTCCTTCAAACAGCCCTTGGCCATAGTTCAAAACACCGGCAGCCGGAGAGATTTTCATATCGCCATATGGCATCAAATCTCCAGGAGTCCAAGGTTCATCTATCGCTGTTTCAGTGATGTACATAGTGTCGGTTGGGGTAAGAGAAAAAGTCAAACTATCCCAGTCAATTTCTTCGCTCATACTAACCCCAACATGATGCCCATAGAAATCCGGCTTTCAATCATTACTGTTGGTAAAGTATGCTGATATGCCGATTATTCTAGTAAATATTCAATATCCCTCAGCCATCCAATTAATTCATGAGCCAACCATCTCTTGAGGAAATGACCTCGACTTTGGCAGTGAAAATGGAAGAGATCGGTGCACCTCTTGGGATAGCAATCTTAGGACTTTCAATTCTACTATTTCTACAAGGGCATCGCAGATTACCTTTGGTATCTTTCATAATCGGGGCAGCAATTGGATATTACCTATCTCCAGAAATCACGCCATTAGCCGAAGAATTAGGTATATCATTATCCGCTACACAGATCACAGGTATTCTCTGCTTTTTCATTGGAATGGTGCTCTCAGCACTCGTTCGTATGTCGACTAGAATGCTTACTTCTGCATTTATATTCATAACTTTTTCAACCGGTATCCAAACACTTGGTAATTATGGGTTTGATGTTGAAAGGAGTAATCTTTGGAGTGGAATTGCAGCACTAGCAGCCTTTTTCCTAACAATGGGAATAAATCGTTTACTACCTATGATAGTATCAGCAATATTTGCCGCCTATGGCTGTTTAATAGCCACCTTACTGTTGACTGGAAATCCTCTTTCTACATTCGAACCAGTAGAGGTAAAGACCTTTGTATTGATGGTACCAATTTTTGTGTTAAGCATTTTCTTACAGCGAATAGATGTTCAAAAATTAGAGGAAAGAGAGTTGGCAAAAGAAGCCCCAGACCCGGAATATGTTGAAGCACAGCAGCATTTTATTCCTCTTTGAATACGAGTTAAATTATTAAGATTACATTAGTTAGCATGGTTATGAGAGCGAATGAAGTTAGAAAAATTAGACATATCCGAGAAGAGGATGCTGTAAGCCCAGTCATTGCGACAATTCTCATGGTCGCAATTACAGTAGTACTAGCCGGAACATTATATGTTTGGGCTGCAAATTTAGCAGAATCAAATACTGGTGAAACTCTAGACCTCTATTCCTTTTCGAGTAGAGATTCCGCAGGTTCCCCTTCACTAGCCACAGATGATAATTTAGCAATAGTCACTATGTCTCAAGGAGACCCAATAGGATGGGCTTCGCTAACTATTAGAGTCTCAGTAGATGGTGGTGCATCGTTTAATTGTGCCTTGCCAGGTCAAAGTGCAGGTGATTGTATTGTATTAGAAGCAGAAACAACTGACGGTGGCCTGTGGTCTGTTGGAGAAGATATCACGATTAAAGAAAATGGACTAGATCTCTGTAATGCAGACATATGTGAATTGAAAATAACAATAACCAATTCACGTTCTGGAAATGTACTTGGTTCAACTACTACAGAAACAGAACAAGGAGGGGCGGCAGTTGCTCTACCTCGTAGCGAAACAGTAACAGTAGGTCCTGATGGCGCTGTTATCCAAATCCAAGGAGCTGTTATTTCAATTCCTCAAGGTACACTTTCTGTTGACACTGAACTTACATTTGAAGCATTAACTGCATCAGATTTATTCGCATTAGGTGATGAAGATATAGATGGTTATTCAATTCCAACCACGTTCCTAAAGTTGACTCCACACGGAACATCTTTTTCCCAACCAGTAACTGTAACACTTAGAGTCACAGACTCAATGCCGATAACCCCTGTCATCTATACTAAATCAGATGATAATGGAGATTGGGAAGAATTTACAGGACAGTTAAACACAGGCACTAATACAATAACTTTCGAAATTTACAGTTTCAGTTATTATTTTGGCACTTCAGCAACAGCAGACGATGTCAATAGAATCTCATATTGGTGGGGCAAAGTGAACCAGCATTTTGACAACGGCGTTTGGGCAACAGACCCTGATGGTTCTTCAGGCGCAAACATCGACATGTTACAATATTGTCAGAAGTGGTGGCCAGATACCGTTTCAGTTCAGGAATTACCAGAAAGAGAATCAATTATTTTCTACAATGCGGGCAATTCAGGTTATTTCCCAACAATGAAGCCGGTTTTCGAATGTGTTTCACCAGATGATGGAACTGGCGGCGGTGGCGGTGGCGGCGGTGACCCTAATGCGTGCAGTGAGGATTCAGATTGTTTGGCTGGTGGCTACTGTATGAACGGCGCGTGTGTATACAATGACCAAGATATGGACGGTATACCAGATGACCAAGACAACTGTCCAAACACTGCTAATGCCAACCAATTAGATACCGACGGTGATGGCGTTGGTGACACTTGTGATAATTGCGTACCAGATTGTGCAGGTTGTGAATGCGGCGATGATGGCTGTGGCGGTAGTTGTGGATCTTGTCCGAATGGAGAAACCTGTAACACTAATCAGTTATGTGTAGATTGCCAAACTGATGCAGATTGCGGCACTGGTTATTGTGTTGCTGAAGAATGCGTGGATTGCATCACTGATTCAGACTGTCCAGCAGGCACGATTTGTGATGGTAATGGCGAATGTATTTCACAGGGCTATGGAGTAGTAACCTGGGGTAGTTCATCGTGGGGAGGAGATAGCTCTGCAGTTGCGAATGAACTCTCAAGTGGGGTTGTTGAGATTGTCATGGCTCCTACCGGTGGAGCAGCCATCAAAACTGATGGTTCAGCAGTATCTTGGGGACACATTGCAACAAGCGACATACCATTTAACCAACTCTCTTCTGATGTAGTATCTTTGCAGCATACTGAATTCGCTTTTGCAGCATTGAAATCAGATGGTTCTGTTGTAACATGGGGTAATTCAAATTTTGGAGCAGATAGTAGTTCAGTATCGTCTTCATTAAGCTCAGGAGTTATAGAAATATTTTCAACTCAGAAAGCATTTGCCGCTTTGAAATCTGATGGTTCAGTAGTTACTTGGGGT
>NHGH02000017.1 GCA_002172355.2 Euryarchaeota archaeon TMED132
AATCAACAGACCAATTGTAGAGAAGCGAACTGCTACTAGATAGATGTCCTACCTCTGCATANANNTCNTAATCNCCAGGAGACAAAGAAGAAGNAATGTCTAGACCCAAGAGAACCGAAAACCTCAGGATCNTCTCCATTTACATCTTTCCAGATTTGGAATTGTACCAAACTAATATCTTGGAATGTTTCAATCGAACCGTCAATTGTCGCTTGGTTGGAACCTGAGTATTCATCAGCCCAATCTTGACTGGTTACTGTCTTTTCACAGTAAACAGCATCTAATCCGCTACCACCACAAACACTAGTTCCGTGAGGCCCATATACTACATATTCCTTTAGGACTGCAGTTACTGAGTATTGCCCAGATTGCACAGCAGGAGGGGTTATCGAACCTGTAGCAGTGCCTACATGAGAACCATTGAGTCCATCAGAACCAACAATAAGTCGTGTTCCTGTTTGAGCAGGTGTTCCGCTACCTAGGGTTTCTCTTGTGTTTACTGTAGCCGAATGTCCAACGGTAAATGAGGCTGCGTCACCAGTTAGAACATTATCGTAAGTCATTTCAACTGAAGCATTTCGAATAGTCATCGAAGGTTGACCAGGCGAAGTTAGTGAAACTGATACTTGGAAGTCNTTAGCNCCNCCNCCNTCAACGCTACCTGANANAGGTGCNCCTGAGCCATCTANCCAAGTCAAATCAACAGCAACGTCANAGTAGTCACGGACNGTTACNGCAACTGATAATTCATTNTTACCTGGGTCGCCCAAAACAGATGATGTTACTGATACTACTACAAAGTAAGATCCTGCNGATGGNNTCCAANNCAATGTCGAACCATCAAAATTCTTCAANANAGCTTCTCCNCCNGTAAGGAATTNNCCTTGNGCCAAGACNGNATCTTGGCANNNTGNNGAAGTGNTACAAACTGCATTATAATTTGTCCATGACAAATCATTTCCAGCAGNATCGGTAGCGATATCACCGCGATTACCGTTGTTGTTGAGNTAAATATCAACAGAATATTGCATGTTATCTAGATCTGCATCTCCNCTGTTACGCAAGTAAGCGCGGAAATTTACAGGNTCTCCTGCAAGTAGTTCGTCAAGACAGTCACCAGACGNATCGCAAGTAGTTTCTCTAGGAGATGTAATTATTACAACTTCTGGGTCAGCACTTGCACGGCCACTTGTGTCTTCAATTTCTTTCATTTCTTGTAGCTCGACGAAGTCAATGCTTGCTAATACACTAGTCAACATTAACATGACGAGAATCATTGGGGTCATTTTATTCATATCTATACCTCCGACGGTTCGGTATTCCGCTCCACGTCAAATGCCGTATTTATACTATGGGAAGGTTTAGAAAGGGTGAAAACAGGCAATATAAGCCTATTTTAGACTCTTAGTGAGCCATTAAGACATCGGATTAGAGTGGTTTATTTGTGAAAGTATTTAGNCGTAATAAATGTAAAAAACCGAAATAATCAAATCCGAGATTATGTGATAAATAACATAAAACCAATCATAAATCACGTAATGCCGCCGAAGGTGGTATCTTAGAAGCAGCCCTTATCGGGACTAAAGTAGCCATTATTATCAGCAACCATCCACCGACTATGACTGTTATTATCGAGGACCAAGGCAAAGCAAAATCGGCACCCTGGTCTTTCCAAAAAGAATTGTACAGAGACCTATGGAATCCTACTGCAACCAAAACACCATTCAAAATTCCAAGTAATCCGACCCATGAAACCTCTACTAAAAAGGTCGCAGTAACCATTCTCTTACGATATCCTAATGCACGGAGTATACCTATCGTTTTTCTTCTTTCAGACACTGAACGCACGGTAACAACTCCTATTCCAGCGATTCCAACAATCAATCCAAGAGCGAGATATCCTTCGAAAATACCCAGTAAAGCTATGACTAATGATTGAATTAACATTACATCATCCGAAATAATAGATACTGATGCCCCCTCATCGTTGAGTTTCTCTTCAAGGTGCTCTGCCAACTCAGCAGAAGCAATTCTAAGTTCTGCTGACTTTCCAGTGGCAGAAAATGTCTGGATCTCAGATGAGTCAAAAGTAGAACTTGGCTTGGCTTCATCGGACAAACTAACATACATTCTAGTCAGCCTGGAATCGAATTGTTCTTGAGAAATATCACCACTTATCCACACTCCTGGAGAGAACAAATATGAAGACTGTTCAAGGAAGCCTCCAACAACTACATTTCTAGTGTTTCCGGGGTTTGATAAATCAATTAGAGAAATTGAATCTCCAATTGAAAAACTCATCATAGAAATACCAGTTCCATCAGTACTTAATTCNAGGCCNAATGAGGCGTCAACTAAGACTATATCGTCACGATTTCCAATTGAAATCCATGCTTCTTCAGCAGTATCTCCAAGTGACTCATCCCAGAGGTGAAGTGGTAGCCCTCCATGATTGGCAAAACCATCATCGAAGCCACGAAGAATATAGGGCATTCGTTCACCTGTATTGTCCTCCAAGAATACTTCAGAGCGATACACTTTACCTACAGCATCAATNTCGTCTTGAAGAGGAGTGCTCAAGTTCCACATCAATGGGTCACTGGATAGTTCAAGTGGACGNGAACGAGANGCGGTTAGCATCAATTCAAATTCACCTTCTGTATCCTCGACAAATGAACTTGAGTAATTGTCGAATTGTTCGGTATATCCTCCAAGAACTATCACTGAAAATACCGTGATTGAGAACATTCCCATTACTACAGCAGTGCGAACTGGAGTCGATAATGGGTGAGCTAAGGCAACCGGCAATACAGGCCCCCAACGCTTGGTGAAAAATTGAGAACGTCCAACTTTAGAGACCAACACAGGGGCTGCACTGGTCAAAAGTAAAACACCAGCAAAAACTTCAAACAAGCCAAGAAGGATAAATGAAAACTCATCAGGAGTCATNCTATTTCTTATCGGGTCNATNGGTTCAAGNGCAATTGTCCAAAGAAGAATTAGACCACCCAACCATGCTAATGTATTGCGACCACTATGCCTTGCCCGATTTTGCCACTTGGAACTTTTTGATTTCAACAGAATCGGCAACTCCCAAGTAAATATCGGGACAAAGCAAACCAAAGCGAGCAAACCTCCAATAGTCCACAAAAGATATGATAACCCTGAGTCAAATCCAAACACCAGTAACAATAACATGAAAACCGCTGTTGCACCAAATGTTACTATTTGAACCAACATCAAAATCCAAGGAATTCCTTCTTGCATCCTAACAACACCTCCTTTTAGTGCGGAAACTATGTTCAACTTAGAAGTCCATAATGCAGAGCCCCAAAGAGTGATTATTGCAATCAAGAAGCCCCATGCCCAACCAGCAAATACCGATGACCAATCCCAAGCGAAGGTGAATAAGTCTGAGCCTGCAGCAGCAAATATATTGTCAAATGCAACACTGATTATCCATGCTAAACCTAGGCCAACAAATGCTCCGATTACACCGGCTAAAGAGGCAACTATTACGCCTTCTTGGACCGCTAAAGCCCGAGCATCAGAGCGACTTATTCCAATTGCCCTAAGAACTCCTAATTCGGATCTTCGCGATTCTGCAAGCATCAGTATTATTGTCAGTACTAGTAGAACNCCAGCTGCAATTGTAAAGGTTCCAAACACAAGAAACATCCCTGCTATAACTCCTGAGGATTGGGCTGCTGCCTTTGACGCCTCGACTTTTACTGCCGTGAAAGATGCGCCCAAATCATCGCTATCAGAATTATTGTCAAGCCAATTTGTAAACGATATGATGGCTTGGTCGGTAATATTGGAATCATTTGACTCCAACAGGCCACCTCCAATAATTACCAGTGACCNTTCATCTTCCGCTGCTGCTGATAATTTCTCAGCATCAGATAATGAGATGAAACCTAAGACTACACTGTCCAAATCTTCAAGTGACTCCAAGCCATCTTGCTGACTATATATTCCNGAATTTATCAGACCTAAGGAACTATCATTTCCAAACGCATATGGAATCAAACCCTTCACCCAAACCTTACTTTCATTNTCGACCATCGATAATGGAGAAAGNCGCTGACTTATCGACACATCACCATCTTCAACAGTCACTGGAGATTGTTGACCTCCAAATGCTAAGAATAATTGAGGTAATTCTCCAAAGCCACCGGCACTTGAAAGGATTGGAAGACGTATAGATTCAACTTCAGTGCTGTTCCAACGCATCAAACCATCATCATAACTACACCAATTACCTCCAAGTTTAGCCGAAGTAAGCGATGTTTCAGAATTACAATCGGGATGCAAAGANACATTGCTTTGTGCCAAATCATCTGTCGGCCAATACTGGCCTTGAGACCATGAAGAAAAGTCATCTTCCAGGCTTACAGAACTTGAGACATATCGCTCAACACTGAGCAATCCCTCGATTTCTAAGTAAAGTGAATCTTCGACGATAATATCGATAGAACGAATCGTTGATGGTAATGTCAGAGATAGAGATACTTGTTCATCTTGTGATAAATCTTGATTATAACGGTGCAATATTAGTTCTTGATTTTCTAACTCTGTCGCCCACCAAGAATTATCGTGAGAATATATTGAATGTATTATGCCAGTGGTTTCTTCACTTGCCCAATCCTCATCATCATAGTTTGATTCGCTGGCAATTGTGATACCACTTGAATGNGCAATAGCGCCAAGTTGACCTGAATTGTTCAATGCGAAATCATAGGTTCTTTCTGAGTCTTTAACCTGCCAAAGCCAGGCTGAACCAGAACCTTCGATTTGATAGCCAAAGCCAGAATCGGATACATGCCATAATGCTCTTTCACCTTCTCTTATCTCGGTGATGGATGATGAGGAAAGNGTCAGTATTTGTTCAAAATCATATTCCATTTCAACCAATGGAACTTGTAATACTTCCATCATCGTACTTCCTACAAGGAGGCTGGAAAGATTCTCCCGAAGCGATACTACATCCTCTCCTTGTAAGCGTCCAAGGCCCTTATCAGTGGATAGTGAAAGCGATGANGTTTGTTGTTGGAAGTCTAGATTAAAACCGACATCTTCTGCACTTAGTGTATTGTTTAGCAGTANTCCGAGTCGTTTGGTTACTGGCTCAATTGTTCCAGCATCATCAACATCACCTGCAAGTGCATAGTAAACTGTATTGAGTTCGCCATCAAATAATTGTAAATCTTGGGCAGTTGAGAGATCGGTGAACATCGCTGGAGATTTGGTTCCAGCCAAATTAGCCATGCCATCATTTTCCACTATTTTGAANACCGTTACATTTTGTTCGAGTCTTTTTCTGGCACCATCATCAGTGACATACCATCCTATCTCGACATCGTCNCCAANTTCAAGTTCAAGTTCCTCTGCAAGCACTCTATTTATGGCAATTTGAGTTTGTNGATTGATATTGTTTTGCTCCTCGATATCAATATACCTTATTCCGTTTTCTTGAGTCCCAAGATTCGGCCATACCTCGAGAGAATCNATGGTTGAATTCATACTGGCCCAAGTCACTGTGGGTAATGATTTACCACTTGGTGCTTGAATACTGGCACCTGCAATTATACCGTGCTGTTGACCTTTTACATCATCTCTTAAATCAGAATCTTGTTGAATATCTTGCCATAATTGATGAGCAGTACTTTCAGAAATTCTAACCCGTTCACCAGTACTTAGGTCAAAACCAGAAAGAGTAACATCGGTTTCTCCCCAAGATGCTTCAATCTCGTATCTTACTGTAGCATCAAGAGAATCGCCAACCACTAAAGAGGAGGTTATTATTGCCGAAGCGATTACTAAACCCGCCATTAGCAAGGCTGCTTGTCGTTTGCGACGCATCACGTTTTCCTTCGCTAAACGCCAAACTACAAGTCTTTGAGGAACCAGTAAGGGCTGAAGTAAAACATGACTAATGATTGCAATACTTAATGCACCNGCCCAGAGAGTCATCCCTTCTATTGACAGGACATCCAATATCCAAAATGCAAGTATTGCATCTATCGCAGGACCCAAGGTCAATATTGACTTAATCCACAAAGAGAGATTCCTGCTACGCCCTGTTAGTATGGTTGAAATCCCCGAGGGAATTGCAACGACGACCAATAGGACGAGCATCTCAACAAGCAGAATTACTCCTCCTCTTCGCCTCTTCCTGTATCGACCATCAGTCCATCATCCATTTGCAAAATCCTACTACATTGTGAAGCAACATCTTTGTCGTGAGTGACAAGTAAAAACGTCGTTCCAAGTTTTTTGTTGATTTCTTTGAGCAAGGTCATGACAGTGCTCGAAGTCGCTGAGTCAAGATTGCCTGTCGGTTCATCACAAAGTATCACTTTGGGGTGATGAACAATGGCGCGGGCTATGGCTACTCTTTGCTGCTGACCGCCCGATAATTCAGTTGGTCTGTGTTCGCTACGGTCTGCCAAACCAACNGAATCTAGAGCTTCTAATGCCGATTTCCTTGATTCGCTTGCAGATTTACCCAGAAGGAGAAGTGGTAACTCCACATTTTCAACTGCAGAGAGAACCGGTAGGAGATTAAAATCTTGAAAAATAAAGCCCAAATTTTCTGCTCGCATTTGTGTTCTTTTATCATCAGATACTGAATACATAGGANTTCCATCGATCAAAACTTCACCTGAATTTGGTTCATCAATTCCNGATAAAACATTTAGCAGTGTAGTTTTTCCACACCCAGAAGGACCCATTATGGCTATCATCTCGCCTTCTTTAATTTCAACATCAACACCCCTTACCGCTTGTACAGTCGATTCGCCAGAGGCATAGATTTTCCATAATGCAGTTGCTTGCATAACAGGTCGCATGAATTCACTACAAAGGAACTGCGTTGATAAACTACCGCTTCAAAGCATCATCATGGCCGAACAAGACAACAGCATCACAGTAAGTGTAGTTGCATTTGGACCATTGAGTGAAGAAATTCAACGCAAACAAGAGATTCAACTCGCAAATCCTTCAACCATTAAGGATTTGATAGATTCGATGAATCTCCAAAAGTGGTTAGAAAACGGGCTTACAGTTGCTATTAATGGAGATAGATGTGATATTGAAAAGGTCCTTTCTAATAACGATGAAATCGCTCTTTTGCCTCCCGTTTCTGGTGGTTAAATTAGCATCTTTGGATAATTTTTCAGCGAAGCCTTAACACACCCAACCACCACCCCAAGACGAGGAAGAGTAATGTTTGGAGGACTAGGACCCCTTGAAATCATCGTACTGCTCGTCATATTTTTTGTTTTNTTCGGGGCGGAGCGCNTACCTAAGATGGCAAATGCTCTTGGAAGGTCCAAGGGTGAATTCCAAAAAGGTCTGGAGCATACAACCAACGCTATGAAACTTGAAGAGACCAAGGCTGATTTAGAAGCGGATGGAAGAA
Organism: Euryarchaeota archaeon TMED132; assembly: GCA_002172355.2. Lineage (GTDB taxonomy): Archaea > Thermoplasmatota > Poseidoniia > Poseidoniales > Poseidoniaceae > MGIIa-L1. Next base: position 7,427 of record NHGH02000017.1, read on the forward strand.
CTCCAAGCCAAGCACTTGCTGCACGAGCCAAAGCGGTCGGAATTGACCCGACTGGAATGGATGTTGAAGAAGTGGAAAAGAAAGTCGCTGCACTAGAAGCAATGAATTCTGAAGAATGATCACCGTGCTTTCTTTAGCATCATTGGTGAACCACAAATATCACAATCTTTGACTGCACCCTTTTTTGAACGGTCAACATCACTAGGAACTTCGGTCTTAGTTCTACAACCTGTGCATCTTAATTCCCATCGCCAAACTTGCTTAGCACCTTTAGACTCAACCGAAGATGTAGCCTTACCCGCGCTCTGCATTATATTTTGAAGTCGATAGTCATCGGTGAACAATGGTAAATCAAGACCTAATGCAAGTGCTAAAACATCAACATCTACATCTGATAATCTCGGCAAGTCACCCGTTTTAGCAGCTGCCTCTCTAGCCATTTCAAGCCATTTAGGAGAAACTTGTCGCCAATCTAATTCTAATGCGAAAACAAGCATAGCACGCTGTGGACTCAAGTTCTCAATCTCTTGNCGTTGACTCTCGGCNCAGATTCCATCGGCTAATTCNGCCACTGGCCAGTGCAGTAAAGCCGCCGTATCGAGTACTCGCATCAGTAGCACACCCTGTAAAGCCCCCCATCAACCCACCGATTATGCGCACATTCAAGACTAATGCACCAAAGCGAGAGATATGTCGTGGAAAGAGACCATCTTGGACTTCTTCGATGTTTTTGGTCCTGCAACCCTTGCAGTTGTCTCTTTTACAGAATCAATAATTCAACCTGTACCACCAGATTTACTCTATCTTCCAATGCTATACGATGCGGCTGGAGACATGCCACTAGTCACTTGGTTGTTTTTGGTTGTGACATTATCTTCTGTCGCCGGTTCATATATCGGCTATCTAATTGGTCAAAAATGGGGTAGGCAATTGTTAGATAGATTTGCTAAACCAAAACATGTCGCCAAGTTAGAGGCTTTAACAATAAAATATGGCAACTTAGGAATATTCATTGCTGCTTTCTCGCCAATCCCATACAAAGTATTTGGATGGGTTGCTGGAATGGGCGAGATGAACAAAAAGGCNTTTTTGATCGCCGGGCTATTTGGCAGAAGTCTGAGATTTGGACTTGAGGCAATTTTAGTAGGGATTTATGGCCAAAAAGCATTAGACGCTATATTTAACTTCCTGGACAATGAAATATTGATTGGAATCGTCATGATAGTTAGCGCCCTAGCAATATGGTTTGCATGGTCATGGTGGTCCAATTTATCGGTCGAAGAGATTACCAATTCAAGCGAGTAAAATTCAACAATTCATACCTAATTGTTATCAACAGGATGTTAGTCGGGTGGTTTAGCAGTCGCTCGTGTGGTGTAGCTAGGTCCATCATAGTGGGTTTTCATCCCGCCGACCCGGGTTCGAATCCCGGCACGAGCACCATATTGCTTTTTGTCTTCTAAAGAGGCCACTGTATTTTTGAAAATTGAAAATTATAGCCGAAACAATACCTCTTGAATCTAAATAACATCGGTGAGTTTAATTCTACTCTCACATCCCCCCAAACATGATTGAAGTAGACTGCTACATTTGCAAGTCTAACAATTATGAACATTATGATAGCGAAAATGGCCATAATATAGTCAAATGTTTCGATTGTGGTCTTCTTTTCCTCAACCCTCGCCCTGGCTTAGAGGAAATCAGTGAAGCTTCCAAATCCGGAATGCACAAAGGTGATGAGTTGCTAAAGGTCACTGGAAAGTTCAAGGAATATCTGAAGGAGATATACTTGTCACGATTAAATGATTTCAGTTATGCACTCATGTTTAGTCAAAAGAAAAAGTACACATGGCTTGATATCGGCTGTGGACATGGGGAATTTGTAGAAACTTTGGCTGATTTTGGTGGAGAATATATCGATATTATTGGATTGGAACCGAATGTCAAGAAACTCGAAGGTGCAAGGGAGAGAGGTATGGACATCAAATTCTTTGACCTTACAACACATCAAGAAAAGTATGACGTTATTTCTGCACTAAATGTGTACAGCCATTTACCAAATCCACCAGAAGACATCGCAAGATGGTGTGATATGCTAAATGAAGGAGGGGAACTTCTACTACAAACAGGAGATTCCGCAAACGTGCCAGCAGAACATCACCATAAACCATATTCGCTCCCAGATCACTTAAGTTTTACATCGAAAAAATTACTAATTGATTTACTAGAAAACCTAGGAATGAAAGTAATACAAGTTCAAAATTACCGATTGGGTCAATATCCTATATTCAGTCCTTTGGAACTGCTAAAAGAAATCGCAAGATTCTTTTTACCAGGCCATGTTGCAACATTCCAATTCTCTCCTAAATATCCAGATTGTGATATGTGGATAAGAGCAAGAAAGATTGCAAAATAGACCTATATCCCTGTTTCAGGAATTAAAGCAATTATTTCCGATTCAAAGTTTGTTGAAACTTCCATCGCCCATCATTTGCCATCTTGTCCCATCTGTTTGGATGTAAATGGTTTGTCCAGTAGATTGGTCGTATTGACCACCTGCAGGTAGCCCTGTATAATCTGCAACAGTAGTTGGTTGAGCAGGAGGTGGTGGTGCTGTAGCCATTTGCGGAACAGGTGCTGGAGCAACTGGTTGTACAGGTTGCTGTTGCATTGGCTGAACTGGTTGCTGTTGCATTGGCTGAACTGGTTGTTGCATCATTTGAGGAGTACCTGGCATTTGTGTCTGAGCAACCATATTTGTCTGGTCAGTCCACATTTGTTGACCGAAGTCTTTGCTTGTACCGCCGTTTCTACTACGTAATACCACTACTGCGACACCTGCAATGATACCTATTACACCTATCGTGGAACCAACAATTATTGCTGTATTAGATGATTTAGAATCCGAATCGGAATCATCATCCTTGCTATCATCATTGGTTTCCCCGCTTGCAATACTAGTTGCTGAATCATCAGTTCCATCATGTTGACTTGTATTGCCAGAGGATACTGCAGAAGCATCTGCTGCAACTGCTGTTCCGTCAAGTGTTGAGGATTCAGTAACAAAGGCCACTGATGCACTGTGAGCAAGTCCTCCGTCAAGAGAAACAACGTTTAGATTAATCGTGTATTCATTACGAGGGATTGAATCATCAACGCTGAATGTCACTGTAAATGGTAAGTCGCCATTTGAATCAATTGTACCCCATGTAATAACTGCTGAATCTAGTAATTCTTGGTTGTAAGGCTCAATTAGCACATCTAAGGCACCGCCAAGAGTCAAGTCAAGTCCATTGTGGGCATCGATTACTCCACTAATCGACATTGTACCATCTTCAATAATCTGTTCTCTGTTTTCGATATCTAAAGAGAATTCAGGTATTGAAGTAATAGTAAATGTAATTTCATCAGAGTGAACTGTTGAACCTGCTGTACCTGTTACAATTACAGTATAATCTCCAGCAGACAAGTTGCTAGGAATTGTTAGAGTTAGTACGGATAAAAATGGTGCTTTACCAGTAGCGAAATCTAAACTTGCGGAAACACCTTCAGGAACTGTAACTCCAATAGTAACATCAGCACCTGAAAATCCATTTACAGGTTCAATGAAAATTGGTGTAGGAACTACCCATTCAATGCCTTGAGGAATTACAATCCAAGGGTCAAGCGTTACAATATCAAAATCTGGATTATTATCAACGGTGAAAGGAACAGTTATTGAACGGTCCATGCCGTTAGAAGTTCCTGTAATTGTTAAGACATAATCGCCACTTTCCATATTCATGGTATCGACAATTACTGCACCTAATTCATCAACAGATAATTGCGTTGAATTAAAAGTCAAAGGAGCATTTGGCGCATTGATACTGGCACTTAGATTAACTGTTGAATCAAATTCATTGAATCCAACTACGTTAATCCATGCCGCAAATGGTAGGCCCATCTTTGCCACATCATCAGGAACGCTTTGTAGAAGTGTGAAATCTGCAGTAGCCCAGTCATTATTTCCTTCTCTACCAGAAAATACTTGGATTCCTGTAGCAGTGACTGAAGATTGACCGACAGTAAATGATTGGTCACCTAAATGACGATAGTTCAGCGGTAAAGCCCCTGAATCATCCATATCCATTGTCGAGATTGTACATCCGCCCATTTCGATCGATAGTGAAATTGTTCCACTACCAACTGCTGCTTCACTCCAAACCTTGCCTTCAGTCAGTGGGAAATTCAATTCATTGATTCCGTTAGCATAAGTTAAGTCAGAATTGATTACAGTTTTTTGGCTCATGTCTGCTCCTGATGGAATACAAATGTCGTCAAGTCCGCCAAATCCACCGCCGCCGTTATCTCCGCCACCATTGTTACCGCCGCCGTTGTTTCCACCGCCGTTTTGACTGTCGCTGCAACCAAAGAAGTCTGCGGATTCACCAGCAGGTGTGTTGGGGCAATCATCCTCGTCGTCGCTTACACCGTCATTGTCTGCATCAGCCGTACCGCTGCCAGAGCCATCACCGCCGCCGTCTCCGCCACCACCGTTATCGTCGGGGCAACCGTCACTATCGGCATCGTTTTCTGCTGTTGAGGCTTCGTTAGGGCAAGCATCGTTTGAATCGGGAATACCATCACCATCGGTGTCATCACTTCCACCGCCACCGCCGCCACCGTTTTGTGCATCTGAACAACCCCAAGCATCGACTTCAGCACCTGGTGCTGTTCCTGGACAATCATCCCAATCGTCTTCAACATCATCACAGTCTTCGTCTGGTTCACCCCAGTCAGAGGTAGTACAAGTTCTACCTGAGGTACTCATCATACCAAATCCACCAGANGTTTCCATTGAAGAAGTAAAGGTGAGATTCTCATGGACCATTGAAAGAGTATCTTTAGCGAAGCAAGCAACACCGGATTGTTCATCTGTAATTGTAGTAGTCATACCTGCAAAGTTCATTTCGAGCGTAGAGTTTCCAACGATACTTACACGATAGCATTCTTTTCCAGAAACTGTATCTGAACCAGTTACTGTCATTTGATGATACTCNTCNTAAGTTGTNCCAAANAATTCTGGCATCGAAACTGAAAGATTCCAAAAATCTCCATTAGACCATACTGGTGCTGATTGCTTATCGGTAGTATTTGCATTAGCGAACTGATATGTTGAAAGACTGGATGTGTACATTAAATTGCCTTTAGCATCATACTGTTCAGATGCAGCATACCATCCAACTTCTGGAGAATACCATTGAACTGCATAACCTGCATCAATTTCCAGAACATATGCACCTCCACCTGCTTCAGTCATTGTAGCATTGATTGAAACAAAGTAAACACCACCCATGTCTGTTTCCTCTTCACCAAGGAATATTGTATCACGAGTTTTACTTGGATTACTGACTCCTAAGTGAGTATTCTCTTCATCCCAAACCGACATAGAGACTCCATCGCCAGATGCATGAGACAAGGTTAGCAGTAATGTTTGGCCTGATTCCAGCCAAATTTTGAACCAGTCATGCTTATCATCCCACATATCGACTGTGCCTCTAACAACGTCTCCAGGATAGGTTTCTTGTCCAGAAGTATTGACATTATTCGGTTCTACTTCACTGATTACATCAACTCCCGATGCACCCGTGAATTGTGGTTCAAATGGACTTTCATCAAGCGATGATGATGTAACCAAAGGATACATGGCTGTCAAAAGCAAGATAGTAATTACTGCTACTCTCATACACACTGGTAGTGAAAGCATCGTTTAATACTTAGGTTACACTATCGTAACTCTCAAGGAGTAACTATTTCCGCAGAAATTTAGTATTCACTTTTTGTTATCGTGTAATTCTCTGGCTTGCTTAGCCCACTGGTCTCGCTTAACACGGCCTGGGAAGAACTCGATTGCTTTGTTGACTTCTTCTTCGATCTTAGACGTCATATTACCAACTTGTTCAAAGTTGTAAATTCCCAAAGCATTCAATTTTTCAGCAATAAAAGGCCCTATTCCTTTGATTTCTTGCAAATCGTCTTGCTCATCAATAGTGGCAACTCCAAGTGTGGAAAAGTCAATCGTCTTGGCTCGAGCTCTAACACGTTCTAATTCTTCTAACTTCTTGGCTCTCAACTTCTCTGTTTCTGCTTCTGTTTTTGCTTTTGCTTCTGCTTCTGCTTTTGCTTTTGCTTTTGCTTCTGCTTTTGCTTCTGTCATTGATTTGGCTTTTGCCTCTGCTTCAGCATTGGTTTTCTTACTTTCAGATTCGAGATTCTCCTGTTGCTTAACATATCCAGGGTCCGGCTTTACCTTAACATCCCAGATCAAGTAAACTGAATTTCTACCAATCTTGATAGCACCTTGGAATTCACCACCGCCGAGAGTTGGCTCTAAACTATCATCAAAGATTAGTTGGAACTTAATCACTCCTTCCTCGTCTGCTTCAAACATTCTTACTTCTTCATTTCCGTATGTCAGGTCTTCTGTCGTAAACTTGCGCTCGCCTTGTTGCACTGAGTAATCAACTGATTGTATTTTCAAACCAGGAGTGATGTTGGTAATGGTAATCAATTCCTCGCTGTAGATTGTATCACCAGGGTTGACGTCATTGGCTGGTTTGAGGACGAAAGGATTNTCCTTTGTTCCTTCACCTTCAGCAAACTTAGGCCTTGAAGTGGTATTTTCTGGTTCTGCATCAAGAATTACTTCTTTATCGCTCGGGAAAAACAGTACAAATATCAATAATANTAGAAGAATGATAATCGGGAAACATATGTAACCCCACTTAAATTGGCTATCACCTTCATCTTCATCTTCTAAATCTATAACTTCTTCAAGCACACTAATCGTGATGTTAAACGATTGGCCATGAGCAGAATTGTTTGCCCATATAGTGAACTGTGTAGCATCCATTGCTTCAGTTGGTGTACCTGTTATACTTCCATCAAGGTGTGCGTCTCTAGCTGGACTCCATCCAAAGATTAGACCTGCAGGCAGTTCGCTACTAATCTCCCAAGTTGCAACTTCACCTAGGCCAGAAACTGTCGGTAATTGAATACTAATTTCATTGCCTAAGGTAAGGGTCAATGTGTCTGAAGGNTATGTCATGGTAAATGGTAAGTCAAGGATTGTATCAAGTGCGTCACAGATTCCATCGCCATCTTCATCGCCTGGAACANTGTTTTGAACGGAACTGTCAGTTCCACAATTTACTTCCATTTCGTCTGACCAGTTGTCATTGTCATCATCAAGGTCCTCAACAAGAGGTGGCGTACTAGTGGATTCTCCGTTCAAAGTGTCTGGCATTCCGTCACCATCGCTGTCAATGGAACCTGCAGAGTCGAATGGGAATGCATCTGGTCCAACTGAACAACCACCATTGGCAGGCACTTCAGGCCCATCACAAACGCCATCACCATCGCTATCAGCGTTTGATGAGTCGGTTCCAGTATTGTTTTGGTCAACGTAAGTTGATGAGTTGGTTTCCACATCATTGAGTAGTCCATCACCATCAATGTCATCATCGAGTTCATCACAAATAGAATCACCATCAAGGTCTGTTATCAATGAATTAGCATCAAGTGGGTCGGTTGCACAATTGACTTCTTCAGCATCGCTAAAGCCGTCTGAGTCATCATCCAAGTCTTCAACTAGGCCACCTGATGGATTGTAATCAAGTGGTAGTTGATTTGGCATACCATCCGAGTCTGAATCATCAAGAACGCCTATTTGGATTACCATCACATCATTGAACAAACTGTTGTTAGCATAGATGGTGAAGTTTGTCAACAACATATCATCTGTTGGTGTTCCCCAAATGGTTCCATTGCTTGCTCCAATAAACATGCCATCAGGCAGGTCAGGACTAATTTCATAGACAGAGTCAGAGAGAGTTGATGTTGGTCCTATACTCAACATTTCTTCATTTATCAGCAGGTAAATCGGACCAATCGAAAGGTCATAGTCTAAATCTTCAACAGTTACATTCACCTTAACGCTCATTGAACCTACATCATTAGTTGCAGTAATTTCATACTCTGTGCGCACCTTGATTTCTGTGGCCGTACCGCTGAGTATTCCAGTACTTGTGTCAAAGAACAAACCAGCAGATGGTTCTGGAGTAATCGACCATTGGGCAATTGCTCCACCTGTTGACTCAGGTACCATATTCAAGACACTCGAGTTGTTTAGCAGAACTTCATCCAAAGGCACGTATGCAATCATTGGCACTTGGTCAAGAACGGTGATTTCTATCTGTGTCGTATCCGTTCCACCAGTATTGGTGGCAGATACGGTGTAGATTTCAGATGCCTTGACTTCGTCTGGTGTACCAGATATCTCTCCAGTTAACACATCGAACATCAAACCAGAACTGAGTTCTGGCGTAATCGACCAAGTCACTACTGGTCCACCAAGGTTTGTCGGATTAAGTGGTAAATCACTGCTTACCGTATCATTTGTCATCTGAACACTTACCAGACTGTAAGAGATTTCCGGAACAATGTCAATAATTGTGATGTTGATGTCATGGGATGAATTACCACCAGTGTTGTTGGCCCAAATCTTGTAGAGTTGTATTGGTTGAATCGATGTTGGTGTCCCCCAAATCGTACCGTTGCTGGTTCCAAAAGATAATCCATTATCCAGTTCTGGATAGATGCTCCATATATCAACATCAGCAACAGTACCATTGGTTATAATTGGAGTCAATGCGGTCATTGGCTGACCAATGGTAATGACTGAACTATCTGGATCATAATCGAGTTCAACTCCCGGCGCATTTACTGTGAAATTCAATGTGTGGTTTATTGCACCACCAGTGTTGTTAGCCCATACAGTTAGCATAGTTTGAGATGTGACATCAATAGGTGTGCCTGTGAACACACCATTAGTGAAGAAGAGTCCATTTGGCAGGACGCCTTCATACTCCCACGTCTCGACCATTCCACCAGTGACAGTTGGATGCAATGGTGTGATTGTCGTTCCAGTAACAAATATTTCATTCTCTCGACTGTAATCTAAGCCCACTCGTGGCTCATTGATGGTAATGTTGAAATTTTGGCTCACATTTCCACCCGTATTGTTAGCCCATACGGTGTATTGTGTTCGAGTCATGTTGATTATCGCAGTACCTGAGATTTCACCGGTTGCCGAGTCAAAGCTAAGACCGGTCCCGGTAAGGTCAGGTTCAATTTCCCAAGTTTCTACAATGCCGTTGGAGACTGGACTGATTGGTGTGGCCATCGGTTCAGCGCGTGTCAGATTGTAATTGTCTGCTGCGTAACTGAAGACGACTGGAACATCAGAGATTGTTATATTCAAGTAAACCGAAAGTTGGCCACCAGAATTATTACCCCAAATCAGATACTGAGTCTTACTTTGAACGTCAATTGGTGTACCCCAAATTGTTCCATTTCCAGGACCGAAATTCAAACCGTTTGGTTCAGTTCCCACGAATTCCCACGATGTGATAGTACCACCAGTACTGATTGGTGAGAATGATGTCGCCGAGTTGTTGGTTAATTCAACTTCTAGTGATGGATAGGTAAACGCTGGTGCGATGTCATCAACGGTCATCTCGATAGTAGTTGAAATGTCACCAGCAGAGTTGTTCCCCCAAACTGTGAAGGTAACTGTAGCAGTCACTGCAGTTGGTGTGCCGGTGATCTCACCAGTTGCATTGTCAAATTCGATGCCGGCTGGCAAATCATCATATGAATCAATCGACCATGATGTCGGTGCTCCGTCAGTATATGTTGGAGCCGCTGCGTTAACAATACTATTCTTAGTGAACGTATACGGTGAACCTGGATACGAAATTGAAGATGGTGCTTCATCTCGAACTGATATCGTAATTGTTGTCGAAATATCGTCGGCAGAATTGTTTGCCCATACTGTGAATATAATGGCAGAATGTATTCCTGTTGGCGTACCAGTAATGATACCGTTTGCTGGATTGAAAGAAAGTCCTGGTATCGAAGAAGAGAGAACAGGATCAATTTCCCATGTGCTTACTGCCCCACCAACGTTGGTTGGAGTCGCTCCACTGGCCGGGTCGTTCTTAGTGAAGGTAAACGGTGAGTTAGCATACGAAATGTCGGCTGCTTCATCTTGAACGGTTATCGAAA
>NHGH02000005.1 GCA_002172355.2 Euryarchaeota archaeon TMED132
AAAATTACTAATAACCAAAATCGGTGGAAGTCCGCCCAACCAAATCAATCCAAATCCAAAGGGGAAAATTTTCCACCAATTTGTAGACCATTCACCCCATGGCAATAATGTCCATGCGTATGGTAAACATATTAGGAATAATAAAGCCCAAATAATTGAAGGGTTGATTAGAAATAATAATCCCCATATTTCGTCTTTCCACTTTTTGGTTACATCCTTATTTCGGTATGATAATATCAAAGCAGAGAAGACTAATGGCCCAACAGCAATTCCGGTCGTCAAACTACCTAGTAATGACCACCAAACTCCGCCAGCCCCTACAAGACGTTCGCATGATTCATATTCAGTAACTACACACTGAGTGCCGTCGGAATTCTCAGTGACAACTTGCCATCCTGCCTCTGAAATTGCAAAATAGAATTCTTCCCAAAACCAAAGAATATTGAATACGTAGATATTTAAAAATAACCAAATTATCCCAAAACTAAACCAAAGTAGGATACTTCTATTTCTAAAACTCAAATCTTCAAGGGAGGCTTGGTACTTACCATAGTCGATGTAACTATCGTCTCCAGTTCCCATAAGCAGGGCACTAAAAGTCACTTATTAGGTTTTGACATCGGTCAGAAAGTAGATTGCCACTCTTCAACATCATTNGCNGCAGCCCAATCTTCATCNGTNGTTTCNCCNCGTACNTTTAGAACTTCACGAGCAAGTAGCCAGTANATTAGAGCAAGAGAGCGTCTTCCTTTGTTATTAGCAGGAATAGCGATATCAACATTACGAAGGTTATTGTTTGCATCGACAATTCCAACTACTGGTAGACCAGAGTTAACTGCCTCACGAAGAGCTTGCTGATCTGCAGCAGGGTCAGTTACAAACAAGACATCTGGTTCTACATATGAACGTAGAGCAGGATTTGTTAGAGAGCCTGGAATAAAACGTCCTACGGCAGCGTTAGCCCCAATTGCTTCAGCAAACATTCTTGCTGGTCTTTGACCATATTGTCGAGCGGAGACAACCATAACTCTAGGTGCGTCATACTTTGTTAAGAAAGCAGCAGTGGTTCTAATTCTGGAATCTGTCATGTTGACATCCANCAAATAAAGACCGTCTTCACGTACTTTTTCGATAAATCTAGCCATATCTGCACTCTTTTGTTGAGTACCGATATTTACAGCGTTTTCCTCATAGGATTCAAATGGCAACAATAGGCTCGCTTCTTCAGACATGAATAGACCTCAGCGTCCGTTCCACTTAGCACCCATATTAAACCGCTTCGCAGTATTATAATTCCTGGAATAAAACATTTCTCACCTAATTCTATGATTCAAACCATAGAAGATTACAAGATTGAAAACNAAGAAGCACATGTTATGGGGGAGACGGTAAGTAGGGAAATGTCTCGCTCAAGTGCCATTTCTGATGCAAAATTATGTAAAGATGGATTCTGGAGAGATTCTGAAAACTCCCCGCTTAGAATTAGTGCCAGCGATATCGAAAGACATGCATATTGCCCAATGTCTTGGTCATTAGCCAGACAAGGAAATTCTGGCCAAGGGGAAGCGATAGAAGATGGAAAAAATAAACATGCTGAAATACACACAAAGGTTGTAGAATTTCAAGAAAAACAAATACAATTTAAGAGGCATTTACTTATTTGGACTTGGTGGTTTACAGTCATTATTGCCTTGGTTATTGACTCTATTGCATTTATTGTAATTGATGACATATTGGTTTCACCGATTGACCTTGCCCGTTATTTGGCTTTGTGGAGCGCGATTTTATTATTTACTACTATCTTAGCAATTTCACTACCATGGCGCTCTTGGCTTGGATTATCAGAAACATTACGACAAGAGAAAAATCGTTTGATTAAACAAAATGAAATAATGCAATCAGAATGGGAAGCTATTGATTTTCAAGGTGGCTGGTTTGAAGCAGGAAAATTTGAGATAAGCCTATTGTTTACTGTCATTCTACTGGGAATTCATTCGATTGCACTTGTTGCTGCTGACAATAGAACTCAAGCAGGTTTTATCTTATTCACATTAGCAATGTTGTGGACTCTAGCAGCATCTTGGCAATTGCAACGGGCATTACTAACTGAAAATGCTGCTGAACTAGCAAGAAAAGATGTTGGACTAAATGAAAATACTGAGGTAGTATATTCTGATGATGAAAAGAGTTCAGGGCTTTTGATCGACGAAAATATTGGACTACGAGGAAGACCAGATCAAATAGTGGTCATAGACGGTGAATTCATCCCTGTCGAACAAAAAACCGGAAGAATACCAAAAAGGCCACATATGTCTCATAAGATGCAATTGCTCGCTTACCTCCACTTGGTTGAAATAAGTACCAAAAGAAATACTCCTTACGGCATTTTAAGGTATGGAAATGAAGACATTCATCAAATATACTGGGATGAAGAAACAAAGGAAGATTTATTTTCAGCGATTCAAGAGATCCAACGCCTCATGGTAGAAGGTGGAGCAAAGAGAAATCACAACAGAAAAGGAAAGTGCCAAAACTGTTCTAGAAAATATGCATGCAGTGAATCACTCGCATGATTATTCATCGCATGGTGGTTCTTGTGGATACTGTCTACACTCATGATAGATGTTGATGATAATGATGAAATCATCCTGGAATTGATTTAACGTAGATTCACCAAATCCTCTTGCTTGTACTTCAAGATTGAAAGAACCTAGTGAGTCAAAATCCTTTTGGGCAAAATCATAAGTTGTTGGAGATACATCTTCACAAACATCCTCCGACCATAATACTGCGCCAGATGCTGTTGTGACCGTTGGGCGGACATAACGGGCTGGGGCTTGCTCAATACAAGCAATATTATCAGAACCGCTAATTGTAACTTTGAAATATATCTCGATTCTTTGTACTGATTCATCGATAGTGAATGATGTACTGTTTGAATATTCCTCGAAAATATCTAGCAAGGATTGTGTTTGAAATGTATGGGACATACCGATTTTATCAGCATATGGCTTGTCCACCGGTTCGCCTCTCATTCCCTCCAAAGACTCCCTTGCTTGTATGAGCCCCATACATCCTGATAGGCTTACTGTCATGAAGACTAGAACCATCAAAAGTGGAAGAACCCTTGCCCTCATTAGCATCACCGAAATTATTCTTGGCTATGAATTATATCCAAACATGAGCGTTTATTTGAAAGCAGGAAACATATCCCGCATGTCCGAATGACGCACATGGTGGCCGAGCCTTGGCTATGACGAACCCTATGAAAGCCGACGGACATCACTCAAACTCAGCGCCACAAACAGGGCACCCCTTGGCCATAATTGGTATTTGAGCACCACAAGCGCCACATTCTGCTGTTTTCTTCTTTTCACGGCGCTTAGGTTGTTGACGCTTTGGAGTAAGGTCTTCTTTATCATCTAATTTAGCGATTGGTTGGTCGTCCTCAAATGTAAAGTCACTACTTGTTTCTTCAATTTCGTTACCGGCTAATGCACCGTCTGAAAGATTCATACCAACATGTACTTTATCACCTGGCATAATTCCTTCTTCTCCAGTGATCTCGTACAACCTACCTCGGATTTCTGCATCACTAGCCGATAATTCGCTACCATCATCTTTGTGAGAGATTAAATCGCCCTTGCCCGCTAACATTTCGTCGATGTCATTTGATTGCTCGCCTAACTGTTTCATACTACGTAATTTAGTTGTAACTTGAGATTCTAATTCTTCAATTTCTTCAGGCGTTAGCCCATCTATTGAACCTAGTTCTTCATAGGATTGTTCTAATTCAGCAATCTCAGCTTCTGCTTTAGCGAATTTCTCATCCCACTCTTCTTCTAACTGGTCTTCATCATAACCAAATTCTTTCACGGTTTCATCGAAATTTTCTGTTCCTGAAACGATTTCATCTTCATCTACTTCAGGCAAAGCGACCTCAACCTTAGGAGCTCTGCGTTCTCTCTTCTCTCTTCTTTCAAAGAAGGAAGAAACATCTTGNTGAGCACCACANTANGGACAATTATCCATTAAGTCAGGTACTGATTCTCCACATTCATGGCATTGATGGAATTGTTTTCTCGCCTTATCAAGATTGAAAGAGCAATGTGGACAACGTGATTCATCGCCTTCTAATTCTCCATCACAGGCAGGACAATATTCGAAAATATCTCTTTCAACTTCTTCTTCTGACTCCCTGGTAAACCATACTGCAAGGCCAAGAATTACGATTAATATTACAACACCAAATCCAATCAATGTCATCGTACCGGATTTTGACTGTTCTGAGGAATCATCGGTAGAGGAAAATGCAGTTGAAAATTGTCTAGTATATGTCGTGGTTACCTTTGTTGGGTCTGATGGTCTGAGTTGAATTGATGACAATGGAGCTGTCGCAGTAAATTCACACTCAAGGCTTACTGTTTGACCAATCGTTGAAACGTTTACTTCGGTAGTTGAAATCTCTTCATTTTTACCATCTAAGCAATCAAAACTTATCTCTCCGAGTTCCTGAGTTGTTAGATTAATAGAAATTGTATAATTATCTCCTTCATCTAATGGATATGTTGCCTCATTCCCGTTCGAGTCTAGTAATTGAAGAGATGAGGGAGCCCATTCAAGTCTTAAGTCTGCCTTTACAGTGATATCATTAATTGCGATATTATTATCAGGATTACTATCAGAACTCCCTTGAGATGCAATCCATGTTGCTTTGAACGGTGCTTGATGTGCTCCTGAACCGGTCTGCAAAGGAGTACTTACCCAAGTATAGGATTCTCCAGGTTCTAAACTGATAAGAATTGAAAGGTCTGTAACCCCTTCAAATTCATATTCTAATTTACCACTAACATCAACCCCACCTGTGTTTTGTACAGTAACTTCCCAAGTGACTCTCTCTCCAGAATTCACTTCAGGAG
This sequence comes from Euryarchaeota archaeon TMED132, assembly GCA_002172355.2. GTDB lineage: Archaea > Thermoplasmatota > Poseidoniia > Poseidoniales > Poseidoniaceae > MGIIa-L1. Next base: position 4,920 of record NHGH02000005.1, read on the forward strand.
AGGATGGACGAGCAATAGAATCGACAAATACATCAGGCACTTCTAAGAGTGTCAAAAGAGCACTTGAACGGTCATTAGTTTTACTTTCTTGAAGGAAATTAGGGTCATCAAATGGGTCTATCTGAGCAGTCAATAGATATCCNCCCGGAGGTAGAGAAGTAACTGTGTTCGAAGTNAGTATAGTAGACCAAGATTGTTCTGCATAACCTGTTCCTTGTAAAATAACATCAAATGGCTGTGCTGTAACAATTCCACCTGTATCGGTCGCGACTTCGATCCACATTGGAACAGTAGTAGTTCCTGAACCGCCAGTTCTGGCAAGTTTACCAGCGATAGTCCAAGGNCCTTCGAGTGAGCCTTCAGTTGAAGTAATTGTAATGTTTTCTAAATGATAGACATCCATTCTTGGTTCAACGATTAATGAAACTGTTTTTACCTTGTTATTTTCAGATGCTTCAATTACCTCATCATGATAATCCGGAGTNACATAAATCGAATAAGTCCCACTTGAAGGAGCAGTGAATGTGGTATTAATCCATTCTTCTTGGCTTGGAGATAAAGCAGATGTTGCTATTTCCTCATCGACTAGCGTAGATGGTAAATCTATTTGCAATNTNCTAGCAACGGCGGGTTCAGAACCTGTATTTTTGACCAGTGTGGATAATTGTACTGTGTCGCCAGAATTGATTCCACTGGAAGGCGAAATTTCTGATTGCATAATTCTAAGATTTGGCAAACCTGCAACGTCAAAGTCAATGAAGAATGATTGCTCATTGCCCCCGTACTCAAATACAACCCAAACTCGACTATCTGTTTCTTGTAAACTATCCCAAGTTACTGAAACNGTTTCTGTTTCTTGAGCATAGATATCAACTACACTCTTCAATAATTGTTGACTCGATGTATAATCATTCATGTAAAATGCATATTCCACATCAAAAGCATCGGACTGTAGAGTATTAGATAGGGTGAGGTAAATGGTAACAGAATCACCTTGTGTCAATCCAGTTGAAGGACTTAAAGCAACCTGTGCTTCCGAGGCTTCGATTCCNCCACTATTGTATGCTGCGATATTAGCAGGNAGAATTGCAATACTAAGTATCATCACACCTACGATGACCTGCCACTTACCTGCCATATACAACATCGACATATTGCAAAGCACTTGAACCCATCTCTAAACATGGTGTTATTTCGGCCTCATAAGACTAGTTTTCANNATNCCGCACTTAGAAAAAATNGTCCAATTAATTGAAAATGTGGATTTACAAGGGGAGCATTGAAGGATAACCCCGAACCTCTTACTTTCATGCGAAGGGGGGGAGTGGCTCTAGTCCTTGGACTNATTATGCTTACTTCNATGCTAGCAAANATGAATTTAGAGCCTGAAAGTTATTTGNAATTAGAAGAAAATGACTCATNATTTTCCAACTCAGATGTNACTATCACNTATTCTAANGGACCNACATCNGGGCAGAGTGTTACTGGNCTNTATACCGTNTCTTTCACATTAGGAGGAACTTCTACNGTNTCTTCNATGNTAGTAGAAATCTCAGATGGAGTNNCNTGGACTACTGTAACCAANCTAACCTCATCTCCATGGTTGACNTANCTTGATTCTACNAGTTATTCNAANGGNACATATAGTCTTAGAGCAACTGCTTACGACTCGACNAATCAAGAAGATGTCGTNCAACTTTCCGATTCNTTTACNATAGANAATCAAGTACCTGAAATNACAATTTTTACGGTTTTGAATCCTGTAACTGGAAGTGGGGATTCTGCAAATGATAGGGCTTGGTTCGATATTGATTCNACNGGNACCTTNGAGTTNAGATGGGGNGTAAANGATGATGATTTACTNCGCGCTAGTTTGGTAAATGTNCCNGGNCCNAGTACACCACCNAATGATGGNCCNGGTTCAATTTCTTACGGTTGGGACTGGGCNTCTGGAAATATGGAAGAGGGTACATGGAATCCTCGAATTACTGTTTATGATAACTCTGGACTAACAGCTACAGAAACAATTTTTATTGGAATTGATAGAACAGGCCCTAGTCTAGGCACAATTACTGTGGGTGATGGTTCATCATGGTATGATTCCTCTACTGTAACTATTTCTGGACTCATTACTTCTGCTGATGATGGACAGGGTAGCGGTGTTGACTATACCGAGGTGAGTACTGATGGGGTGGCATGGAGTGCGACAACTAGCGATAGTTATGACCTCACATTACCTGAAGGAGTGACCACTGTTTCATTGCGTGCAGTTGACAAGATTGGAAATATTGGTTCAACCACCCAACTAAATGTTCAAATTGATACTTCTAACCCTGAAGAAATCGGATGGATTGTTGAACAAATCACAACCGATAGAATTGGAACTGTNCCTGTAGAGTTTTCAGCCTTTGATTCGACATCTGGAATCGATACAGTCGCTTCATACATTGAGTATGGTTTTGACTCGAATGGAGTTGGACAAACNCCTGACCTTTCAGGAAGTTGGCAACAGATTTCTTCTAATGGTTTGAGTGGAGTAGTTGCACAATCGAGTTGGTCTACTAAGTCTAGGCAATACTTGATGCTAAGAGCACATGTTGTAGACCTTGCAGGAAATTCCATCACCACCTCACCAGCCTCATACCAAATACTACCCAGCCTTGACCTGTACTGGAATACGAGTGAAACGAATTTGGATAGATTGATTGTTAAACCTGGAGAAANGACTGGAAATGTAACAATATCCAGTCTTTTAGAAACAAGTGAAAGTTATGGCGGTAGTGTGACAATACAACTTGAATCAGCCCCTGCAGATAGGACTTCTTCGGTTTCTTGGACCGTTTTGGAAACTCGAAATTTGAACTCGGGCTCTCTTACGGATTCTACTGAATTACTAATTTGGAATTATACTGTTCCCGATTCAGGTCAATTTGACCTAAGGTTGGTAATCGATCCAAATAATGTAATTGATGAGTTTGATGAATCGAACAATAAGAACCACATGGTAGTAACTGGCGCCNCGATTAGTAGTATCATCGATGCCCCTTCATTTGCACCTTCAATAATTCTAATTCTGATTACATCATTTGCTATTTCCTTTATCAGTAATAGGCCAAGAGATTGAAAAGAGAAGGGTGGCAGGACGGTTTATGCGCCAAGCACTTCCTAGGGTACCTAAAGACAGAATCGCTGTCTTGATTGGTGCTAAAGGAGTNACAGCAAAATCNCTNAGNAATTCAGCTGGNTGNAANGAATTGAATATCGATTCTGTNACAGGAGAAGTCGAAGTNNTATGGGGTGAAGCNGGNTCTTANGACCCTGTTAAAGCNATGAAATTACCAAATGTAATCAAAGCGATNGGNCGAGGAATGGCTCCNAAGGCTGCNNTAAGATTATTTGANGANCAGCACTTTTTTGAAATGGTAGATTTGAGAGATTTTGTTGGAAAGCGTTCTAATCAACAACGTAGAATTCGTTCAAGGATTATTGGCAGTCAGGGTAAAATNAGAAAGTTGATTGAAAATTTAACCAATACTGAAATTACAATCTATAAATCCACTGTGGTAATNATCGGTGAAGAAGAAGGTCTTTTTGCNGCTCAACANGCNATNGAAATGCTTGCNGGTGGNNCAGAACATGGTTCTGTTCTAAACTATTTAGAAAAGGATAGAAGAAGAACAAAACTATCAAATCGTTCTCTTGANNCNATTGAACTCAAGGANGACNCTNNNNCATATGTTGGTTTTGAACACCTAGTTCCAGGACTATCAGAAATTAGTGATAGNCGTTCAAGAAGAATGAAAGCCTCNCAAGTTGACCCTNCNGATNAAGAAGCNGTNGAAGAAATGATGGAACTANNTGNNGATGAAGAAATNANTTGGGAAGAAGANTNATCTCAATCAATAGAAACTTCTTCTACNTGACTTANGTCCATGTTTANNACATCATACATCGCTTCNGCCAAATCAACATCNANNTTNTTNTTNTGACCCCANTCGACTAATCTAGTNACNTCTCTAACAAGGAAATCTTGTGCTTTAGGNTGNGANTGNATAACCGCTTGTCCNACATCNATTACCACTGGCTTATCCTCATCATTCCATANAATATTGAATGGAGANAAATCNCCATGNACCAANTTTGCTTTTTGCCATGAAACCGCTAAAAACTCGAGTAATTCATCATANACNGGTTGTGGTTCTTCGACCTTAACTTCACGTAGTTTNGGNAAAGGAGAAGTTTCATCTCCTAAGTAATCCATTACCAANACNTTCTTGTGNAATCCNANTGGCTTAGGNACTCTAAGNCCCCATTTGGCTAAACGNGTAAGGTTTCTTTGNTCTTTACGAACCCAAATATCAACTAAATCTCGATGTCTACGNCTAAGTCCAGTAAATCTAGGGTCNCCNTCTATGTANTGCATNAGNTTCTTGAAAACNGCATTTGANGTGTGGAANATTTTNACTGCCACTGGATTTCCATCTATATCTGTGCCATGGAAAACGTGAGCCTCTTTTCCTCTCGCNACTGGNAAGTCTAGCGTATCNANNACTCCNTTTTTCATNAATTTATACANTGACATCAAAGTTAATCTATCAAAGACTTGGTCGAAAACTCTTCTATCNACCCANTCAAANGNACCTTTNCCCATNGCACCTTGNATNTTATCNTCNATATTCCTAAACATNGTTTTGTATCGCTTTTCNTTCATCCANGAATACTTTCCAGANTTANTCTCTAGAGTNTCNATGAATTNTNTTTCCTCNNANCGNGAAAATTCTGCATCCTTTTGATGTTCNGAATTNTTGAATTTAGATTTTTTANGNNGNCGACGNTTCTTGTTTATGGCAAGTTCATCCCAGTCGTCTTCTAAATCTTTCATTTGACCACCCATAAGGCCAATAAATCCTAACCAAATAGTGAATCGATATCGATGTCTTCATCGTCATCTTCATCGCTATCTTCTTCGGTTGCAGGATATTCTTCTACAGCCTCAAATTCTTCTTCTGGTTCATCAGGCTTATCTTCAGAAGCCTCTTCTTTAGAGTTTGAATCATCCTGTTCCTCATCTTCACTATCTCCAAATAAATCATCATCATCATCTGGAGTGTCTGCCTCTCCAAATAAATCATCATCTTCATCAGTATCAACAGTTCCGAATAGATCGTCGTGCTCATCATCATCATCATGAGAGACATTCATGCCAAATACATCGACATCATCTGGTAGAACTCCTTTACGCGAAAGGTACATTGCTTGAGTTTTGGTATATCTATGCTTGACATCTGCTTTGGAGTCTTGGAAATCCCAAGGCCAAACGATGATTAAATCACCTTCTCTAACCCATTGGCGCCTTCTCATCTTGCCAGGAATTCTAGCCAACCTCGTCTCTCCATCTTCACAAAGAATAGTTACTCTTCGACCACCAAGAATTTGTTCTGCTAAAGCGAACATTTCGTTTATTTTGCGGTTTGGCATTTTGACACGAATCTTTCCAGAAGAACCATCTTCTGGATTCTCTAGACGGGCTAGTTCTTCCACGTCTACTTTTTCTTCACGTCTACGACCCACAATGTCTCACTAATATAGGCTGATAGTCAACCCTTATTGAAGGCATCACCCGTTTAAGTGCGTTTTTATGCCCAATTATAATTGAAACTTTGTGCTGCTGTTTCACAGATTTCAAGTATCTTATCGCTTGCCACTCCCATGAATACTGTAGCAAGTAAACAGGCAAGTATTGCGAAGCGAACTTGCCATCCTGCTGGAAGCGGTCCGGTTTTACCTTCCTCGGGTTCTTCAAAGAACATTACAACTCCAATTCTTAGGTAGTAGTAAACTGAAATCGCTGAATTAATTACCATTGCTAATGCTAGCCACCAAACCCAATGAACATCAGATAATCCAAGTTCACTACCAGTTGCTAATGCTTCACTCATGTCACCAAGGGCAACTTTGACAATTCCCATTATCACTAGTAATTTCGACATAAATCCTGCTAAAGGTGGAACTCCTGCTAATGAAATCATGAAGATAAACATAGCAACTGCGAGGAATGGTTCTCTCTTGGCAAGTCCGCCAAGAGAAGATAGCCTCGAACCGCCACCTTCTGATTCAAGAACAGATAAGACGAGGAATGCCCCTAACTTGAATGCTACTAATACCATCAAGTGGAACATCAGTGCTGTCAATACAACTACTGCTGCTTCTCCAGGGTCTCCTGATAATGTTTCATCCCAATTCCATGCTCCAATAGCGGTAATCGCTGCAAGCATGTAACCTGCATGGGCTACTGAAGAATAAGCAAGCATTCTCTTAGGATTAGTACTACCAAGAGCAGCTAAGTTACCCCACGTCATTGTGATAACAGATAATAATCCTAGACATACAAGCCAAACTGTTCCATCCTCGCTTGACTCAGGTGCTGCAACTATCAACAGCATTCGTAAAAGACCAACAATACCCATTGCTTTGCTCGCTGTGGCAAGAACTCCTGCCACTGGGCTGCTTGCCCCTGAATAAGCATCAGGTGCTGCAAAGTGGAAAGGTGCTGCGCTAACTTTGAAACCAAAGCCAACCAAAACAAATCCAATACCAATCATTGGTAGTGCATCACTTCCAGATTGAGCAAATGTTGTTGCTAGTACATCTAATTGTAGAGAACCTGCCCACAAATACAACATTGACAATCCATACAAACCTACTCCTGAAGCTACAGAACCAACGATGAAATATTTCATTCCAGCCTCGGTTCCAGCCTTGGATTCCTTGAAGAATGCAACAAGAACATAGGTTGAGAAAGATGCCAACTCAAGTCCAATGAATAGTACAAATAAGTCTTGGGCTAAAGCGACGATAGACATTCCAAGAGCACAGGTGATCATCAAAATATAGAAATCACCCTGTCTTCTATTATTGTATAATTCATCAGTGGATAACTTCGCACCTATTCCTTTGACATCCAATCTGTTCATACTGGCAAATGCTGCTAGTGTCAAAGCACCGAAGAATATCAATTCAAAGACTCGACTAAAGGCATTTATCATCAGAATTTGAGTGCCTCCTTCACTAACAATAGCAGTTCTTTCCACTCCATCTTGGAAGGAGAGAATAGTCATGACAAAGGATGTACCAATGGTAATGACTGCAATCCAAGATGGTAATCTTGGGTCGCTAGTCAACTTGAATCTTTTACCGCCCAATAACCAAGGAATTCTGGTCTGAGTTCCTGGAATTCTGAACTTTCCGCCCCCGAGATTAGGAACTACAATTAGTAGTATCAAACCTGCAAATAGAATTAATTCAGGACAGAGTGCGGAGATAAAACCTTCACCAAATGGTTCAACTGTTTTCAATGTAGACATATCAAGCGCCTCCCTTTCCAACAAATAATATCAAACCGTTGAATATTTGTTTGGTCCAATCATCCATCATGTCTAACGCAATCCATGGCATTACGCCGAATAAGATTGTAAAGAATGCTAAAATCAACATTGCGAATTTTTCTGGATTGGAAATATCTGGGATTACTTTACCTACCATATTGGCTGGTGGCTGAGTATCATCCCCACCTTCGAAAATTGTTCTCTGCATCGACCATAGATAGTATGCTGCGGTAAGAGCGAGAACCAGTGCTGGTCCAACCATCCACCAAATACTCCATCCATCGAGTGAAATCATATGCCACAAAGCGATAAGCATCATAATTTCAGCAACGAAACCGGCAAGTAGTGGGAGACCCAAAGAAGCCATCCAAGCAAACATCATCGATGTTGCAAGCCATGGTGAATGTTTTGCCATTCCACGCATAGCACCAATTTCCATACTGTGATAGTGATGTTTGAAAGCACCACATACTGCGAACAGCATTGGACTGATTATACCGTGTGCAAACATCATGAATAGTGCTGCTGCCCAACCCATAGGTTGCATTGTGGCAATACCGATGAGTATTACTCCCATGTGGGAAACCGATGAATAGGCAACCATCTTCTTCAAGTTAGTTTGACCCAAACAAACAATTGCACCCCATACCAGGGATACCATTCCAATAATCATCAATGCTAGTTGGAAATGGTATAGAGCATGTGGGAATAGGCTTAGAGGTAATCTAAACATTCCATATGCACCCATTTTCAGCATTACACCTGCTAATAGCATTGAACCACCAGTTGGTGCTTGAACGTGAGCATCAGGCAGCCAAGTGTGGAAAGGTACTGCTGGTAGTTTTACCAAGAAACCAATCATCAACATTACGAATAATATGTTCTGCATTGTCTTGCCTAAGAACCAGTTATCGCCTACATTTGCAGTTCTTGCAGAATCAATCAATTCCGGAATAGAGAAACTGCGACCAGTCATTGAACCTGCAGATGCAAGTGAGTTTGGTTGTTGTAGGAAGTATAGAGTCACTAGACCTAGAAGCATTATCACAGATGCTGTGAATGTATAGATGAAGAATTTTTGAGCAGCATACTTTCTGTCTGCTCCGCCCCACTTTAGAATCAAGAAGAACATTGGAATTAATGTAAGTTCCCAGAACACATAGAACATAAACAAGTCCAAAGATACAAAGACGCCAATCAAAGCCCCACCCATCATCAATAGTAGAGGGAAATAGGTGGCACCATACTTTTCATTCCAAGTTGCAATTATTGTCACAGGTAGTAAGAAAGTTGTCAGCCAAACCATTGGGAAAGATAGAGCATCTAATCCAACCGTCCAATTTATTCCAAGTGAATCGATCCAAGCATAACTTACGAAGTACTCGTAATCATTGAATTCAATGTCCATCCAAGAAACATTTCCAAAATACTTGAAGAACATTCCAGTTGTCAAAACAAGTAGTAGTAGTGAGAAAACCAAACAAGCCATTCTAATTGGCTTAACCAATCCTTCACGAACTCTTGGTGAAGCATTGGAAACAAAGGCTAGTAAAATCATACTGCTAATTAGTGGGAAAGCCACCAATGGAATCGAAATCCAATCATTCAATCATGCCACCCCCCACAATAAGAAGAAAATCGCTAATGTTCCAACTGATATCATCAAGATGTAATCTCTTGCAGAACCTGTGGTCAAAGAGCGAACTACGCTTGATAGAGACTGAGACCCTCTCTCGATATTCTTGATGGTTCCGTCAATTACCAAACTATCGGCTTCTGCTGACTTATTGGAAAAGGCTGCTACAATCTTGAGCATGGCCATATCATAGTAGTAATCAATGTACAACCTTTGCTCGAGAGCCCTGGTAAGGCTAGATTGAGCAATCGCACTATTATTGAAGTTGAAACGAGCATAAACCCAAGCATTCAATTTGATGACTGGCTTCATCCAAGGCTTGGTCTGTTCGCCTTCTGCTAAATTACCACCATAAAGTGACATTGCTAATCCTGGACCTAATACTGCTCCAATAGCTATAGCCAAATATGTCAAGATGAAGAAGAATGGGTCGCCATTGGCAAATGCATGGTCCAATTCATAGGCAATTCCTTTGAACAGATTTCCATGGTGCATTGGCCCTTCGCCCTGTTCAGAAACCCAGTGTGTGAAGCCCATTCCTGCAAGTATAATTGCTGACAGAGTTACGAAAGTTAGAGTGAAAAGTGGTATCTTTATCCATGTATTTGTTGGACCTACATGAGCTGCAACCTCATTATTTGGCTTACCAGCAAATGTCTTTAGCCACATTCTGGACATATAAAAGCCGGTCATTCCAGCGCCAATTAATACGCACATTGCTGGAAGTAGGAATCTTGGGTCATCTTGAGCGACTCTCCAAGCATTAGCAATGATTCCCTCTTTAGACCAAAATCCTCCGATGAATGGTAGACCCATAATCGAGGCTGAACCAACTAACATTGCTGTTGCTGTAAGTGGCATCTTTGATGCAAGGCCGCCCATGTTATCCATAGACTGTGCATCAAAGTCATCCTCATGATGGTCGTCATGATGTTCATCTCCATGGTCGTCATGGTGATGTAAGTGATGATGAGCATGATGGACTTCGTGAATTACTGAACCGCTCGCCATAAACAGCATTCCCTTTGCCATCGCGTGATTGAACAGATGGAATAATGCCGCTCCAAATGCTACAACAACGATGTAATGGGAATCGCTATCATTATGCCAGTCCAAGGTATTAGCAAGATACATTGCACAACCCAGTCCTGTGAAAATATACGCTAATTGACTCATTGTAGAATATGCTAAAACCTTCTTCAAATCATTTTGAACAAAGGCAATTGCTGCTGCCATAACCGCAGTAATACCACCGATTAAGGCGATGATGAATGCTAAGTCTACAAGGTCTCCACTAAGTGCTTCGGCTCCAAAGAATGGGAACATTCTAGCAACTAAGTAAAGTCCAGCGTTAACCATGGTTGCCGCGTGAATAAGTGCAGATACTGGTGTTGGCCCTTCCATAGCATCTGGTAACCAAACGTGTAATGGGAATTGTGCAGATTTACCAACTGCTCCGATAAACATCATTCCAAGTGCCCATTGTAGAGTACTAGATGAAACTCCTGCCATGAATTCTTTATCCTCAAGAGCACCGAAAATAACATCGTAGTCAAGCGAACCAAAGATATCCCACATCATCACCAATCCTATAACAAGGAAAACATCACCAATACGAGTGGTTAGGAAAGCTTTCTTTGCGGCATAAGCAGCACTTGGGCGTTCATAGTAAAATCCGATTAGAAGATAGGAACAAAGACCCATAATTTCCCAGAAGATAAATAGCCAGAGGAATGAATCTGCAAGAACCATACCTAGCATTCCTGAACAGAATAGAACGAACTCTGCATAGAAACGGTGATTTCTATTATCATTAATCGGGTCTGTATTCATGTAACCAATACTGAATATATTGATTAGAAGACAAAGGAATGAGGCAACAAATAGTAGCATCACAGTAACGTGGTCGATATATATTCCAAAACCAAGACTTACAGGTTCAAGTACGCCTCCATCCCAAACTGTAGTATTAACCCAAAGAAGATTGACTGAATCTTTTATTCCAGCAAAACCACCAATATGGTCTTTGATCAATAGAAGAGATATAATCAAACTCGCAGCCATTACTGGTAAAGCAATTAGCCCCCCTTCTTTCAAACTATTCTTCCAAAATGGGTTCTTATTGAATACGCGTCCCAGGAATAAAATCACTGGGAATGCTAACATTGGTAAAAGAATGATTAGTGGTGCATATTGAACCATATCGCTGTCGAGAATAACATCTGAACTACTTGCCATCATATCACCTCAGTTCCTCAAGACGTCTACATCGTCCAATGATATCGATTCATGCTTACCATACATAGCAAGGAAAATCGCCAGTCCAATTGCGACTTCGCTTGCCGCGATTGCAATTGCAAAAATAGTGTAAATCCATCCGGTGGCATCTCCATGATGAACTGCAGCGGCTGCAAATTGCATATTTGCCGCATTCAGCATCAACTCAATACACATCAATACGATGATGGCATTCTTACGAGTAAAAGCCCCACCAAGTCCGATAACGAACAGGAGAGCAGAAAGTGCAGAAACCCATGCTGGATCAATCATTCTTCTTCACCTCCAAATTCCCAAAGAAGGTTTTCTCTTCTTTCATCACGAACAAGATATGCCGCTCCAATCATTGCAACAGACATTAAAATTCCAAGAACCAGTAATGGTAATGCCCATTCATTAAGCATAATATCTGCTAGAGCATTAGTTGTCGGTTCATTGTCGCTTGAATTATCCCAGACTTCGTCTGCACTAAGTACAGAAACAAGAATCATGCCAAGTCCAAGAAGTCCAATTCTAGTTACTAAAGACAGGAATTTCATTCAAAATCCTCCTCAAGTATTTGTCTTCGAGTAAGCATAATACCGAATAGTACAACCAATCCAACACTTGCTAGATAAACAAGAATTTGAATCGCTGCTAAAAACTCAGCGCCTAAAAGAATGAAAATTCCAGAAACTGCCATAAAACAAAAAATCAGTGAAAGCATGGAGTGAGCAACTCTTTGAGCGAGAATTAATCCTAATGCCCCACCAATAGTGATAGTTGCAAAAAGAAAGAAAACACCCGCCTCAACAATTGCTCCTACATCCATTTCAAGCACTCTCCTTAGCAGCCCTAGCTGCCTTCTTCGCTCTCTTGTCGCGCTCTTTGTTAGCACGCTTAGCTAATTCAGAGTCGACTGCTTCTTGGTGGACAGAAGGCAAGACTCTAGTTCTACTAGCATCAAACCAAAGGTCTTGTCGAGAAAATCCAGACATACCATCATATTCATTGGTCATGAAGAATGAAGTAAATCCGCATGCTTCCATACATAATCCACAGAACATACATCGCCCTAAGTCAATTCTACCAGATACAATTTGGTCATCTGCAACAAATAGTTCAGAGGTTTCGACTTCTTGTTCAGCACCTGAATCATTCCAACGTACTGTAGCAGTACTTCCAGATAGGTCAAGAACTTCAGCAAATCTCCATTGGTCTGGAGTGTCTGAGTGTGCAGTTACGTGATTGAAGTCATCTAGAGTTTCGACTACTTCATCGATTTGTTTTGCCGCAAATCCTCCAACTTCTAATTCCGAGCCCATTCCTCCGTGTTCGCCTTCAGCACCATCAAGGACGTCTACTCGTAGTTCGGTTGTCATGTGAAGACAATCATTTGGACAAGCGGTTACGCACAACTTACAGGCAGTACAAGTTTCCCAAATTACACCAATTCTTCCGTTATAGTTACCTGGGACGAAAAGCCATGGCTCCATATCTTCAAGTCTTTCATACGGGTATTGAACGGTTTGAGGTTTCCAAAGGGTTGGGAAAAGGTCTGAAGTTACTCGATCAGGNGCGAATTCCTGTTGTGAAATATCATTGTACTCCGAGCTCTTTGAAGCCCTCGCTGCAGAACCATCATCCAAAAATTCCGGATGCGTAGTATTGTGATAGCCACCAGAAAGCCTCTTTCCAAACAACCTACCGAATATCGGGAAGGTTCGTAATGCGGTTATCAAAGTAATCTTAAACGGGTACCAAAATAGGTTTCTAAAATTCGGTTTTGCGTGTGGATGCATTGGCATATTTTTCACCTCACTCCTGCCCCGGGACATATGTTCCCGCGGGCTTGTCTGTATACACATGGAACATACGTTCCGTGTTTCCGCTCTTATCTTCATCATTTAGCATCAGGAAGAATATTCCTAGCCATATGACTGTAGTAATTGCTGGAATCAAGAATGGTATTCCTAGAGCATCCCATGATGTACCTCCGTAGGTTCCATCATCCATTGCTGAAGGGTCAAATAGATACAATCGGTAAACTGCTGAAAGAATTAGTTGGAAGACTGCCAATGGAAGTAGGATTCTCCAGCCGAATTCGAGGATTTGGTCTGTTCTTATTCTCGCTAAAGAGAATCTAGCCCAAACAAATACCAGCAGGAAAACCAACCAAGACTTGAGTAGAACAACCACTGCGCCTGGAATCAAAAGATAGAGGTCGCCAAGAACTGGAATCGAGCCAATTAGACCTTGGAATGGTAGGTGCCATCCTCCAAGGAAGAAGTGGGTGAAGAGGAAACACGCTGCATATGTTCGGATATATTCAGCCATGAATAACATCCCGAACCTCATACCGCCATATTCTGTCCACCAACCTTCTACAAGTTCAGCTTCCGCTTCTGGCATATCGAAAGGAACACGTTCAACCTCAGCGATCATAGTCAAAAGGAATAATCCAGCGCCAAGAGGCATCAAGAAAAGATTCCATGCACCNGCTGAATGCTGGAAATGTACGCTATCAATTATGTTGAATGTACCTGATAGAACTGCGACGGAAAGTAATGTTAGTAGAAGTGGAATCTCATAAGCGGTTAGTTGTGCTGCAGAACGAATTCCGCCAATCAAAGTATACTTGTTATTAGAGGACCATCCAGCGAAGAATACACCTATTGGAGCAATACCAAAGATGGCGATTGCATAAAGAATTGAAAGTTCAGGATTGGTTGCATAAATTCCACTTGAGAGGGGAATAATACCCAGAATTAGTAGGGTTGAGGAAACGATTAGGAAAGGAGAGACTTCAAAGATTAATTTNTCAGCTCGTTGTGGCACCATGTGCTCTTTTAGTAAGAACTTCATACCGTCGGCAACGTTTTGGAAGAAACCAGGGAATATCGAGTATCCCATCCATGACCTGTTGTTTACTCTATCGACGGTTGGAAACTTTTCATCTCTNTTACCGAATTTCTTATTGAGCCATTTATTGACTGCTCCGACCGGTTTACCAAGTCCAAATGGCAACATATTCCACCATTCGCCTGCAGTAACGCCGTTTTCACCGACCCACAGAGAACGTAGAGCGGTTGTTGCACCTCTTCTATCATTCATTCTTGCAACGGCTTTTCTCTCAATCCAAAGAATTGCGAATTGNGAGAAAAACANCATCAAAAACACAATATTTACGANTGCGAATGTTGCTAGACCNAATGCGATTTGCCCTGTNCTCTCTTCGAGTGGTGTACCCTCGAGTAGTGGCGGGATTGTCTTATCGACAAGGTCAAAAATTAATCCTCGTAAGTCATATGCATCATCCATGATATCACCTCAACGATCTGTCTCCCCGATACATGGGTCGAAACTGCCCATGATTGCCGGTATGTCTGCAACCTTGTATCCTATCATTGTCTTGGCAACGAATGGAATTGTAATGAACATAGGTGAACGGATTGAAAGTCGGTAAGGATTCTTTCCTCTGCCTTCGCCGCCGCCTTGGATATAGAATTGAGAAGCGCCTCTAGTGCACTCATAATTGCTAAATCCAGTAGCACCTTCTGGGGCACGTGTTGGTGCCTTTTGGAAAATCATCTCATCGCCATTTGCGTAATTGGTGTTCTTTCCACCAGGGATTTTCTCAATAGCGTCCAAAACCATTCTACATGATTGACGCATCTCTTCCATTCTTACGCGGTAACGGTCGTAGCAGTCTGCGCCTTTGACCGATGTTGGTTTTTCAACCGCTGGCTCCCAGTCTACTTCATCATATACTGAGTAAGGATGTGCCCATCGTACGTCATAATTGACACCAGCGGCACGGACATTGGGTCCTGAAACNCCTGCTTCAACCATTTCTTCAGCATTAGCATAGCCAACACCTTGNAATCTAACCAACCAAATTGTTGATTCNTCAAGCATCATTTCATATTCATCGATTCTACGCTCGAAAAGTTTTACTTTTGCAATCATTCTATCGGCAAACCCAATTGGAATGTCTCGCTTTACACCACCGATTCTTGGATAGTTGTAATGCATTCTTGAGCCGCCCAATTCTTGAAGTAGATCAAGGAACATTTCACGGTCACGCATACACCATGTCATCAAAGTCAAATTTCCAATATCTGGGCCAAACGCTCCAAGCCACATCAAATGGGATGCAAGTCTTTGTAATTCAGCTGAAATCAAACGAATATATTCTGCTCTTTCTGGTACTTCTGCCTCAAGAAGGTCTTCAGCAGCATAGATGTAGGAGTTTGCCCAAGTCATTGCACTAACATAGCAAAGCCTGTCACAGTAAGGGGTAACTTGGGTGAAATCTCTGGATTCACAAATCTTCTCAACGCCTCGATGAATATATCCNAATTCGGCCTCGGTATCAACAACTGTTTCACCATCTACTTTGACTCTCANAGTCCATAATCCGTGAGTCATTGGGTGCTGNGGCCCCATTGTAATCCACATTTGTGCCATGATATCGCCTCACTTAATACGGCCCTCATCCGCTGGTTTTCGGCCAAAGCCTTGGGGATCATCGTACATTTCGTTATGATCGTGATATCGAATTTTATGTTGCTTTTGAAGAGGGTGGAAACCTTCTGGGCTATCGTGAGGATTGAGCACTCTGTGCATATTTTTGTGACCCTCGAACTTTATTCCAACCAAATCCCAGGTCTCTTTCTCATTCCAGTCTGCTCCGCCCCAAATATGTTGAACGGTCGGCACTATTGGAGAATCATTGTTCTCAAGAGGAATCAATACTTCGAATTCCATTGGAACCAATTGCCCATCTAACTTCTCAGCCACATAGACTGTGTGAGTGTTTGGTAATTGGTTAGAAATAGGTTGTCTAAGGAAGTGGTAAGCGACTTCCCAACCTCTTTCTTGAGGTCCTTCGGGATAATGAGTCCCTGTAACCATCGAACAATAATTGACTCCCAAATCAAAGCGCATCCACTTAGCCAATGCTTGCCAATGTTGAGGAGGAGTAGTGATTCTAATGAATGCATATTTCTTAGCATTCGAGTGTCTTTCAACCGATGCTACTACTCCAGAACCAGAGAACCGTGAATTGATTGCTTCTAAGCATTCATTGGCGGCCTCTTCGTTTTGTGATAGAGTGANTGTTGTGCCCAAATTACTCATCTCCTACAATCAAAGGCTTCTCGCTCTCTCTGTCGGAACTTGGAGCGCCACCAATCCTGATAATCTTCTCACGTAGCAACCCAAAGCCATCGATTAGAGCCTCTGGCCTTGGAGGGCAACCTGGGATATAGACATCGACTGGGATCACTGTGTCAACTCCTTCAAGGATATTGTAAGATTGGAAATAAGGGCCTCCAGAAATCGCACATTCGCCCATGGCAATACAGTACTTTGGCTCAGGCATTTGCTCCCAAAGACGAACTATCTTATCTGCAAATTTCTTAGAAACCGGGCCATTGACTAGCAAAACATCTGATTGCCTAGGAGATGAACGGAAAAGTACTCCAAATCTATCTCCGTCGAATCGAGGTGTTGCAGCTGCAGCCATCTCGATAGCACAGCACTTGATTCCCAAGTGCAATGTGAATAGTGATTTTCTACCAGCCCAATTGAAAAATCGACCTGCGAGAACGCTTAGAAATTGTTTGATTTTGGTAACTTTCAATGCTTCGTCGGTAACTCCGCCAACCATCTCGACTAGCGCTCTACTATTGAAAGCAGCAAAATTCTCTCCTGTATCAGCCATTAAATCACCTCAAATGTATATTCTTCCTCGCTTTCGGAAAACATACCACACGCCTAACGACATTGTGGCAAAGAATGCACTAAGGACGACCAATGCGTCCTTGGCCTTGGAAACAGCGCTTTCTCTAGCGCTTTCTGCTAGGTCTTGAGCGGTAGCATCAGATGCGACCATTCCTCCAAGAACCAGGAACATAAACGCCACATCAAACACTAGGAAAATAATCGCATACCAATAATATTGGAAGTGAAATTGGATCATTGCATCGCCAACTGGCTCACTCCCACATTCGAAGGTTGTCAATCTCCTAGGATACAAACTGTGGTCTTTCTCATAACCCTCCAAAAGATAGGAACGAGTTATGTGTGGACGTGCAGGGTCTACACGAGGTCTAACCACCCAAGTTATGATGAAATTTGTTAGTGGCATAAGTATGCCTACAACAGTCAAAAAGCCAATAGAAAGGTACGAACTAGGTACCGATTCGAGTCCGGACATTTTTTCACCCAATTGCAAAGCATACGCTCAGCAATCTTTCCAATAATTACCCCTCAATAAGGGTTGCCAAATGATATGGCTTTTTTCAGGCGTAATTTTATTGTTAAAATAACAATAATCTAAGCGGATTTCCCGAACCAAATAGTCCATGATGCATTCATTGAATTCTGAACCATAGACCATATTTTGTAAGATGGTAGAACAAACAGCCAAACGACAAATCCGTAAAACAAGTATAGAATTGGCATTGAAATGATTTCAGGTAACAAAATGATCACTGGAATCATTAGCAATGCTCCAACAAAGAAGGTCACCCCAGCAATAACAGGGAATACGAATAGACCAAGAATAAACCAAACCATAGGCGCCTTTCCTGAAATTCTAGTTTCATGCATTGTTTGGGTCTCAAGTTTCCTGATCATACCAACGAATTTGAATGCCCAATATATGTTGAATAATGGTATTATGAAGAAGATTAGATTTTTTAATCCACCAGGCCCGATATCGGCATGCCTCTTGAGTTCACTACCCCATTTATACAAAGCAATCACAGGATAAATTCCTAGGGTTAACGGAGTATAAAGTAACCATTGTTTAACAGAAGAACGATAAGGCACTGGATTGAAACCTAAGGCACTCTGGGTTTTGAAACCACTAGCCTTAGACTGCAATAGTTTATCTGAATAAATTAGTTGGCGCTTTGCTCTAGATTTGGCATCCATCTCCATTATTGTAGGCCTTGCACCCTGATAGATTACACCAAGGAAAATTACTGCTATTAAAGCGTACATTCCTGCCTTGATGTGTTCTTGTTGAATTCCAAGTCCAAACGCCCCCGCATAAGGTTCTCCAAGTACTGAAAATTCGATATTCTCTCTATTGATCACTCCAGTTTCAATCGGTTGTACNGACAGAGTGAATGTGAAATTATCTTCGACTTCTGCTTCAAANGAAGGCCTAACATTNACTTCTAAACCAATTGAATCTCCAACATCTAACCAGCAGGTTAGGCCTTCAGAATTAGAAGAACATGAACCATTGGTATAATCCATAGATACCGTCCAACCTCTTAGGCCTTCAGGATTCAAAACGATAAATTGTGTTCTAACGTTTCCTTCATTGATAACATCGACATTAATTGTTTTCTTATCGGGATACTCTAGAGAATAATGGAGATCAACATCGGATTGGAATTGTATGTTATAGATGGTCTGTACCTCTAAACTTACAGAAGTAAATCCTGNACGGTCAGCAGAATTAGATTCACTTGTNACTACAATTTCTAATGCNCCNCCATCACCNGTTACNGCACCAGGGTTTACCTCTATTTTTATNTGGAAAAGTTGCCTGTAAGGTCTAACTTCCAGCTCTATCAATCCTATGTCCTCTTTTTCAATATCAATTCCTTGTTGTGAATATGAGTGGATTAATTCCCCTTGGTCATCAAGTTGGTATGAATTGGTAGTATAATTCCATAAGCCAAAACCGGATAGAATCTTGTACTTACCCTCGATATCTATGACCTCGCCATCCAACAGTAGTTGGCGTGTAGCTAAACCTTCTAATCCATTGATATCAAAGACGGCATTATCATAATTTTCATCGCCCGTATTTTCAACCCATAAATCGAATGTTACTTCGCCCTCTGGAGGCAGAATGATCGAAGTAATGCGGTTGTCGATTGAGACTCCCGGTGTTTCTTTTCCAAAACGTACATCCATGGAATAATTTACATCGGAACGTACCGCTCTAAACTTTTCTAATCGCTTATTATCTGGCAAACCATCAAAATTTTCATCAGCGGTATTAGAATCTCCAAGATTTGTAATCTCGACGTCGATATCTGTAAACTCCCAATTCTCAGAACCTACTTTGACTCTGACATTTAGAGTGATAATTTTACTCTCTCTGGCCCCAATATCAAATTGAGTCTGCTGATTGCCCGATTCATCCATGAACCATGTTTCCCAATTTTCGGTATTCCTCTTGGTATAGAATCTAAAACTATCTTCATTATTCCCTAGGTTCTCAACCGTTATTGGGAATAGTAAGATTGTATTTGAACGGCCTGTTTGATTTTCGCCTCTTTCAACGTCCATTCCATGGGTTTCCTTGACTGTAACTGAAAGTATCTTTGTCTGATAGGCTTGACCACCGCCATTTGGTAAAACAGAGAAGGTCAAATCTATGCTTTCAGTCGCCAGTGCATCTTCTGGAACAGAAACAGTAAAGGAAACCTCGGCAGATTTACTAGAGCCGTGCTTTGAACCTACGCTGACCGATGATCTGTCTAGAGTAATACTCCAGCCCGATGGAGGAGAAGAGACCGTGACACGGAGTGTGTCTTCACCATTACCTGTATTTGTGACCGTAACTTTAGAGGTTCTATTTTCGCCCGGCTCAATCGGACCTAAACTCGAGGTCTGCAAACTGAGTGATGCCCCGTAACTCTGTCCTAAAATAACAGTAAATTGTTTGATACATTTTAGCGTACCTCCGTCCTTTGCTTGTACTGTGATTTGAGTCTCTGAACCCGCACTTCGTGAATCATCTGGTTGAACTTCCAAATCAAAGGATTTTGTACCAGAGCCACTGTCGTAAGGCAATAATCCATTTGAAGGTCCATCGAAGGAAACCCATTTGTTATTTCCTGAACCTGGGTCTCCAGTTACCGACATAGTAACCGACCAATCGCTGTTTCCTTCATTGCTTAANGTGGCAGTCAATGTACCAACATCANCAGGTNGTAANTTCAGTGTTGTCTTGGAAAGTGNCATAGAACATTCTTTCAACACTGGCACTTCTAACTCGAATTCTACTGTATCTGTTGCATTTTGTGCTGGATTAGAACCTGAAACAGTACCTGTAACCTCCCAACAGTAGTCATTTGCTTGTTGGCCTTCAGGCACTTCAACTTCAACTGTTATTTGTTCGGTCTCTTCTACATCTAGAGCCACTTGAGAGTCGCTAAGTGTTACTGTGAGGTCTTGAGGATTATTACAACCAGAATCGGTCACTTCTTCTAAAATCAAGTCGATTGACTGGTTGGTCTGGCCGGTGTTTTCAACAGTAATGAAGTAAGTAACCATGTCTGAGCCAGAACCTAGAACTTTTTTCTGAGTGTTTCTTTCTTCTACGTTATCGAAATAAAGGTCAACTCCAAACAAAGCACTGCCTGAACCGTCACCAGCAGTTGTTGTGACCGTCTCAGTAGAAGGTTCTGGAATCTCTGCACCTGGCGTACCAATAACCGCAGTGATAGTAGCAGTAACCGTGGTATCACAAGCCGAGTCTGGCTCCACTGTTTGAGCAAGAGTTACATTCATCGTAGTTTCTTCTGAAGAGCCCGATTCAATTTGCCCAGGAATTTGCCCGATAGTTGTGGTAAAACCATTACAATCTTCACCAGGTTCATTTGAGGCCTGTAGGTTTACTGTGACTGGATCTGAGCCGGTATTGAAAATTACAACTGTGTATTCTCCAGATTCACCTGGGTTGACTTCCATTGAGTTTGGCGATACATTCAGGCTGATACTTCCATCCGCAGCAACCGAAGGAGCCATTAGAGGCAAGACAGAGAACATCATCAGAATTACGAGAAATAACGCGCCACGATGCGTTGAAAGTTGGGTGTTTTCTCGGGGGTTCATGAACCCCCGTGGAAGACTTAGTATCAAAAGCCTATCCTCAGTTGCTCATAGAAATATTACTAAAAATNGGNNATNCTTCAATAAANTCTGNAGTTGNTGCAGAGCAACTAACGCANTTTTCTATTTTNGAAATATCGCATGNNTCGTGCCCTTCTCCATGATATCTNGCNCCACATGANGGGCAACCAAGAATNGCNCCTTCTATTGGATTTCGACAAGACCAGCATATCGGNGGCGGNGANNNTTCTTGTTCANNATTTGTNTCNACAANNGCNGGTTTANCNGCNANNGGCAATGGNCTNCTTTGNGCNATTNCTGGNGGAGCNATTGCNACNGGTGAAATATTTGGCAGNGACTTNGGNAAGTTTGNNGGTTTGTTGAAATGTGGCTGATTGAGTGCATTTGGCATTGGAAGTGGTGCAATAGGTTGCTGGTTTTTTGGCTTTAGTAACGCAACGCTTAGGCCAATGATTATCAAAAGAACGACTACCAAAACAGATGATGTGATAATCGAAAGACTTCCACTGGCTGAATCCTTAGATTCTCCAGTAGAAGATACATTAAACTGAAAATTACTAACTTCTGAAATTTCTGCAGTTTTAAATCCAAGTGAAATGGAAGAGAAACCTGGCTCATTTGCAGTGATTAAGAATCGGACATTAGCCGATTCTCCAACCTGTAAATCCAATATATCTTCACCGTCAATTTCAACATCCCAGTCATCTTCAGATGTCACCTCAATACGATTATTAAATGGGATATTTCCTGTATTAGTCACCAAGATTTGAATTGACTTCTCCTCGCCGGTGTTAAAGGTATTAGATGATAATCCTTGCCAAGATACTTGCTCTAGGCTTGCAATATAGAGAGAGACAGTTTCTGAAAATTGAGCGCCATCTCCAGTTAATTCAAGGGTAAATGATGGTTCAGAAAATGGTGCAGCATTTGAATCGATCTCTACATAACAAGAAAGGTCAATCACGTCATCCATATTTAGTGCTGAAAGACTGCTACATTGAACAGATAAATCGTCATCCTCTTGGATACTGAGGATTGGCATCCATTCAATATCTGCCGAATTGCCTAATGTCCAATCGAATTGCAGTACTTGGCCTGCAGGATGACTGCCAGAACCAGAATATGTAGAATAAGTCGATAGGTCAGAGTATGTCAATCTACTGAATTGAAGTGTTGGCTTTGCGAAAATCTGAACCACTAAATCATGAGTTGTAGAGAATCTCTCTGAACCATTATCCATATTCACAGTTATCTGGCCACTCTTTGAGTTTGGTCCAGCATATAGAGATATAATGTACACTTTTGACTCACCGATATCTAGATTGAATGGAGATACACCTTGTGTAGTTTGAACTCCTTGGGGTAGTACAAATGATGGGAATAATCTAACATCAACATTACCTTTGTTTTCAATCGTATATATCATGACGAATTCTGAACCGGGAATGATGCTATTCAACTGGGAGTCGAGTTCAAATTCTACGGATTTGACCGACTCAACCTTGATTGGTATTTCGATTAGCCAGCTTTTTATCGGCGTAGTTCTAGAAAGGATATTTACTGAGATTATTTTCTCAACCCCGGCATCTTGGACAATGTTAGGGGGTTCAACTGTGATATTCAAAGTTGAAACTTGATTGACATCTACCGGCCCAGTACTAGTAAACTTGCCAATTGGCTCTCCCTGAGAAAAGAAAGCATTCCATCCAACTGGAGACTGGACTTGAAGGTCGTATTCTAGATTTGAATTTCCTAAATTTTGTACGTAAATAGGGAATATGCTCGAGTCTATTGGATGGACTGGGATTATTTCATAATCATATTCAACCAATATATTAGCAATTTCTAAAACTTCCATTTCCAATATGAACTGACTGGTCACTCCATTATCTGTATCTGTTGCCTGTAACTGAATTTGATAATTCCCCTTAGCCGGTGTTTCAGGATGAATCATTGTCACGCTTAGAGGCGAAGATTCTTGTCCTTGGAGAGAAAAGCTGGTTGATGAAACCCCAACATACCAAGAGATACTTTCTCCTGTTTCAGCCAAAGTAACACCTTGCTTCGTGATAGTAGCATTGGTTGGGAGTAAACCAGTATTGGTCAAGTTAACTTGCCAAGATGTGGAACTCTGTAGTGGGTCATTCAATGAAATTAT
Organism: Euryarchaeota archaeon TMED132; assembly: GCA_002172355.2. Classification (GTDB taxonomy): domain Archaea; phylum Thermoplasmatota; class Poseidoniia; order Poseidoniales; family Poseidoniaceae; genus MGIIa-L1. Next base: position 28,246 of record NHGH02000005.1, read on the forward strand.
TCTTTGGGTTGAGCTAAGAGAAACTCCGGGAGATGTGACTTCTACAATTACATCTTGACGATTATTATTTTCCAAAGTCTCTTCTACTGTATTTGTTGGGTCGATTATGAAAGAAATTAATTTCGAACCTGCACTTTGTGGAGTCCAAGTCCAGTATAGGTCTTTGACTGTGCCTCCACCAATATCCATATTTTTGGTCTCTACTACAACTCCATCGACCTGTAACTCTACATCGAAGAAATCTGATTTTACATTACCTACATTTTCAATTCTTGAATTGAAATGAACTTCCTCTCCAATGCTAGGAATAGGGACATCTATCCCATATCCAGAATTAACGACTGTAATATCGGGGAGTAAATCATTGATTCCATGCCCCATTACAGCAAGTGCAAAAGGTTGGGAGCGACTTCCACCATGATATGTGTCTTTGACTTTAACAGTCCATTGGCCTATTACTGCTGAATCGATCAGTACTACTTCGACATTGTTGGTATTATCTGCACTTCCCCCAGTTGTTGAACGGCCGTTAGCAAAATCATTTCCAAGGTATACATTGCCATTAGGGTCAATTACCTCAAGGTCAAAATTATTGACCAATTGTTTATTGGAAAAGGTTGATGCATATTCATCAGACCAAGTTAGGACTGCTTTGAAGGCATCATTTGCTATGTCGATATCAAAATCATAAGATTTAGAATTGCCTGATGCTGATAATAATGACCTGTCATCGACCCAAATACCTTGACCATCAGCCGGCGCTAATGAATTTCTAATATTTATTCTACCCCAGCCCTCATCATTATTGGGGATATCTCTAGAACCAACATCTTCNGCTCCAAGAATTAATAATGCCTTTACCAAGGCACCTTGAGGTGAATCTCGCAACGCTATTTCTTCTAAGTACTGTCGAATCATAGCTGATGCCCCTGCAGCATTTGGAGTCGCCATTGAAGTTCCTGTATATTCAAGATACCAAGTGCTTTCCCAAGAAGAACCACCTGTATCTCCTGCTTCTTGTGCCTTACATGAACGAACATATCCACCTGGTGCTAGAACGTCGGGTTTGATTCTCCCATCATCAACTGGGCCTCTTGAAGAACCTGACATGATAGTATCGGGGGCTCCCGAATAACGGTTTTGGTGCATTCCAACTGTTACAGAATTTTTTGCTGTACTGGGCGGGCCAATTGTGTCTGGATTAGGACCATCATTTCCAGCAGCAAATAATATTGTCAATCCTTCCGCACCGTTGTAATATCTATCATAATAATTCGCTCTATCATCAACGTCTTGACTTTCAGAAGTATATTCTCCATAGATGTTGTTTCCGCCACTTCCCCAGGAATTGGTATGTGTTCTTGCTCCTGCATTATATGCTGAATTCAATAGACCATTAAGAGAAGGTGATTGAAAATTACCGGTATTGTCATTCTCCATTGCTTGGAAATATAAATCAGCTTCAGGAGCAACTCCAGTATACCCTCCGCGGGTACCGTCGCCAAGCACTGTACAAGAAACGTGAGTTCCATGTCCTGACCATTTATCGGCAGTAGAGCCATCGTTGATTACATCATAATTACCAACTACTCGGTTACCAAAGTCGCCATGGTCATCATCTAATCCAGAATCTGCGACCGCAACTGTTTGATTATTACCATCGAGATCACTATTGAAGTAAATCTTCATGGTACCCGTTTTCATATGACTGCCCGCATTGTTATTTTCAATAGTAAATTCGGGATTATATCTAAAGGAATTTAATGAAGGTTGTTGAACTATAGAAATCAACTGGTCTGTTTTTAGTGTACCTTCATATCTTCCCTCATCCCACCTAATTACATCTTCAAGTGAAAGTTCGACAACATCAGCAATGTCTTGTTTCAAGGTATATTGATTTGAATCGGTTAACGAAATCGTTTGTAATGGACCTAAATCCCCACGCCAGCCTTGGATTCTCATTCGCTGACCAATCAAAGATTGTTCTCCATCTTCAAGTAATAAAACATCTAATATTTCTTCTTGAACAAGCATTGCTATGGGCACTGAATGAAAACTAGAAACTGAATCTAGGCCTTCTGCCTCAAGTAAAGCGGAAGGCGTTCCTTGAATTATTAATCCAGATGGATAAATAAATTCGCGAATCTCAAGCCCTTGAATCTCATTTATTTGTTGACGCGCATCCAACATATTGATGTTATTTGAAATCAAAAGTAATGAAAGGTCATGTCTTGCTTGCATCCACTCGACAGGAACTGGTCTACTAAGGGTAAGACCACCGTCATCATAAATTCCCAAAGTAGTTCCTGCGTAAACACTTCTCTGTTCCAATTCTACACTTTCATCAAGTATTCCTCTGGCGTTATGGAATACTCCTTCTTCAAGGTCAAACTGAACCCATTCAACTTGTCCATAATCGTCTTGCTCATTGAGAAAACTGTCTTCAGGAGTAAGTATTGAAGATATACTTTGCAAAACAAATAATGCCACGAGGAGAATTGCTCCCTTGCTGGCGCGGATGCTTTGCATGTTTTATTCCCCTACCTGCCCCGCTTTATTGCTTCGGGTCATTTGGGTCTTAATTTAGATTCTAATCTTTATCAATGAACTCTTCCCAAGCCCATTCCCCAACTTCATGAGTTTGTATAATCCTATTAGAGTCACCTTCGTAATCAGTCCATTGTAATTCTATTGCGATAACATATGAATCCCAAACCGTATGCCCCAGAATCTGCATTTCTAAATCATCACCAGCAACAGAAGAGTGTGAGGAAATTGATTCTACTTCAATACTCATGATTTGAATCACTTCCCCATCTAACGACTGAAATTTAACATCCATAGAAACGTCGGTAATCTCTCTACTACCAGTGTTGTGAATTTCAGACATAACGATATGTCCGCCTCTTTGAATATACAATGTCTCGACTGTAACTGAATCCCTTGGTATAACCCAATACCAACTACTGAAAATAGCACCAAGCAATAGAAGAAGAATTACTCCCGCTAAAGCGACTCTGTTTGGAGTAACTTCTCTTTTTAGACCTTGAACTATTCTTGCTGCATCCTTCGACGCCTCTAAGATAGCCAACTCCTCCTGGCTCAAAGCACTTGATTGGATAGCATCTTCATGAACTAACATATCGCCCTCTTCGGAAAAAATAATATCATCTTGACCAATCATTTTTTCACCCCAACATGGCCAAAGTACTGGCGATCATAGACGTCATCGGTTCGACAAGGAGAATGTGCCTAGTTTCCACTGCTCCGCCGGTTAAAGTTCCAACAACCGATAGATCGGACACTACTCCATTAATTCCTAATGATGATGCTGTTGGCAAAGGCCCAGTCATCTGTGTATCAAGCATAACCGCTCTACCATCGAATTCTCTATCTCCAAAAATACCGACATAATATCCAGGTTGAGACGTCACTTGAGCACTGGCTACAATTCGACCTTCAGTGATGTCATCGAGAATAATAACTGGATATTCATATGGACCTCTGTGTACGTGAATTGTAGCCGATTTCAAATCTTGGCCTATCAATTCCACCCTATTTACCATCATTCCTGGCATTACTGGCATGTTACTCTGTTTCATGTACAAACTTCTAACTCCATCACCTGAAGACGCCATACGAACTCCCCAATCATCAGTTGTTTCAACCTTGAAAGTCGAAGGTAGTCCTTGAGCTATCATCAAAATGTCACCTCGATAATCAACTGCTCTTCCAGCCGCTTCTAAGTATAAATCCATATTTTCGGCATTCGAAGTATAATCTAGAGTCATCATTCCTTGGAAAGAGGTATCTTCTCTAATATTGAAATTACCATCTGGAACTGCGCTGAGGCTCATAATTCCTGGTAGATTACGCATGAATACCGTTGCTGGCCACCAATANCCATCGACAAATCTCAATTGTTGAATCATTAGTTTATCGATCGATGTTTTATCTTCTGTCATGTATTTCTCAGGAACTTCTAAATCGATAATGAAAATATCTCCAATGGTTGCTGAGAAATCCATTGATTGAGGGACTTCGTCAATCAATGTTTCAACTCTAGTATTCTCGATTCTATCTATGAATATAGCATGGACTGAATCTAGTTTNGAGCCTAAATCATAATCCATGTTGACAGTAAATCGAGGAACTGTCAAATTATCTTGAGTGAAAAATACCGCATTTGCGTTAACATCGTTGGGCTTAGTAGTATCTAGTCCATCGATGACTAGGTCCATGTCTCTACCTTCAATCCCATTGATTTCGATAGTCAATTGCTCGCGAATAGGTTTCCATTGCGACATAAACATATCAACCTCATAAGTTGGTATTTCNCCAACCATACGGAAATCATAGTCTATGGTAATTTGTCCTGCAGGTAATTGTGGCAACCATATTCTGTTGTGCCAAGAACGTTTAAATTTCAATGTAATACCTGAATTTTCTAGTTGTGTGACATTCAAAGTCTTCATTTCAAAATCATATACTATGCCGTCTTCAAGAGCATCTAATAAATCACCAAACTGCGTAATGTTTGCCTCCTGAAGAGCGTTGTCTATCGCTTCCCGTTCATTTGAGTCTACCTTGTAATCAATCAATGCTGCATCTACGATAGCCTTGGTCGATTGGGTATAAGTCGGCATTCGTGATAGATTGAAATCTATAACAGTGGCCTCAAAAACATTCATAGAAATACCATGCGCCCAATCAGGATTATCATCAAAATTATTCCCCTTCTTGACATCTACACTTAAGTTGAATGATTCTCCTGTAAGCAAGTTAACTCCTATAGCGAAGTCTTCTTCATCACCTTCACTACCTACTAAATCTTTGGTAAAATCATAGATTACATCATTCACAGTGGAGCCAAAGTCGACCAAGTCTCCCAAGAAGAAGGATAGTGCTTCAACGCCTTCGCCTTCATCGAAACTCGGCAATTCAATGCCCGAAGAATCGACTCCGCTCGGGAATGCTAGAGTGATGTTTGAAGGAAGTGGGTCAAGAGCAATACGGCCGTTCATACCGATAAAATCATCATCATAATTCGATACATCTTCAAGTAGAATTCGGAAAGGAGATGATTGTGTTCTAATCATTTCAATCTCAGAATTACCTTCGGGCCCAGTAGCATTAGGTACTTGTGGAGAGAATCTCTTCAAACTTAGAACATCGGAAATCTGTAGACTCATNCATGCCTCAGAATTATCTTGGTCGACCCAGAATCTGAANTGGTCNCCGTCCATAGTCACTGGGTTGGTGGCATTGGAAAGTTGGATTTGGATAGATTCCAATGCTTGATTAGCAGAGTATCCAATAGTATCTCCAAGAGTCAGCCCAAAATTGGTTGGAAGTCCATTTAATTTTATTGCGTTTTGTTGGCTTGGACTTTTACCACCNTAGGTTATCGACTGAATTGTCGAACTTGCCTCATAGGTTAAATCTTCAGATGTTTGAATTATCTTGAGATAAGATGGTCGATTGGAAAATAGAGCGGATTGAGTTATAGCAGAGGTTAAATCCATGCCTTCATGTTTGATGTGCCCCATCAAAAGAGGACCTCCATTATCTCCCTCAACTACTATTTGTCGAATATTTGTATCCGGGTTGTAGGAATGAGTTACATCAGAAATACCAGCAACCCTCATACTCATAGCAACTGGAACAAGTGGCTCTACAGGACCTTGCCTTCCGTCAATTAAATCTATTGAAGAATCTTGAGAGATTAGAATATGGTCTGTTTCAGGAATCCAAGGATGGTCATTACTCGAGAATGCAAATGCTATGCGTTCGATCTCTTGTGACACACGTGGAGTACCTCCAATGTTTGCTTTAACTTGGTTGAAACAATGTAATTCTAAGACTCCTCCCGAGGAACCTGCTGTACTGATAATAGAATCGGGTAAAGTATTGACAATTTCTCCAATATCNAATACAACTTCAATCACTGATAATAATGCATTATCAAGAATTTGTGCGATGGAATTTAGATTTGGATTGTCGAAATTAACTCTATCGATTCCAGTTGGAGAAACTAAGAAACTACCTTCGATAACTATCACTTCGGGAACTTGCTCAANCTCGAGGAATAACGATGATGCATCATTAGTATATCCTCCACGCATGAAAGTTGATTTATACTCAAGGCGGTCTATTTTCTCTGTACCCGCNATTAGAATCAAGGTATTGGGGGCTTCGGTTGGGTTGACTGGTAAAGTTGGGTCGTCGATATTCCCGGTGTTATCTCCAGAGAAATTCTTTATTGCAATTATCCATGAAAGTCTTGAAGGAATCTCCCCTGGTAAATTTGAAGACCCTGGTGCTTCGCCTAACGTCGTGAATATAGAGTCTATTTCTTCTGAAGGCATACTACCTGCAGGAAGACCATGAATCCAGGCTCGGGCATCGGTTATGTTGCCAAATTCGGAGTCTCCTTCATTGACATTTGAACGGTCTTCAAAGTAATGAAGATATACGTCTGCTCCAATATCTGAGAAAATCTCAATCGTATCAAAGGTATTTTCACCAAGGTTGTCATTTCGAATCGTGATGTCTACTTCTGAAGGAAGGGTTGTTTGTCCTACTTCAGGGTGGAATCCTGCGTCGAGATAACTCATTTCTAAGACCGGAGCAGCTGAGCCGCCTCCATCCCCATCAAAGCGAATAAAACCAACACCAACTCCAAATCCACATTTATGTTCATCACTTTCAGCGATATTATCTGCAATTGGGTCATAATACCCTGGGTCTTCACAATCAGTCTGTTTTCTATTAGAATTGGTAGGAGCGTCAGGATTTGATATTTGAACCGAATATGGGGCAGAAATCGATGTTAATGCAAGGTCAGTAGAGTTCAAAGAATTAATCAAAGTTGAAAGAAGTAAACTGCCAAGATTCTGTGCAGATACATCGAATTCTATTTTTTCTATACCAATTCCTAAAGTAAATCTATATGGAGGTTGGGTAAATCTAGTATCAANAACTATGCCATATGATTCTGAATCATCTAGAGTTATATCAAAAGCAAGTCCTTTCATCAAACTTACCTCTAAGTGTTCTAAAGAATCCCAAATTGGATCGGATAAGTCTACTGCTTCAACCTTCCACTGAAATGTTGGCTTAATCCAAAGTTTGTCAATAACAGGTAGAAGACCAGTGACGGGGTCTGGACTAGTTTCAACGCCAAATCCTTCACCCGATGTGAGAACATCCTCAATTGTTAAAGCAACTATTAGGTCATCAGAACCATCGCCATCGATATCGATATAATTATCAAATAAAGTAAGTTGACCGCCTACAAATAAATCTCCAGTGAAGGTCCCTCGCTCCCAAGCCTCATATGATGGACCGTTATTTCTCGAGGTGAAGTTAACATAGACGGCATATGTATTAATTCCAATAGCAAGGAGATTTCCATCTCCCAAGGCAGCAGTTGAGAATAAAGTTTCAAACAGGTTGTCGGGAAANCCTTCTGGTTGGGTAGAACTATCCATCAAAAATTCATATGGCCGAGGATGGTCTGGCTCATATGGACTTGAATCACGCATTGAAACATTATCAAGAAATGTATTGGCTACAGTGAGAGGGTCGTCATTACCAANTGGCCTAGCAGCAGCATCCACNGCACTTAATGCACTTTCAGCACTACTGGCTGCNATTTCTGCCTCGCCNTTCTCTGTTCGCATNGATAGAGTTTCCATCAAAGCATCAAGGANTTCAAAGTCGTCTCTGGAGATTGAAGTATCGGCTGAGACAGGTTGAGCTACTGAAATAAACATCAGTAAAACAAGGAATACTGCACTCTTACGAGAGTCTCCAGTCTGGGGCAGACCTGCCCTAATCAGACGTGGTTTACACTCATCCATGCATNGAAGGGGATTATACATCTATGTCAAACCATCCCTTTTGTGTATACAAAAAAGGCTAAAAATAACGATTTNNAGAGCAATCAAGAAAAGTCCAAGCCAAAATCAGAGTTACATGCTGGACATGCAACTACGGCTTGAGGCACTCCTTTTGGAATTTTAATCTTGAAGTTGTGCTGACATTCAGGGCAAGTAATCTGNCTACTATCATCAACTACTTTTGGAGGNTTTTCAGGNGTTGCAACCTCTGGTGCTGCTATTTGGGATTTAATAGATTGAGGAAGTTCGATTCCTCCGCTGTTAACCTTAGCTTCTATGACTGGTTGTGATTTCTCTTCAACCCTTGATTCGATAATTGTCTCAGTTTCATCTTCAGCAAACATGGCTAGAGCGGCATTGGCAGCAGCCTGACTACCTTGGCTAAATTGTCTAGTAACNGGCTGCGGTGCGAATGTTTGAGGAGCGAAATTACTAGGTGCGAAACCAGCGTTTGGATCTTGATTTTGCGTACCATAAATTGACTCATATTGAGACCTCTCAGCATGCTTTGCTCTATCTTCTGAAGTTACCACTGGCTCATCTGATTTCAAACCTGCAATAACTACTGCTGGTGCAAAAATTGGTACTTTCATCTTCTGACTCACCATAGCGATGTGTTGTTTCGCCTCGCCTTCNGATAATCCTCTGCCAGTGAGTAATTCAACCGCGATATTTTTCTGCCATCTTCGATAACCAATCATTGAAACAGCCATAGTTAAAACTCCCACAAATAGAATTACAACAATGATTCCAAAAACACTAGTTGGTTCTGGTTCGGCAGCGACATTTACTGAAAAGGGGTGTGAATCTTTGTTTCCAGATTGGTCAAAAACTGTCAATACTACATCGTTTCTACCTGNTTGTTCAAATGTAATCTCAACATTAGAACCGATATAATTGGGGTCATCCTTGGCATCCCCATTACCATCGCTATCGAAAGTTGGGTCAAGGTCCCAATAATACTTCAATTGGTATGATTGGTCGTAGGCATCGATGGCTGAAACACTAAACTCTANTGGTGAGCCTTCAACTGCAGAATTTGGTAATAACTCAAGTTTACTTTGGTCTAAAACCGGTGTTGAGGAATCATCAACGGCAATTATTTTAGAAATTGAATTGCTATTTCCTGCACNATCAGCAACTGTCAANACAAGGTCATGAGTACCTATGTTGGCCCATGAAAGAACTATTGAATTATTCTGGTCATATACAGTACCATCCAATGTCCAAATACAAGTGTCAACAGAATCATCATCAGTACTATCTCCGCAACTAAATGCTATATCTTGATTCAAACTTGTTTTCCAACCATCACTGATTACTTGGCCTGAACTTGAGATTATAGCAACTGGATTTACCGTATCTTCTACGGTAATAATTGAAGTGGTCTTGGATGTTTGTTGGTCTCTAGATGTTGCGGTTAAAGTGATGGTTTTAGAACCTGGAGAATCCCATAATCCTACTACATCCCAACCTTCGCCATCCACGTCGTTATCAAAGATTAAATCACCATCACTATCGACTTCTAAATCAAAATCCCAACTCATTGTTTCAATTTGGTCTAAGAGATTTGGAGTGTTCATTGAATTCATATTCAATCCGACACCAATGGATGTTACGCCCGAATTATCAGCAGATATTACTGGAGATATTGGAGGGGCCAATTGAACTCTAACCGTCATTCTAATGTCTTGCAAGCCATCTCCTCCACCGACTGGATTGTCGGTGTTGTCAACAATCAAAACCAATTCTTGATTCTCTAGTTCTAGTGGTACCACCCAAGTTGTTGAGTCCGAGGAAGAAATACTCTGCATCTCTGTAGTGGTGATATACAATTGTCCAACGCCGCCAGAGACATATAAGTCATGCATTTGCTTAGTCTGTAAGTAAACATCACCAACACCTTGTAATGCCCATGCAGTCAATACTATTGTTGTACCAGAATCTAATTTCAAATCATCACCGGATAGTAGAGTTTCAAATGTATTAGATGAAACAGACATTACATCATGATATGGAGTCCAATAAGAGTCCTGTAACTTAGTGAAATCTAAAGAGATTTGACTGGTTATTCCGCCTTGGTCGCCCTGCCCTTGGTCGCCATCGTGGATAAGATTATCAAGTACTAAATACCAAGTTTTCGGATTTATTGAGGAAGGTACTTTCCAGTGAAAAGTATATCCACCAAGTGCATTTTCTGTGGTCGACTTATTATCAAATAGATTGCGATATGATTGACCTAAATCATATGATTGAACGCTATTTTGGTCGAAAAACAACATATCTATTGCATCATTGATAATATTGATTTCAACATCATATACATCGCCTGGTTGCAAGGTTCCTAAATTTATTTTCCAACACAACCCCGAGTCTACTGATATTGAATTGGAAATATCCTCAATATTTCTCTCAAGNCAACCTGGAGGTGCGCGCCCTTCGGTTTGCGCAGAAACGCAAGGTGAAATAATCATGCACAGCAGTATCGCGACTATGAACTGACAACGCATATCACGCTGTTTAGTCTTCCACACTTCAACTATGCGCTTGTTTGAATCAATTAAACCAGCCTTCTTCGCCCCAATAATGATGGGTGATTTTTCCAGAATCTGAGACTTGTATTCGGTCTCCATCACTAGCCGCACTAAGAGCAACCTGTGAGTCTACTAACTGTTGCTTGGCTTGAGATAACATGTCCTCTGTACCTTTTATTCTAGCACCGAAATGGGTCAACACTAGGTGTTTTGCGCCACTTGATAATGCAGTTCTGGCTGCTCCGCTTGCCGTACTATGAAGGTAATTTTTGGCATGTTCACTCCACTCTTCTAAGAATGTTGATTCGTGAACCAAGACATTACAATTTTCCATACTTGTAATCCCCTTAGACATTTCAGATGTGTCGCCAGACAAAACGACGCTTAGNACTCCAGAATCAGGCCCTCTAAATTCACTTGCAGAGAGCATTTTNCCGTCCGCTAATGTTTGGTCTTCACCCTTTGCAAGTCCTGCTCTTTGAGTTTCTGTGAGTTTTAGTTCAGCGGCCCTTAGGCGATCGAATTTACCTTTCTTACCCTTAGACGAAAAATGCCAACCACAAGAAGGAACAGTGTGATTTGTTGCCAATGGTTTGATTTTATTTTCAGACCAGCCTTTCGGTTGTGGCATCTTTTCCAGTTCCAATACTGAATTACTATCTGGTAATAATTCAACCCAACGGTCATTTTCAATATCGCCCAAAACCCAGCGTACTGGGAAGCCTAATTGCTTAGATGTGCCNCCTAATTGGTGCCAAGAACGCCACTGAATAATTAGGTCTGAATTAGAAATTCCTTCGGGTAATTTAGAGTTTGATAATAGTGAATCTAATACTTCGCCCGAGGTTGGTCCGATGACAAGTAATGGTTTATCGCGCTTGTCTAAAGATAGAGTGTGAAGCCAAGGAAGAACGCCCCAAGTATGGTCTAAATGACCATGAGTTAAGCACAATACATCGACTCTACCAACTTTAATTTGGCTATCACTAAATTGCTTCATTCGTCTTCTTTGCACTGCAAAGCGTGACTGAAACCCTTCACCAGCATCAACAATTGCAACTCCATCATCGCAAACAACGAGACTTCCACTGACTTGCCTTAAACCGGTTGGACGAGCCGAGGAAGTGCCAAGAATATGAATGTCAAAACCCATTATTTCACCTCAGGAATTCATCGGAATTGGGGTAGGTGGAAACCACCTAAGCATGACAATGTCATTGACTCCACGAACCCAGCGCCATGGAACTGCAATATTTATTCCACCTTCGACGAGTTCGTGGTCGGTTTCTCTGACGAAAAGATGAGTGCAGCGAATGCCTGAAGTGTCAACTACAGCATCATAAACGACGCCAAGTCGACGTCCTGAAGGCAAATATACATCAAGTCCCGAAATACGAGAAATCATGTCTTCGCCCTGTATCAAAGTTAGCCCTCGATTAATGCGTAGGGCCGACACAACATAAAGAAAACCTAATTTGAATTATTTATTATCGCTTTTTCAGCACCTGAAAATATTTATTTGCTATTAACATAACAGATTAACGATGTCTGTTTCAAGTGATGACATTATTATTTGTGGCGTTTGTGATCACAAAAACCCTATTTTCCGACTCAAATGTTCTGAATGTGGGCTTAGGCTGTCTAAGAAGAAGCACAAAAAAATGGCAAGTAAAAAGAAAAAGGCATTACAAAAAAGTAAGCGTAAACCACTCGGATGTGATGGAAATAAAATCAAATATACAACAAGACGTGATGCATCAAAAGCTAGAAAAAATATCTATTCTCAAAAAGGAGCGATTCTGAGAATTTATAAATGTAAGATTTGTAATGCATACCACTTAACAAAACTACGTTCTAAAAAATAAACCAACTATCTTCTTCTACGACTCCCATGAAGGTCGTATACTAATTTGGAACGTTGCTTTACTTTGGCATTTCCTTTGGCTGAGTATGATTTACTAACACCTTCTTTTCTTGCCGAATTCTCATCGATAATTGGCTCAGGTAGTCTTTTCTATGAATCCTTTCTGACTCTAAGTTGAATAAACAAATAACAGGAAGTTGGCTATTGACTGCTTCCTGGAGTGCTTGATTATCTGAGACTCT
>NHGH02000004.1 GCA_002172355.2 Euryarchaeota archaeon TMED132
ACTGGAACTAGACCCAGTTGTGGGGAATGTAACAGGGGCTTTCTTCATACTTCCAAAATATTCTCATGTTGATTACTTTGACTTTTTATTATCCGATACTACTATTGATTCACAAAATGTCTCATATGCTTATTCATTAGACCTAGTTTTTACTTCTAATTTTTCTATGGAATGTGGGTACAGCGAGGATGTATCTGATAAATATTTTAGTGGATTTGAATTTTCATCACAATGCGTAGATCTTATGAATTTAATAATCTCTAGTTCAGATGCTCCAGTTTTCAAAACAGACCAGTATGGAGTTGAATGGGTGCGTATTGCAGTAAAAATTTCCCAACCTGATGCTGATGGTGCAGGGTTTGTAACAATTTCAGATTTGGATGCCATTTATACATCTACTCACACATTGAATGAATCTAATGGTTTTGACTCGATGCTTAGAGAATTTGTGGCATCAGAGTCACAATCCAGTCAGTCAAATGATGTATTCATTCCTATGACTTCAACTTCTTCACGAGGTGGCGGATTTAAGCTAAGTAATTTATCAATAATCACTGCACCAGGATATGAATCTTCACTTACATGGCTCAGTGATAAAGAAGGACTTTACCCAAGTGGAGAACTCTATGAAATCAAGACTACGCATGAAGTTCAAGCATCGACCGGTTCAACTTTTTCATCTGCACAATTGAGATTTTCATCAATTACCGGTGATGTGACCTTTGTTTATAACCCAAATACTGGCTTTTCGGAATTAGATGATTCTAATAATCTACTGACTTTATCTCAAACATCGTCCACAGCGGTTCCATTTGGGAGTAGTGGAGGAAAAGAGATCACTTGGAGATTTACTGTTAATGGAGAATGGGATGATACCGCTGAAGTATCAATTTTCTCTGAAACGGTTGCTGCTGATGGCGTTATTGGTATGCTTGGAGGTATAATTATCAACCCAACAAGTGGAAATGCTGTAGAGAATGATGCTGGAATCAATCAATTTGAAATTTATAATGCTGCAGACGTTCTTCAAAATCAAGACTTGGTGTATTCTAATCAATTCTTCAAGATTTCAGGAGATATACTACTTGAAGATACAGCAGTAAGTCCCGACCCTAACTCTTACTACTTGGTAGTTGAAGAGAAGAGTGTACAATTAGACGGGGAGTTTGCTAATGTTTCATGGAATGAAATTGCTAATCGCTCTGGAGTTATTGGAGGTGTCATTGATTGGACAATTGACCTTGGAGTCTTTGCTTCAGGTAATGAAACATATAGATTTAGGATGAAAGATTATTCTAATGGAGATTTACTTTGTCCTGATTCAATTTATCAACCAGATCAAGATTGTGCAATCCAGTTCAATGTGACTATGGATATTTTAGATCCTAACCTACTGGGAATACAACTTTACAAGAGATATTCAGGTGAAGGAGACCCAAGTCTTGACGAAAATTGGAGAAACCTGTACGATGAAAGTTGGGCTGCTCCTCGTGTTTCTCAAGACTTTAGAATTATAGCTAGTGATTTACCGACCCCACCTGCTACTGCAGTAATGCATGTATGGGTAGAAAATGACCACGATGCGAACTCGAATGGTTTGGCTGAAGCATCTGAATATATTCAAATCCAAACCACATCAAATGGCCAAGTTCCTAATGCGACATATACCGGTTCTTACAATGATTATGCAAATTCTGGTCTGAAAGGACAAGTTAGTCTTTGGGTTGAATGTTATGATTTAGCCGGCAACCCAATCGACGGCGGAGGACCTGGATTAGAAAATGACATTATCACTTACATCAACATGGAGTTAGATTATCCTTCTATCAAGAATTTATTCATTGAAGATTCAGAGGGTGAGAGATTTATCAATAATCTTCCAGTAAATCCACCTCAAGGAGTTGGAACTTGGAATCAGACTATGTTTGCAGGAAACGAGTATCACCTTATTATTGAAGCAGAAGACCAAAATGGATGGAAAGATGTTGAATACATTATGGTTGACCTTGTGCCGGCTGAAACTAGTTATGATTCAATGATTTGGTATTTCCCAAGAAATGATACAGCATGGACTAACAGTCCATTTATTACTTTACAAACCAATCCAGATGGAAGTTCTAAAGCCAAGATTCGAAATGAGAATGGCAATGTTTTAATCGACCCATTTGAATCAGAATTTTATCTTGACCTGCCAATCGTATTGGACTGGGGACTGCCATTTAGTCAATTTAATACACCATCATTTGCTATAAAAGACCTAGATAACTCACAAGTATTCTCTGAATCTTCCTTTAGACAATCTTGGAGGTATAATGACGGTATTCAACTTGATGTAAGAGGTGATTTAGTTAATGACTTGATGATTTCACCAATATTCTATGACCTCGACGCGCCTTATTCAAGAGATATTAGAAAAGGTTCAGTGTATCCAGGTGACAGCGTTAGTTTCACTGGGCAATATGTGTTTACAGACGGAGTTCTAAGCAATGTATTTGTTAATCCTGAAGTGGAATTGACTCTTGAGATTACTAGACTTCCAGCAGTGGCAGANTTCTCTAAAGGTTATTCTAAGTTAGATGGTGAAGTTACAACTCATACTTTTACTGGCGGCGAATTCAACATCACTCTTAACGCGCCAGGTCTGATAAATGAGTTCGATTATACATTTAAATTGATTAACTTACCAACTGGAGCAGAAGATGTTACAGATTCTAAGTGTTCAGGGCTTGCTTTCTATGGTTGTGGAAGTTTCTCCATCGCGGTCGATGGAACTCCACCAAAGGTTGTTCAAAATTCATGGAGTGCAGAAAGAGGAGAAATGCTTGACACAGACCCTTCAAGATTCTTAGGTTCTGAAATGCCTACTTCGACATATCACTGTGTTGATATTGAAGTAATTATTGAAGAACAGGGGTCATTGGCTGAAGGTGATGTAATGGTTAAGTGGAAATATTTCAAGGATGTAGAAAACTCACTTACTTGGGATCCATACAAGAATGCATTTGGAAACAATGAATTATCTCATGTCATGAATCTAACTACTACTGGTCAAGGCTCTATTCTAGCATATGCTGACTGTATTGATTTATGGCCGGATAATGTAGTAAATCCAGAAGTTTCAAGCAGTGATATTGGTAATGACAATGTAAAACTTGTAATGTGGATTGATGCAGTTGATGGTTCTGGTTCTCAAGTAATATTTGGCGGACAGCCAACTCAAGAAAGTGGTGCTTTAGGTATCTTATCGAGTGATGTTAAACATGCATCTAGTTATGACTTCATCTTTGAAAAAGCTCAATTCCAAGTAAGAAACGTTCGTTTAATTCCTTCATCGCCTGAAATAGGAGATAGTGTTACTGTTGAAATCGAAGTTCTAAACATTGGTTCACTGGCTGGACCTGCTAATCTTTCGATACGCTCAGTGACCAATAATGGAAATCCAATTCTTGAAGGAACTGTGGTTAGTGAAGAAATTGGTATGGACCAAAGCATGTGGGTATCAATTAAACTTGAAGAATTTAGAGATGCCACAACAGGAATGTACTATATTGTCGATGATAATACCTGTATAAGTGATTGTACTTCTCTGTACAACGGGAAAAATAGCGGTGATACATTCAATGTCAAGGTTGGCGATGATTCAGGTTCGGGAGGCTCTACTCTGCTGATTGTAGTCATTCTAGTAGGTCTAATTGGAGTCCTCGCTGTTGTTGTAGTTGTTCTTTCTCGTAGGGAAGGTTCTGGCGGAGACTTCTTTGATGATGAATTTGAATTTGAAGAAGAGAAATCATATGCAGAAGTACCTTATCGTACCGCTCCTGTAGCAAGTGCCGAAGTAACTCCTCAAATGGCAGATGCAATGGCTAGATTCCCGCAATGGACTCAAGAAGATATTCAAGGTTACTTCGACCAAGGATGGGATGTTGATTCATTACAGGAATGGATAGACGGACAATGAGTGTGAATAGTGTGTCTTCTAGACTTGCTTGGAAAGATGTATCCTGGCAAGACCCTGACGGGGGTACAATCGTTCTACACGGTGTTCTACCTACAATTGTCTATCCTCGTAAATTAAGGCCGGATTATGAATGGCATGGGCTAGGTCTATTGGAATCCGAAGATATTGTTGAGTTGTGGGTTCAAGAGGAAAAGGATGAAGCAGAATCTCACGGAGTAAATCGCTCTCATGCCCTGATATCAGGTGGGACAATGGCGCTTTATTTAGATGAATTAATCGAATTAGAAGATGTTCCTTCAGGTAGATTTCCCGATCCTGAACCAAGAAGAGTTCATCGCCTTGCTGAGAGGCACAACAGGCCGGTTTACTTCATCGAACCATCGTTTGATGACGAGCAATGGGAGGAACATATGTTGAAGGAAGCCAAAGAGGTTTCTCGTTGGAGAAAATTACTAGGTTTGATTTCATTGGGTGGAAAGTGGCGTAAAAGAGTCAAAAAGAATGTGTTTGAAGCTAAAAAACCCCCTAAAGGAATCAGTGCGAATTTTGCTTCAGCATCAGTTTTAGCAGCCACTTGGTGGGATTTGAGCGAATGGCTAATTGGAGAAACCGTTTCTAAATCAAGAAATGACCGTTTCGCTTCTAGGCTTAGAGGTGCTTTAGCAGACTTAAGGAAAACCTACAATGATGATGCTTGCCTTCTTGTACCTCTTGCAACCCCATGGCGCCATCAAATCATAAGTTCACTAGATTTATTACCCGAAGTAGAGGAGATTACTTCAAATAAAACGGATTGGGATACATCACAGGAGGAGTAGTATGGCAGCCGGTGGAGTCGATGTTCGTGTTGAAAATCAAATAGTTCGTTTTGTATCTAATCAAGCGATAGACCAAGAATTANTGGTAGCTCAAATCGGTGGACAAAGAAGCGGAGATGTGGTGATTAAAGCACTGGATAAGCCCAGAGCAACATTAGTTATCGATAGCGAAGGTAGAATTGTCGTTCATGGAACACATAGAGTGGATGCTGCTAGAGCTGCTGCCAAAGAACTTCTTCTAAGATTGGGTTTAGACGATTCAGGTTTACAAACCGAATTAGGTCCAGTTATTGCTTCTTTTAATTTTGGCAGAGATGTTGATGTCGAATCATTAAATGTTGAATTTTCAGCAGGCCACTCTGAATATAACCAAAGGCTAGGTTGTGCAGTAATCGATGATTCAAGNCATAATTTGAAACTATATGTTTGGCCAAATGGCAAGTGTGTTTCTACCGATGCAAGACATCCAAACATGGTGGCAATGTCAGCGGTTTATTGGAAAAATCAATTCGAAGACAACAATCACTTTGTAGCCTGAATCAAGCTGTGNTAAGATGCAAGATAAACAGATTATTTGGGATGGCCCGATAATCGATAATCACTTTCATCTNAATCGAAATGGCCGTTTCCTAGATGCTGCTAAAGATTTCAAGAATGTCGGTGGGACCGGATTAGTTCTTGTTCACTGCCCCGATTTTGCTAATCCACCAACAACCAAAAAAGGTCATTCTGAAACCTACCTTGATACATTAGAGATGGCTGAAATGGTGAGAAAAGAACATGATTTGGAAGTGAGAGTTGTCTTAGGACCCCATCCAGCGGCCTTTGCACATCAATTCATCAACTGGATAGAAGAAGACCCAGAAAATGGTTCGCAGAGAGCAATTCAGAATTATCGAGATAGTATTGATGCTGCCTTAGAGTTTGTTAACGAGGGCCTTGCTCATGCAATCGGTGAAGTAGGACGTCCTCACTGGCCGGTTAGCGATGAAGTTTGGCAATTATCTAATGAACTTCTAGAAGAAACGATGCATCTTGCAGCACAAGAGAATATTGTTCTACAACTACACGTTGAAGGAGAGTTAGAATCAACTTATTCAGATTTGTCTAATATGGCCAATAAGGCTGGATTAGATACAAATAAATTAGTTCGACATTATTCTCCACCAAATATAGATTCTAAGATAACCAAAGGATTGACTCCAAGTGTGTTAATTGGGAAAGGGGCATTAGAAGAATTACTAGAAACAGCAAAAAGTTGCTCGCACGGCTTTTTACTGGAAACCGACTATATGGATGACCCACGAAGGCCTGGCGCGGTTTTAGGTCCAAAGACGGTGCCAAAGCGTACAAATCAATTACTCAACATGGGAATTGATGAAGAACTTCTTTGGAAAGCGCACAAGGACTTACCTGAGAAACTGTATGGTCCTGCAAATTAGTTAATTAGGCATATTTTAGGCTCAATCCGCCATCACATTGATGAATGCCCGATTATACCGATGGCTGGTGCAAGATGTTGAAGCGTAGTTTTCCGTTCCTAATTCTAGCATTATTTTTGCTTCCCTTAGTTCCTCTTTCTTCAGCACAAGGAGGTCCTGGAGTGAATATTGATTGTGAAAGTAACCCAGAATTAAATGTCCACCCATTATACAATGAGCCAGTAGAATTGATCTGCACAATAGAAAACACCTCATCAGCTGATGAAACGATAGAAATAAGTAATGAATTTGAAGGTGGAAGTTCAGTTCAGATTCAAGGTGCATCTGATGAATATTCTGTTGCTGCTGGCGAAACTGAAGAATTTACTGTGACTTTTACGGGAGATACAAAGATTCCTTCTACAGAAAGTTTTGATTTTGAAATAATCGCTACAGTAACCCAATGGGTCTTTCCAGGGGAGTTGCCTGAGATGGTTCAAAGCAATGCTTCAGTGACTGGAAAAGTTGAAATTGGAACCTATGGAATTGTTGAACTATTGATTTCTGATAAGAGCACTCGAACCATGGAACCAAGTGATGAGGTAATTATCAATCTCCAATTCACAAATAGGGGTAATGACGAAGATAGAGTCGAAGTTAGAATAAAAAATCAAGCTGAATTAGAGGCACTTGGTTTCTCTTTCCCAATGTCATCCTTTGTTGCTGAAGATTTGGCTATCGATGCAACATCTCCAGTTAGGGAGATTTTACTTAGAGCGCCTTCAGATGTTTCTGAAAAGATTTCCACTAATGTTCAATTTGAAGCATCGAGTACCAATGACCCCGATGCCCCAGTTAGTGCTATTTCTATTCCAGTATCGGTAGAGTCTAGTAGCAGTTCTGGAACTCTGACTGGATTAAGTGAAGATAGCCAAGATGATATCATCCTCTATGGTGCGATTGGAGGCGGAGTAATTCTATTCTTCATTCTGGTCGGGATAATTACCCGTTCTATCAAAAAGAAACCAAGTAAAGAAGGTGAAAGTTTTGAAGAGACTATTGACCTCAACGAGGAAGATGAGGGTGAATCACTTGGAGATGACCTCGATGATTTGTTCGACGATTTAGATGATTTTGATGATTTATCAGTTTCAGAAGATGAGTTTGATGATTTACTTGATGATTTCTAGTGAATATCAATCCCAGTAAGCGCTTTTGCCTATTTGTCAAAGGTCGGAAATTAGGCCTCTTAAGATACATTTAGATGGTAACAGTCAAAGAGCGAGTGTGTTCTGCTACACTTAATTAAGGCGGACGCGTTATGTTGGAACTCAGTGGAAAGACGGCTTTTGTATTCGGTGTTGCAAGCGAGGATTCGATTGCTTGGGCCATCTGCCAGAAGTTGGCAAGCGCCGGAGTAACATTGTATTTAGGATATCAAAAGCGCTTTATGAGTCGAATTTTCCAGTTAAAGGATAAATTACCTCAAATNGCAGGCTTTTTCCCATTAGATGTGGCATCAGATGAGACTACTAAGGAATTCTTCGATGCCTTTAGTGCTGAGAATCCAGGTAAAAAGGCGGACATATTGATACATGCAATTGGTTTTGCACCCCGTAGTTGTTTTGATCGACCAATTCTATTTGTCGAAGACCAAGACATCAATACAGCAATGACTATTTCTGCTAATTCCTTGCAACGTTGTTTGAAGTTCGCCCTACCTTATCTAAATGCTAATTCATCTACCATCACATTGACTTATGCTGCTTCAAATCGTTATGTGCCATCTTATGGTATAATGTCAATGGCAAAAGCTGCTCTAGAATGTTGGACAAGAGAGTTAGCATGTCATTTAGGCCCCGAAGGGCACAGAGTCAATGCAATATCTTCAGGTCCCATAAGAACTATCGCAGCATCAGGAATTCCCGGCTTCGATAATATCTTAAATCATGTCGAACATAATTCTCCTCTACGAAGAAATGTCAATCAAGACGATGTCGCAGGTGCAACATTATGGCTTGCTAGCCCTCTAGCAAGCGGAGTCACAGGCCAGTGTATCTATGTTGATGCAGGATACTCAATTACAATGGTTCCAGAGTCAATTATGCAATAATGAGGTGTTAACATGACTCTTACAACTGCCGACGGTAAAATTTGCGAGGGTATTGAGCAAGGTCGCTTCGAACCTATCGCAATTGTCGGAGTTGGGGCTTTGATGCCCGACGCAGATGATGTCGAAGCATTTTGGCAGAACATTATCGACGCCAAAGTCAGTATCGAAAATGTAGTTGAAGGCAGGTGGCCTGGTAAAATAGAACACTTCTGGAAAGAAGGCGGCCCGGGGAANATCGATGAAGGATTCACATATTCTAAAATAGGGGCCTTTGTCAAAAATTTCGAATTTGATTGGAGGAGGTGGCGCCAACCTCCGGGCACATTAGCCCAAATCGATCCATGCCAATTGTGGGCTGTAGGGATTTCAGCAGCAGCATTNGAGAATGCTGGCTATGATGGNGTGGAGAAAGACATCGACCGGTCTAAGTGTGGNGTGGTTTTTGCCAATGCTCTTGGCGGTGAAAATCGTAATTTATCAAATATCAGAGTTTGGTCAAATCACACCAAGCAACTGGCTAAAAAATATGGCTTACCTGAACATAATCTCGACNCATTCCAAGAAGAAATCAATGAGCAATCCCCTAGGGTCGATGAAGATACTATGCCGGGAGAATTAGCAAATGTAGTCTCAGGTAGAGTTGCTAACTTGCTTGACTTGCAAGGTCCAAATTATGCTACCGATGCCGCATGTGCATCTTCTATGGCTGCTGTTTTAGATGCATGCAGAATGTTACAATCAAGGCAAGTGGATGTAATGCTTGCTGGTGCTACTGACCGAACCTTAGACCCAGCGACATTCGCTAAATTCAGNGCCATTGGCGCATTATCTGCAACACATTCCACTCCTTTTGACGCTAATGCCAATGGTTTTGTTATGGGAGAAGGAGCAGGGGTTTTAGTCCTCAAGAGATTAAACCAAGCGATAGAAGACGGAGACACAGTCCACGCTGTGATTAGAGGAATTGGTGGTTCTTCTGACGGCAGAGGCAAAGGGATAACAGCACCAAGCCAAAGAGGGCAAGTCCAGGCTATCGCTAGGGCTTACAGTCAAGCAGGATACGAGGCATCTACTGTAGAATTGGTAGAGGCACACGGNACTTCAACCAAGGTCGGCGACGCCACTGAACTCTCAACATTATCGAGATTATGGGATGGCTATGACGGCGGAGACCACGTAGCAGTTGGCTCAATCAAGTCACAAATTGGCCACTTGAAAGCCGCTGCAGGAATTGCAGGTATCATCAAAGGAACACTCGCACTTCACCACCACACAATCCCTCCATCGGCAGGATTTGAAAATCCCAATCCAACAGTTGAATGGTCTGAAATACCATTCTTTGTTCCAACCGAAGCTAGAGATTGGCCAAAACCTCTAGAGAATCCNCGNAGAGCAGGAGTTTCTGCTTTCGGTTTTGGAGGNACAAATTTNCANATAGCNCTTGAAGGATATGAGCCAGANTACCACGNNCCNCTNGCNAGNCANTGGGANNAAAAATGGCANANNTATTCTGATNCAGCACCNTCNGANGCGTCNATACTNGATGGNTCTGCTAAGCCTTCNATGAGNCANNAAGAATTGAAATCNATCGAAGGNGGTATGCTNTTANTATCNGGTCAATCNATTTCACAANCCAAGGAGAAATTAGAATCTCTGAAATTTACTGGCCCTTCGTTTGATGACGACCCATGTGGGCGTAGACTTTCATTTGAATTAGATAATGCGTCAGTCTTTGACCAGTCACATGAGGTGAGGATGGCAATCGTCGCAACCTCTTGGTCTGATTTTGACAAGCGTGTATCCCTTGCCATCAAAGCGATGGAAGATAAAGAGAAATGGGGCTTTTTACAGGCTCAAGGAGTCTCACTAACCGATGAACCATCATTGCCCTCAAAGGCCAAAATAGCTCACATGTACCCAGGCCAGGGAAGTCAATATGTTGGAATGACATTTGACCTTTACAAGCGTTATACCTCTGTTCAAGCGGTGTGGGAAAAGTCAGATGAAACGATGGTCGAGGTTTTGGAAGGAGAGACTTTGTCCAGTTTTGTTCTACGCAGTAATTTGACCAAGGAAGAATTGGTAGAGAGTGAACACAAACTCAAGCAAACCGAGTATACTCAGCCTGCCATGCTAACCGCGGATCTGGCTATCGAGCGACTTCTCAATGCTCATGGGCATAAACCCGATATGGTTGCAGGACATTCTCTTGGAGAGTATGCTGCCTTGATGTCTGCTGGTATTTTGAATATGGACGGTGCATTACGAGCTTCCGCAGCCAGGGGTACGGAGATGGGCTCAGTTCAGATAGATGACAAAGGGCTAATGGCAAGTATTACCGCCCCTTATGAAGAGGTCGAGTCAATAATTGAATCAATTGATGGATATGTAATTTCAGCAAATAAGAACTCTCCAAAAATGACAGTTATTGCTGGTCAAACCGAACCGGTTAAGGCAGCAATGAAGATATTTGAATCGAAAGGTTACTCTGCTACAGCATTGGCCACTTCACATGCCTTCCATTCTAGTATCGTTGCTCCAGCCAATGAACCTCTACGTAGATTCTTGGAAACACTCGAAATCAATTGGCCTAAAATCCCTATTACTGCAAATGTAGACGGGCAATTTTACGATATGTCTGGAGATGACTCTAAGGACTCTGTATTGAGTAAATTAGCCCCACAAATGGCATCTTCAGTAGAATGGACTTCTCAAATCGAGACCATGTATGGTGCTGGAGCAAGAGCATTTGTCGAGGTTGGTCCTAAGCGGGCTTTGACAATGTTTGCAACTCAAATCCTCGAAGGTAAACCCCATTTACCGATTATGACCAATCATCCTAAACAAGGTGGCATCGCATCATTTTTGACTGCTATTGCCTCTTTGGCACTTGCCGGCCGTAGACCTATTTGGCCAGAGGGCACCTCGTCAGAACTATCGGAGGCATTTAGAGCAGGACCAATAGAAGCGCACTCGCCAGCATCCAAACCAACCGCAACCAAATCAAATTCTGACGATTTGAAAACAAGGTCAAGACCTCTTCCTAACGCAGGTTCTACACCAGTAATCAGTCAAGTAAAGACAGTCAATCACGAAGTTGCTTCTGTTGATATAGAGGTCTCGAATGATGATGCTATCAACGATTATGTAGGACAATTAATCTCTTCGATGACCAATTATCCTGCTAAGTTCTGCTCAGGAATGGTAGACTTGAGGTCGGTACTCGGTATGTCAGAACAAGAAATTAGTTCTGCAATCAATCAAATTGGAAACGAATGTCAGACTGATTCAGAATTTGATATCAAGAACTCTAGCACTGTGGCAGATTTAGCAAGGTGGGTCACAACACCGCCTCAAAGATTCTTATCCAAGACTAAATTAGTACAGTCTAATTCTAATCTAGTACCTATCAGTGTTGCTAACAATCATGATGACCGTAAACAAGACCCATATGTGATTACTGGAATTTCATTAGGATTGCCAGGCCATGAAAAGGTATTTTCTGATGATACCTTTGAAAGTTTAGTCCGTGGCGAAACTTGTATTTCGGAAGTTAGCGATGAGTATAAACAAAAACTTCTCGATAAAAACATCGTTCGATTGATCAAAGGCAGAGACGGTTCTGTAAATATGGAACAAGCGACACAATTCGGAGACATACCTCAATTGGCTGGGCTAAGGGGTGCATTTGACCTATCTGAAGAATTTGGAATCGACCCTAAATCTGTGTTAGCATGGGATATTTCAACTCAATTAGCAGTGGCCTCAGGGTTATTGGCACTAAGAGATGCAGGAATTCCATTGACTCCAGTAGAACAAATTGGCAAAGGGGGCCTACGATTAATCACAAATTGGCAGATTCCTAAGGTTCATCGTGATAGAACAGGTGTGATATTCTCTTCTTGTTTCCCAGGAATTCAATCTACTTTGAAAAATACTAACTCAAATGGAGATGATGGAGAGGGCAGATTTGACCGTAGATATCTCTTCCAAGTGTTAAATATGGGTCACTCTCAATTTGCACAGTATACAGGTATACGTGGGCCAAACACTACTATCAATGTGGCCTGCGCTTCTGCTACAGCAGCATTTAGCGTCGCTGAAGATTGGCTAAGTAATGATAGAGTTGACAGAGTTGTAATCCTGTCTGCAGATGATATTACTGGAGAGGATACATGGGAATGGTTTGGAAGCGGTTTTGCTTCATCAGGGGCGGCCTCAACCAGCAATGTTGTCGAGGAGGCAGCTTTACCTTTCGACAAGAGAAGAAACGGCCTAATTATGGGAATGGGGGCGGCGGCATTTGTCGTAGAAAGACGCTCACACGCTCTTGAACGTGGTGTACAACCAATAGCGGAGTTACTTGGTACAAAGACTGCCAATTCCGCTTTCCATGGGACCAGGCTCGATATAGACCATGTTGCTGAAACCGTTGACCAGTTCATTCATGAGATTGAAACTAATTGGGGATTAGATAGGCATGAAATCGCACCTCAAACAGTATTTTTCTCACATGAGACCTATACTCCAGCCCGTGGAGGTTCTGCTCAATCTGAAGTCAAGGCTTTGAGACAAACCTTTGGTCCAAGTACAGATAAGTTGATCATTGCAAATACCAAAGGTTTCACAGGTCATCCAATGGGTGTTGGAATAGAAGATGCAAGTATGTTTTATGGATTGATGACTGGAAGAATTCCTCCAATTGCTAATCATAAAGAAGTTGACGATGAATTAGGGAATCTAAATTTATCTAAGGGTGGAGACTATCCCGAGTTAAAATATGGAATGAGATTCGGTGCTGGATTTGGCTCTCAAATTGCTCTTTCCTTTGTTCGGAAATGTGAATTTGAAGGTGAGCGAATCAATGGCGAGAAATTCCTACAATGGGTTCGAACTCTCGCTAAATCAGATGATATAGACATGAGGATTCTTCAAAATAAATTAGTTGCATATGTTGAGGGAGAGAAAAACCTTCATGGAGGCATTCAAGGTGATGAGTGGCAAATCACGAAAAATCTAAGTCAAGCGCCAAAGGTTGCAATCAAGCAAGTAGTTGAAGAGAAAATAGAGGTGGAGCCGCCCGTCAAACAACCTACGGCAATACCTGTTTCAGCCCCGCCAATGGAATCAAGTAATCTCAATGAAACAGTGATCGAAGTAGTGGTTAAACATACTGGATATCCAGCGGACTTTGTAGAATTAGACCAAGATTTAGAAGGTGAACTTGGAATCGACACTGTCAAGCAAGCAGAAATTATGGCGGATATCCGTTCCAAATTCAATTTACCAGTTGATGAGGATTTTATTCTTTCAGATTATCCAACGTTGAATCATATGATTGGGTATATTCAGAAAATGACTGGAGATTCTCCAGGTCCTGTAGAAGTGGCTGTTGCAGCAACTGCTGCAGTTGCTGAAGTAGCCCATGTGGCGGTGGAGGCAGTGACCGAAGTGGTCCAAGAAGTAACGACTCNTGCCACGCCANNGGTTAGTGACGANTCATTGAATGATATTGTAATTGAAGTCGTAGTCGAACATACTGGNTANCCAGCAGACTTCATTGAACTTGACCAAGACCTTGAAGGTGAACTTGGAATCGACACTGTCAAACAAGCAGAAATAATGGCAGATATTCGTTCAAGATTCAATCTTCCAGTCGATGAAGACTTCGTACTTTCAGACTATCCAACACTAAACCATATGATTGCTTACATTCAAACTATGACTGGTAACGTAAGCGATGTTAAACCTGTTCAAACCACCCAGAATCAAGAGCCTCAAATTGCGCAAGTAATTGAAGAACCCAAGCCCAGTGTCCAAAATAAAGTAGTTTCTACTGTAGATGCTTCTCATATCGAAGAACGTCTAATTGAAGTTGTAGTCAAGCATACAGGATATCCAGCAGATTTCATTGAGATGGACCAAGACCTAGAGGGGGAACTCGGAATTGACACCGTTAAACAAGCAGAAATCATGGCCGAGGTAAGGGATATCTTTTCACTTCCAGTCGATGAAGATTTTATTCTAAGTGACCATCCGACTCTCAATCATTTCACCGCCTACATAGTNAAGATGCAAGGAGGCACTCCTGAACTGCAACCAGAAGTTGAGACCATAATCGAGGAACCGGAAGTAGAACCTATCGCTAAAGAAATAGTAGAACAACCACTTATGCCTACTCCAATCCAATCAGTTTCAACAGAGGGATGCAGAAGATGGCAAGTTGAGGTTGAAGAGTGTCCTGGGGAATTATCCAAATTAGAACTAGAAGGCACAATCATCGTTACTGATGATGGTTGGGGGATTGCCGAAGAATTCTGTATTTTGATGGAAAAACGAGGATTGAATGCGATTAGAATCGGATTTGAAAGTGAGATTAGAGATATGTCAAAGCAAAAAGAGGGCAAGCGAACAGTGTATCGTGCAGACCCTGGCAACATAGAACACATTGAACAAGTCTGTGAGCAATTATCCAATGAAAATATTTCAGGTGTAGTTCATATGGCNGCATTAAAGTTGGCTGGTGTTGAATGGGAAGAAGATACGATGCCTTCATCACAAATTATCCTATCAGCACAGGGATGGTTTGCATTGTTGAAAGGATTGGATAGTAAATTATCCAAACTAGACTCGGGATTGATTGCTTCAGTTACAGCTCTAGATGGCCGTCATGGAAATATTGGTGAACATTTCAATTCAGTACAATGTGCATCAAGCGGTGTTACAAAATCATATTCCTTTGAAAAGCAATCACTAAGATGTAGGGCATTAGACTTACACCCCGATATTGTCCTTGATTCAACAGCAGCAGCTAAAATGGTGGAGCAAGACCTGTTTAATTTGGGTGGAGAAGTAGAAATTGGTATTGACCGTGATAGTAGGCGCTGGACTTTGGTAGCATTTGCTGAAGATATCGAATCAGAACTAAAACCATTGACTAAGAAAGACACATGGATAGTCTCAGGCGGTGGTTCAGGAGTTACTGCAGCATCCATAATCGGTGTAGCCAAGGCTAGTGAAAATGCAAAAGCACATTTCCTACTACTAGGTCGTTCTACTCTAATCGAAGAAACCGAAGCATGGATTGACTGGAATGATGAACAACTAAATCAACAAAAGATGAGTCTTAGAGAGGAGTTGATTAAGTCCAGTGATGATGGAAAGGTCACTATGGTTGAATGGAATTCCCAATGGCAGAAATATACTAGAAGCCGAGATGTCTACATAACACTCGATACAATCAACAATACTGGCAATAAGGCGTTTTATCATTCAATAGACGTATTAGACCAAGATTCCTTAGTCGAGTTAGGTTCTTCTTTGAAGCGTAAAATAACAGGTGTAGTCCACGGTGCAGGATTAGAAGATTCCAAATTGGTATCCGATAAGAGCCATAGCATATTTGACAGAGTAGTACGAGTCAAGGTAGATGGTTGGAATGCATTGATGGCAAGTGTTAGGGCTTCAGGAATGGACAATCCAAACTTTGCAGCATGTTTCACCAGTGTAGCAGGAAGGTTTGGCAATGGTGGTCAAACCGATTATGCCGCAGCTAACAGCGTATTAGACGCTGAAATGGCCAGAATGACAGGGAGTGGAGAATGTCGAGCCGTAGCGATTGGATGGACAGGATGGAGAGATGTTGGAATGGCAACACGTGGATCTATTGAAGCGGTATTTCAAGCAGCAGGAATTGAAACTTTATCAGTTGAAAAAGGTGTAGAGATTTTCGTTCATGAAGCACTTGCTGGTGGTAAGCGCCGAGTTCTAGGTTGTGGCTCTCTAGGTTTGATGGATAGGTTTGACAGTTTCCGTGAAGCACCACTACGCCTAACAGCAGACATGTCAGCAATAATTGCCGACCCATCTCGTTTCCCTTTTATTCACAAAGTAGTCGATTTTGAAACCGATAAAACTCTTCTCACTCAATCCACTCTTTCATTGGAAGAGCATCTCTTCCTAGACGACCATGCCATCGATGGAGTACCCTATCATCCAGGAGTAATGGCATTGGAAATGTTTGCTGAAAACGCGCTCTTGCTAAACCCAATGACCTGTGTTGCAGGTTTTGAAGAAGTTAAATTTGGATTGCCGATAAAACTACTAAAGGATGAAATGAAGGTTCGAGTCAGTAGTGTAGTGGAGAAGAAAGAAGGCTCTCTTACTTGGGTTAGATGTAAGTTGGTTTCAGATTTAATGAACTCCAAGGGTGAAGTATTTGGTGAAAGAGAACATCACCAAGCATTGGTTCGATTGGTGGAGTTTAGCGATGATTTGAGACCTTTCTTACAAAGTGAAGTAGATTCAATGCCTCAAATTGGTATACCTGCTCCTGGAGACGTACAATTAATGCCGTCATTCATCTATCAGAGATATTTCCATGGCCCAAGGTTCCAATCGCATGGGGGAATCTTACGAGGAGTGGGTGATTTGGAACTGCCAGGCGCTGATGGCATTGCTTTAATGCGAAATCAACTTCCTATTACTGAGCAATTTTCTATCGAATCACAGGGCGAGAAAGTATTGCTAGACGCTCTGCCGATGTTGATTGAGGCGGGTTTTCAAAATGCCGGCTTTGTTGCGATGGAATCCGAAGGATTCTCATCTCTTCCTGTCGGGATAGAATGGACTTCAATGCTAAGAGTGCCTGAGAGAAATGAGGTTCTAAGGATGAGGAGTCTGAGAACTGCTGTGGAAAGTGATGGGATAACAGTTCATGACGTTGTGATAATTGGTGATGATGACGGGCCTGTTATGGCACTAAAGGGTCTAAGGTTGAAGAGCATGGCGCCAGTTTCTGAAGACCAGAAATTCACTCTAGAACGCTAGATTTTATTGAGGTCTTTTAATGCAAGACGGCTTTGAAATCCTCGAACCACCTATCTCAAAACAGTCTCCAAAATTACTTTGCTTTCGATGCCCGGTATTGCCTCGACAGATTCAAAATGTGGTACTTGCTAATATCGATGAAGTCGCTACATTTGTGATGGATAAGCGTAGGGATGAGCATCTATCTGGACGATGGCTACTTGCCCAAGCAGTAGAGGCGTGGGGTCTCAATCCCTCTGAACTAGAGATTAGGAGAAATCAATACCGAGCACCTAGTTTAGCTTACTTAAGCGGCCTTTGGAAAAATACACCGTTACCCTCTATATCCATTGGACATTCAGAGGGCTGGGCATACGTGGCATTAATTGAAAATGGTTGGACAGTTGGAATTGATGGAGAGCCAGATGATAGGAAGATTGCAGAAAATGCATTTGATATGATGGCATCAGGTGAAGAGTTACAACAGTTGAGATCAAACCCAGATATGGCAATTCGAACTTGGACCGCTAAGGAAGCGCTGCAAAAAGCAATGCGTCTGGGGATGAATCTCAATCCTCGTAAAATTCAATTTCCAATTGGAGTTAAAGAATGTAATTTTTCAATTGAAAATTTAAATTTTCAATTGGTTTCTTGGACTTACAAAGAGGCTCATATTAGTGTGGCTTGGGGTCAAGGAAATGGCTATGATTCTGTTCCTGAAGATGAATTGCTGGAAAGAACTAGGAGAGCAATGGAAAATACTGAATCTTGGGGAGTTGGTTGTAGTACAACAAGAAATAACCTTTAGGATTACTTATTCCAAACTCTACTTGATTCCCATGGAAGTCCAAATAGAATCCCTATCTCTGTAAGAATGACATAGTTTAGAGTCAAGTAACTCAAGTATGAAATAATAATTACTAGAATTGAGGTGTTGATAATCTTTCTACGTTGACGTTTTGCTTGATCAATAGTGCAAATTCCTTGGTTACGGAAATAGAATACCAGTCCTACAATGACGGTTANTGAAGCAATCAATAGCATCAACGGCCTGAACCAAGAATATCCATCTTCACCCCAATACAATGTATCTGAAAGAGCAGCTCCTGTTGAAACCGTAGCGATTCCAAACATTACGAGTACAATCGACGGAAGGCAACACATGGATGCTATTATCGAAGAACTTGCGACAAGTTTCCAAAGAGAGCGGGGATTTTTTTGCTCGATGGGTTCCGCCAAATCCTCATCTTTCATGTGTGATGTTCAATGCTTTAGTAAAAAAAACATTGTATTCTTGAAGCATCATATTTCTAGTTCAAGAAGCGCCAGTAAATTTGAACTTTGATAGTTGACAAATAAACCAGTTGTCGAGGTGCGGATAGCGGGAGTCGAACCCACGACATAAGGTTGGAAACCTCAGATGATAACCACTTCACCATATCCGCACAGGTAATCATTGCGAGAAGCCTCTCCTCTTTGAGTCAATCGGTCAAAAAACCCAATCAGAANCCAGGTGGTGGGGGCGGTATGTCTCGATTCAAACCGAACTCTACTCTACGTATCTCATTTGAAACAGATTGATTATTGATCCTATTTTTCAACACGACTTGTGCATGTTCTCTACGCTCAGTATTTCTTCTAATGGTATTGGCTTTTCCACGAATAATTAGTGCACCCATCAAAACAAATAACATCAATCCACCAAGTGCTGCTTGTGCTACAGGTTCTCTGAGTACCTTGTTGATAAGGTCAGTTTGGTCATCGACCTTCTCATCGACAATTCTAGANTCTTTAACATTCAGTGTAATTGATACAGTATCCATTGCAATATCAGAACCAGGTTCTTTGGCAGTGATAATTAGGTCATAATTACCAAGAGATTTTGCATCTCCTGCAAAATAAGCCATCTGAGTAATACCAGTTTCTGAATTGAATGTCAAGAATTCAATATTAGAATCTGCAGATACCGAAGACATGGATTGCCATTCTATTCTTACACCCGCATTACTCATTTCAGTAGTTATAGAACAAGTGAATGTAAATTGACCACTACTAGCAAGGTCGACACTTGGGGTACTGATTGTACATGTCATTTCAGCTTCTCCAGCATTCTTTGAAGCATCATCTGGCCAATGGTCTAATCTGTAAGACCCTGCGGTTTGATTATCACCCCATCCATCNCCATCGGTATCTGACCATTGACTATCCTCGGTCGGGAAAGCATCTTCAATATCAGCCCATAAGTCACCGTCTCCATCAAGACATCCATGCTTAGTTCCTAGACTTGATTTTCCAAATGTCTGAGGACAACTATCGCCCAAAGTTCCATTCTCTTGGTCTCCAAAACCATCTCCATCCGAGTCAAACCATTGAGAACTGTCTCCTAGCCATAAGTCATTCAGGTCGCTAGCGCCATCACCATCTTCATCAGGACACCCGAATCTATCAATGGTAGAGGTTCCAATAACTGAAATACAGGCATCAGGATTGGTTCCGTTAGGATTATCGCCAAAACCATCGCCATCAGAGTCTAACCATTGAGTGGAGTCATCAGGGAATGCATCATCTCCTTGAGATGTTCCATCATTATCAGCGTCTGGGCAGCCAAATAAGTCTATGTTTGAGTATCCTTCAACACTTGGACAATCATCCGCTTCAAATCCAGACGCATTGTCTCCATAGCCATCACCGTCGGTATCATTCCATTGTGATGGCTCTAATGGGAATGCATCTGCTCCATTGGAAGTATTCCATCCTGAAGAATTACCAATTGGAAGAGTGACATCAGAGTAACCATCGCCATCAGTATCTCGGCATCCAGTACGGTCGATTGTTGAGTTGCCAATAACATTGATACAATCATCTTCTAAATCATCAAATCCATCTTGATCGGTATCTTGACTTCTTGTAGGGTCATCCGGGAAAGAATCACTTTCATTAGAGATTCCATCACCATCATTATCTATACAGCCATATCTATCTATAGTCGAGTTTCCAGCAACTCCAGGGCATGCATCAGGTTCGATTCCTGTTGCATTATCGCCATAGCCGTCACCATCTTGGTCTAACCACTGAGTAGGAGTTGTAGGCAATTCATCGATTATATTATCCCAGCCATCTCCATCATCATCAAGGCAACCCATTCTATTTCCTAAGGTGGAATTTCCGGCTTGTCCTGGGCACGTATCAGGAAGAACTCCTGCTAAATTATCTCCATATCCATCACCATCGACATCAGACCATTGAGTGGGCTCATTTGGTTGTGCATCTTCGATATCAGCCCAACCATCTTGGTCAGTATCTAAGCATCCAAGGGTGTTGTTCCTCCATGAATCTCCCCATGTATTTGGACAGTCATCTGCAAGGTTTCCGGTAGGCTCGTCACCATATCCGTCAGAATCGGTATCATTCCATTGAGTAGCATCAGAGTTGAATACGTCGGCACCATCTGCGAATGTCCAATTAGAATCAGCATCAGAATACCCATCGCCATCGGTATCAGGGCAACCGCTTCTATCCATTGTAGAGTCTCCTGATTGAGTTGGACAATCATCATCTCCACTCTCGTCAGAGATACCATCACCATCAGAGTCGGACCACATGGTTGCATCTGATGGGAATGCATCTGCTCCATGAGCAACAGTCCAACTTCCATCAGCATCAGAATATCCATCTCCATCCGAATCAAGACATCCATTCCTATCTGTATTTGATGTACCAGTTAAACCAGGACAATTATCTCCATCAGTGCCACTAGGATTGTCACCAAATCCGTCACTATCTCCATCTACCCATTGACTGGAATCAGCAGGCCAAATGTCTGCTCCATCAGCAGTGGTCCAAACTGGTCCATTTATTCCGCCAGTATCAGCATC
>NHGH02000018.1 GCA_002172355.2 Euryarchaeota archaeon TMED132
CAATTGCCATCAGCATGATAAGTTAGAAGCAGTTGCATTGTGGTGAGGGACATGGGGTTTGCACGTACAGTAATCGGTTTGATTGCCCTTACTTCCGGTTTTTTTTATCTGACATCAGCCTCTAGCTTAACCGAGAATGGTAAGTGGACTTTGATTGGACTAACCTTTGCTTTCACAACAATTTGGGTCTTGATGGGAGGAAGAGAAAGAACACTATTGCCAGTGCAAAAAGCATCAACTCAAGTTGCTTCAACAGAAGAAACATTGGAAGAAGAAGTAGAAGAAGATTCAGATATCCCACAACCAGTAACTCAAGATTCTCTTGATGGTGCATCTCTTCGTGAGCGTAAATTGGCAAAAATAAAAGCTGCAGAACTAGAAAAACTAAATCTAGAATCTGAAGATGAGGGAATGATTACTCTTGATGAAGTCGAGGTAGAAATTGAAGAATTACATACTGCTGATGAATATGTTGTTGAGGTAAGTCCTGAATCTGTAGAAGATGCAGACATTGAAGTTACAGTTTCTAATCGCAGAATAAAGCATCAAGAAATTAGAAACAGAATAGAAAAAAGACGCCGAGGTCAATTGGCGGAGATTAGAGCTTCAACTGTAAGAATGTGGGAAGAACATACTGCAGGTGAAGATTTGGTCGCAGTTCTTCAAACTGAGAATCATGGGCAAACTGTTCTTGTTGAACCAGAAAATCCACAACCTGGACATATTTACGGCGCTACATTCATAAGATTGGATGAGAATAAGATTTTGAAATTAAGAACTCCATTGGATGATGGCTTTGAAGAAGTTGTAAAGAAGCCAAAACTACCAGAGTTATTAGGTCCAGATGGTATTGCTTTACCACCATTACCAGGGCTTGGAGAATTACCTCTTCCGCCTCTCCCAGTGCCAGATTCTTCGGCAAGTAGTGCATTAGCAGCATTGAAGGATGAAATGGAAGATTAAAGAGGCCACTTCGATGATCTCTGAACAAAAATCAGAAGATACAACAGTTTCTAATCAAAGAAATTTGGCATTGCTCGGATTAATTTTAGTAGCCATTGCACCGAGTATTTCAGTGATAACCGGTTTTGCTTTCAAAGCAGGCCTATTAGCCATTTTTGTATTCATTTTTACCAAGGTTTGGATTTTTGGATTACCTGCATTCTGGTATTTACGTATCGAGAAAGGGGAAAAATCATTATCCTGGCCAGAAAATGGAGGATGGAAAGTATCAACTCTCCTTGGTATAGGGATGCTAATAGTGATATTTATTGCTTATTTTTCGATAGGTGATAAGTTACTGAGAGCGGATGAATTAACTGAAATCTTAGATAGCGTTGGATTGACTGTCGCTTGGAAATTTGCTTTAGCTATCATTTTCTGGGTATTCATTAATTCGGTATTAGAAGAATACGTATTTAGATGGTTTATCACATCTAAAATTGAGCAGTTAATTGGTGGAGTTTGGATTCCAATATTCCTTTCTGCTGGAATTTTTACTGTTCACCATACTATTGCATTGGCATTTTTTATTGACCCATTGGGCAATTTTATTGCATCTCTTGGAGTTTTTATTGGAGGTGCGATTTTTTCTTGGTTATACATGAGATATCGTAGTATTTGGGTTGCATGGGTTGCACATGCAATTGCAGATGTTGCAATCTTCATAATTGGTTGGAATATGGTAATCGGCTTCTGATTACTTATGTTTCCACTTAGGTGTTTCTCGATTCAAGAATGCTTGTACTCCAATTTCTTTGTCTTCGCTATCAAAAAGACCGGCAAAAGCATCTGCTTCGATTGCTACACCTTCTTCTAATCCGACCTCGAGTGAGGTTCGGATTGTCGACTTTGCTACTGCCAAAGTATTGGAGGATTTGCTAGAGATAATTTTAGCCATATTCATTGTGAAATCTAATAGTTCCTCAGGGCTTACTACATGGTTAACCAGGCCTATTCGATTTGCTTCTTCTGCACCGACCATTTCTCCCGTCATAACCAGTTCCATGGTTTTTCCATATCCTATAAGTTTCATCAAACGCTGTGTTGCTCCATATCCAGGAATAAGGCCGAGGTTAATCTCTGGTGTTCCAAATTTAGAGCGAGTACTTGCAATTCGTATATCGCAAGAACAAGCGACTTCACAGCCACCTCCAAGAGCAAAACCATCTACCATTGCAATTGTAGGTTTGCTCAGAGACCAGATTGCTTCCACACCATTATCGGTAAATTGAATCTTTATCTCCTCACTATTTTTTCCAACAAACTCTGTAATATCTGCACCGGCGACAAAAGCATTCGGCTTCGCTCTCTTCCCTTCAGCGGGAGGTAATGGTTGAGCACCTGTAATTATAACACAGCGAACAGAGTCTTCAGATTCAACCCACATGCACATTTTTTTAATTGAGTCCATCACATCTGAGTTCAATGCATTCAGTTTATTTGGACGATTGATTGTTACTAATGCTATACATCCTTTACTGGTATCCTCGCCATCTGATGCAATTAATTCAACTTGAAGAACTTCGCTTTGTGGTACGCTCATGACCATGCCAGCAGGAAGGACTTCATGATTTATCCGTATTAATTTGTTAAACCAATAGTAAAAAGCGGAGCGATGTTAGGTCATCATATGGGTGAAACAGAAGTACCTTTGGTCAAGGCAGTAGATATGGCTAAGAAATTCGGCGACTTCATCGCTTTACATCCATTGAATGTCGAAGTTCATTCAGGTGAGTTCTTTGGAGTTTTTGGGCCTAATGGTGCAGGTAAATCGACATTCATCAAATTACTTACAGGGCAATTAAAACCGAGTAAGGGGTTAATAGAAATCCTAGGAATAAATGCTGTAAAAGACCCACAGAAACTCAAAGCCAACATTGGGATTGTTCCCGAGTCAGAATCACCACCATCATTTCTAACGCCAGTCGAGTTTCTTGAATTTGTAGCAACATTAAGGAATGTTGATGATTTTAAGAATGAAGTTGAATATTGGCTGGATTGGTTCGGTTTAGAAGATAAAAGAAACACAATGTGTAAAGACCTATCAAAAGGCCAGCGCCAAAAAGTAATGCTAGCAGCAGCTTTTATTCACAAGCCAAAGTTATTATTTTTAGACGAGCCATTTGCCAATTTAGACCCAATATATCAGCGCAAATGTAGGCAATGGTTACTCGACCATGTTGAGCAGGGTGGTACAATTTTTTTATGTTCTCACGTGTTAGAAATGGCAGAAAGAATGTGCAATAGGATGGCCATTATCAATGATGGGAAAGTACTTGCTGCAGGCTCTGTAGGCGATCTAAAACTTTCCGATGATGAGACTTTAGAAGATGTTTTCATCAGGCTAGTTGGCCGTTCAATCGAAGATATGGAGAGACTTAACGAAGAAGGAATTTCTGAGGAGGAATAGGCTTGCCTGGTATTTTGATTTCATCTAAAGATTGGGATGAAGTGGAATCCAACACTAAACTGACCAATCTTGGAACAGGTTCTCAAGGGCAAAAATTGCATACTCCAATGAGGGGGATTTCTGCTTTTACCGCAACCTTCAAAGTAATGTTCAAGGAAGAATTCAGGAAAAATATAGAATTTGCTAAAGCGAGACAAGTAATCTTGTTCCCTCTTTTATTATCAGTAGTTACAATGATTTCAACCATTGGATTACAATTCCTTGTAGGTGATTCTGCAGCACAAACCAGTGATATCGAATCGAAAACTTTCACATGGCAAGAGTTACGTTTTGGCCTACATTTACCATTACTGGTTTTTAGCCTTGGAATGGGGACATTTGCATTTATGGGTCGAGAAGCCTTGATTCGCAGGACGGGGACTAAAAATTTCTTACTCGCTTCTCCTGCTTTGCAACCATTACCAAATTCAGTTGCTCACTTTGTTTACTTCGTCAAGGATTTATGCTTCTATGTTTTGCTAATACTTTCTCCAATAATTTTTGGAATGTTTTTGGGAATTGGACTTGAGACTGTTGCATCTATCAATACTCCTTTGGAAATTAGTAGTTTGCCATGGACTTGGATTGCGATGGTGGTAACGCTCGCGCAGGGCTTGGTATTTTCATTCCTTGCCTCAGCATTGTGGATGCGTGGTAGGCCGTACACAATTTTTGGTCCAATGCTGATAGTATTATTCGGAATTAGTGCAGGTATTGGGATGTTTGATTTGGAATGGTTCTTACTAGGTCTAAAGGTTCAATCGAGTCAGAATATATTGATAGCTATATTTTCATTTATTGTCTGTATTGGTTTAGGTTATCTCTCATCCTTACTCATAGTGGATGATTTTGATGTGAGTGTTGTCGAGAAAGGCGATATGCTACAACCAATTTATCAGCGGCTAGGATTCCTTGGTAAGGGAGAGGTTAGGCTGATAGTTGCTAAGGAATTTGTCGATTTATTCCGCTCAGGTTCTATCAAAAAGATGACGGTATCTTATGCTATTCCACTTTTGGTATTACTAGGTATGGCTTGGCTAATCGACTTTGCCGAAGCACCAATACCGATTAATCTGCTGTCATATGCTCCATTCTTAGGATTTTTTGGATTCAATTTTTACTCATGGTTGACAATTTTGGATTCTCCCGAATTCATGAATGGCCTTCCACTTAGAGTACCCCAATTGATCAGAGCAAAAGTCGTAGTCTACTTTTTGGCAACATCATGGATATCTCTGATATTCATTGTTTTGATGGCTTGGAGATTAGATGAGTGGGCATCCCTTCCAACCAGCATCATTGTAATGTTTGCAAATTCGATATACATTGTAGCATTAACTGCTTATCTTATGGGTCTTAGGCCTAATCAAGCAATATTTGATGCATCGATAATGGTATGGTTTTGGATTGGAACAGTATTGCCTCTTCTGGGTCTATTTTTACTTTCCTTTACTCAAGGAGATGTCACCCTTTATGGTAATTGGTGGGAACGAGCATCCCAAGATGGCCTTGCAGCAACAGCAGCAATGTATGATGAGAGTTTAGTTCAACAAGGATATATGGGTATGATAATTATTTCAGTTATTTTACTTATGGCTTCTACTCTACTATGGAAATTGATGGATAGGCGCTGGGGAGACTCGCATTTCAACAACTAATTCGTCATGAATTAAAACTTCTACAAGTAGCATGAGAGGTATATTCAAGGGCGTCCTTCTCAAGGGCAGTTCATGGGAAGAGTCCTTGCGGTGTGTGGTTTGCCAGGCTCTGGGAAAGGCGAGTTCGCTGCAGTTATACAACGTTCGGGGATTCCAATCTTGTCCATGGGTGACATGGTTAGGGCGGAAGTAAGGCGGCTCGGTGTTGAAGAAAGTCCAGGAATTTTTGGGCAAGTCGCCGCTCAGTTAAGGTCCGAATTTGGCGATGATGTATTGGCAAAAAGGCTATGCGACGCGGTGGATGAATTGCTTGAAGAAAACCCTATAATTCTCATAGAAGGTCTTAGAGGGACAGCAGAATTTGATTTATTTCATTCTAGGTGGGGTGAAATATTTTCGACAATAGCAATCACTGCCTCTATGGATGTTCGGTTTCAAAGAATACAAAGCAGGGGTCGTTCAGAAGATGGCGACTATGCTGCCTTTGAAGTGAGGGAAAAACGAGAAACAGGATGGGGTCTTGATAAGTTGATTGAGTCGGCGGATATCGTTCTTCCAAATGATTCGAATCTAGAAGATTTTTACTCCCTATGTGAAAAGTGGCTCGAACAATTTCAAAACTCTTGACGGCTTTTGGTTTTGTCTCGCAGGGTTGTGGTTTTCTGTTAGAATTTCACCGAAGTGTTATAGTCGGCCGATGCATGTGATAGAATGCTTCGGCGAGGGATAATGTATGGCGCGAAAAAAAGGGAGTAGAGGTAAACGCCAAAGAGCCCAGCAAAGAGCGCAGTATGATGAGCTTGACAAATACCCTGTTTTACCGCCTCACGCATTTGCTAGAGTCGTGAGAGATAGACAAACTCTAAACATTATTTATCAAATTATCGAACCCCCTATGACAAAGAAAGAAGAGGGCTATAGAGACGAAATTATGGATATCTTCATTCGTTCCTTGACAGCTAATATCGAAGAGATAGATGCCAATCCAGAAGCATACATCAGAACGGCTATGGATAAAGTCATCAAATCATATGGTATGAAAATTAACAAGAAGTCAAAATCTAAGATTTTTTATTACCTTAAAAGAGATTTGATAGGATACGGACAGATGGATGTTTTGATGAATGATGCTAACGTAGAAGACATTTCGTGCGATGGTACAAATGTTCCTATTTTTGCTTATCATCGTAAATTCGAATCAGTGGAAACTACTTGTGTTTGGCCTGAAGATGATTTATTGGAATCATATGTTATCAAACTCGCACAGAGATGTGGTAAGCACATTTCAGTTGCTGACCCACTTTTGGATGCAACACTGATGGATGGTTCAAGAATTGTTATGAAACTTGGACATGAAGTTTCCACTCGTGGTTCATCATTCTGTATTCGTAGATTCAAGGATGATCCATTCTCTCCTGCAGATATTATTGCATTTAGAACAATGTCATCACTAATGGTTTCTTATCTGTGGATTGCGTTCCAGAATGAAGTCCCAATGCTATTTGTAGGGGGTACTGCATCAGGAAAGACCACAACTCTGAACGCTATGTGTATTTTTATTCCATGGCAAATGAAGATTGTTTCCATTGAATCAACACGTGAAGTTAACATTCCTCAACCAAATTGGGTACCAGGTCTAACTCGGCAAGGTTTTGGTGGAGAATCAACAGAGGGAGTTATCGGTGAGTTCGAGTTACTAAAAGCCGCACTTCGTGAACGGCCTGAATATATTATTGTGGGTGAGATTCGTGGTGCTGAGGCTTATGTTCTGTTCCAGGCTATGGCTACAGGTCACTGTGCTTATTCAACAGTGCACGCAGATTCGGTCCCATCTCTTGTTCACAGATTAGAGAATAAACCGATTGATATCCCTCGAGTTCTCCTCCCTGCACTTGAGGCTTGTTGTATTCAAATTCAGACAAGAATTAATGGAAAGCGTGTTCGAAGAACTAAGCAAATAGTTGAGATTGTCGGGATCGACCCTAACTCACTGGAAGTAATCACGAATGAAGTATTCCGTTGGGATGTAAACACTGATGATTTCATATTTAGTGGTAAATCATATGTTCTTGAGAAAATTATGGTAAAATTAAACTATTCACAAGATGATATGAGAAGAGAATTAAGGACTCGTAAAAGAATTCTTGAATGGATGGTATTGAATGATATCCGTAAGGCTGACCAAGTTTCACAGATAGTCACCGAATACTATGTACGTCCAAATGAAATTCTAGCACGTGTCGACGGTCTACGTTGATGGGGGAATAAGAATGGAATTAACCGCTTGGCAGAGATTCTGCAATAGAATCCTTGGTAGGTTGATTAAGAAAAGAGCTCGTAGAGATAAGGAACTTGCAGATAATTTAGTCAAGGGTTCGATGGGCATAATGCCTGAAGTTTACCTCTCAACTGTAATAGTAACCTCATTTGCTATTCTCCTAATATGCTGGGGATTTGTATCTTTATTTTTCATACCCGAGATTGGAGTAATTGCATTTTGGGAGGGGCTTCAAGACCCAGCCACGATTAACCCTTGTCTGGATTGGGAGTATTGGGAGCCAGAACTAATCGACAAATCAAAACCAGGAAATGGCTGTCCAGAGTATGCAACTAGAGTATTTCCCGCTGCTTTGCAGGGTCT
This sequence comes from Euryarchaeota archaeon TMED132, assembly GCA_002172355.2. GTDB lineage: Archaea > Thermoplasmatota > Poseidoniia > Poseidoniales > Poseidoniaceae > MGIIa-L1. The sequence goes on from NHGH02000018.1 coordinate 7,751, forward strand.
AATCTTAGCGCTTGGAGGATTAATTATTCCTTATGCTGGATTTAAACTAGTTCGTGGCGGTGCTAAGCGTGAAGCCGATAGAAGAGGCGCACAAATCGAGAAGTATCTTCCATACGCTGCTTCTTACACCGCTGCTATGGCAGCAGCAAACGCAACTCCGGCGAAAATTTTCCGCTCTCTAGCGACAAATAGCGATATTTATGGAGATGTGGCTGATGATGCTGGACTGATTTATCGAGATGTTACATTGCTTGGATATGACTTGATTACAGCGATTAAGATGAGTGTCGATAGAGCTGCGTCAGTATGGCTGACAGAGTTTTTCCAAGGTATGGTTGGAACACTAACTGCTGGTGGTCACTTGAAATTATATTTCCTAAACAGAGCGGAACACTATATGAGAGAAAACAGAACAAGGCTACAACAATTTTTGGAGTCAATAGCATTACTTGCTGAATCATATATTGTAGTCGCAGTTGCTATGCCGCTGTTTTTGATTGTCATGCTTGTAATTATGTTCTGGGTTTCAGGTTCCGGAGCTCAAATGTCAGAAGGTATGCTATACGGAATTGTTCTAGGGTTCATACCTATGATTCATGTTGCTTATGCTGTATTAGTTTACACCAGCAGCAAGGAACAAGAAATGTGATGGAGGTGATTTGATGGCTAAAAAGAAAAAGAAGAAGTTGGTTGTCGAACTCGACCTTCCTAAGGACGATAAGACCTTAAAAAACCTCTATATCATACTTTTCTTTTCCATAATTATCGGTCTGAGTTCAGGAGTCATGTGGGCTGCAAACTCCAGTTTTATTCCTACTTCCAATGGTGAACCGATGTTTACCAATATCTATTGCGGTGCTACAGCAGTCGACCAAGCAGGAAATCAAATGGGTGAAGAATTTTCAGGAATTAAGAAACCATCTTACAGAGCTAACGAATCATGTTCAATTTTGAAAGATAATCCTGACCAGTTAACATGGGTCGAAGAACCATGGGTCAATTTACAGTCCGAAGGGAAAACATTCGATGTGCCTGGGATTTCCGATGATGATAAACAAGGAGTAGTTGTACTTCAACCATTAGAGATGAATTGTGATGTTATAGCATCTACACCAACAAAATATACCGCAGCGATAAGAGACTCTGATGGTAAGACCTTATCTTTCATCAACGGAACAACAGGTAAAGAAAGTGATGAATGCTACATCTCAATAGAACATATTGAACCTGGAGAGAGATATCAGGTAGTATTCTTTTCAGGTGAAGACGGTAAATCATTATCTTCAGCAGAGTTTGATATAACTGTTGACTACTATGATGGTATTCCAACGAACATGAATAATAAATCATTTTGGATCGGTCCTAAAGTTGAACTTGGCCCATTCACATTTAGACCAGTGATATTTTTGAATTTCTTTGGATTAACATTCTTCTTTTTCCTTTACCCTGCATCATTTTACTGGGAGAAAGTCGAGAAAAAGAAGAACGAAGTAGAAGAAAAATTCCCTGATTTCCTTAGAGATATGGCTGAATATTGGAAAGGAGGTTTGTCAATGACGGTCGCTGTCCAAACCTTGGCGAAATCAGAATATGGGGCACTCAATGACGAAGTCAAGAAAATGTCAGATCAACTAAGTTGGGGTATAAAATTCAGTGATGTCATAAAGCAATTTGCCGAAAGAGTTGGAACTCCTTTGGTTAAGAGAGCTATTACACTGATTGCTGAAGCAGATAGAGCCGGTGGAAAAATTTCGGATATTTTAGTAACTGCAGCTAATGACTCTAGGGAGATTAAATTCTTAGAAGGTGAAAGAAGAAGAGCAATAGGTTCCTACATTGCAGTTATTTGGACATCATATTTCGTATTTTTAGGGGTTATCACCTTGCTTGGTAGAATCTTTATTCCTGCTATTGCTAAATCTAATTCTGGAGATTCTGGTGGAGATTCTGGTGGAGCCAATATTGGAAACATGCAGATTCGGGCCATAGACCCACTTTTCTTCGTTACAGTGTTTTACTACGGGGTAACTATGCAGGCTATTGGTAATGGAACCATGGCAGGATTGATGGCAAATGGACGATTTTCTGCAGGATTCAAACATTCGGGAATGATGATTATTGCCGCATTGATCGCTTTCAATCTATTAGTTTTCAATCCTGAATTGATAGGCGATTCGGCTTATGCGGTTACTAACTTAATTACGACTCCTGCTTCTTCTTATATGATTGGACTTAATCCGTCTGGGGGTACTTTCTCCCCAACTCCAATGATATGGGGTTCACCCTGATGGAAGTTGATACGTTGCGTAAAGATGAGAGTGCTCAGATACATATTCTTGAGATGCTAACTTTATTTTGGCTATTTTTTATGTCTGCCACATTTCTCATTAGAATCGATGTTCCTGATTCACCTTCAATCGCCCATGATTCCTCATTAGAAACTGCAGGAGAAACCGCATTTATGTATGGACTGGGATTAGACGCTGAGGTCGAGGGAGAAAATAGATTGACAGAATTGCTGAATAATAGTAACTTTGATGGGGCATGTGAACTTTTGCAAGATGCCATAATTAGTGGCAAAGAAAGTAACTGTTGGATTGCCAAAAATAGCGCAACATCCGCTCCATATGGATTGGTTGGAACCCCTTCTGGAACAACTTTTGCAGTGCATAATCTAGTTGTTATCAATGATGATTTATGGACAATTACTCTCGATGTATGGAGTACTGGAGGCGGAGCCTGATGTATTTTAGAGAGAATAAATCTACTGACAGAGATGCTGGCCAAATGCTTCTTGCCACAGGAGTAGTTTTACTATTATCTCTCTTATCTATGGCAGTTTTTAGCGTTAAAGTGGCTGGAATTACGCAATCATCTGATACATCTTCCAATGGGGTAATTCAAACAACAAGTGAAGTCATAGATGCAATTCCAGTCTTATTAGAGAACCGTACTATAGTTTGGGTCGATGCTGGAGTCGATAGATTAGAGGCGGCTCAGTTGTCCATCGATAGCGTTCATGATGACCTTTTACATCATGGTGAAATAAGAGGTGTAGAAGTTAAGATTCTAGATTTCATCTTTTCAGATATTGACGGGTCTTCAATGTTGATTACAGGACAATTAGGAGTTTCAGATAGCACTACCACTCTTCAGTCTAATGTATCGTTCATTATTTCTGTTTGACCCGATTTTCATTCCAAGCAAGGTCGAGTAAATGCTGGATTCTGTCAGTATCATTTTTGACTCTTGAGATATCTACGATTGGCCAATTGGAAACCTTTGATCTTTCCATCAAACCCTCTTGTATACTTCTAATTCGTCCGAAGTTAGCAAGATATCTATCCGCTCTTCTAAACGAGTGTGCATCTCTTGAACGTAACATTTCTTTATGCTTTTTTTCGTCACTCACAGCCATTATTACTCCAAGTGCAATTCCTCCAGCATCTCTCCATGCACCTAGTAACTTCTCACTTGGTACTATGTGAACTCCTTCGAGTAGTAGGTCAATACCTTCTCTTAACGCTCTATTTATCGTCGCCTCTATCCCAGTCTCGACCGATTGACATGTGTCAAGCCAATCGATGATAGGGTCATTTGCCGAACCTATAGAGAAAGAGGAACGATGTAATGCTTCGTGCATATCTCCCTGGTCACAACTTCGCATGATTTCACGAATTGCATCGGTGGAAAGGATTCTAGAAAAATTACTCTTAGAGGCTATATTTAGTGCAGCCGTTGATTTACCAGTTCCAGTTGCACCTGATATTATCAGTAATCTAGGGGCACGGTCGGCGATGGTTCTGGCGGTTGTTTCAGCCAGCCCTATGGTACGCGCCATGAATCACTTTGAGTGGTCTTTACACATGAGTCTTGCCTCACTACCAATCATAATCTTGCTTATTTGAAACCTTCATCAGAAGCGAATACCTTTGAACGGTCACTTCATGGACGGTTTATGAGCGCACAACAAATGCTGATTAATGGAGAATGGATAAACGGTGAAAAAGGTGAAACTAGCGATGTTATCAATCCAGCAACTGGTGAGGTAATTGCTACAGTTCCTAGAGCGACTATTTCAGATGTTGAAACATGTGTATCTGCATCCCGTGCAGCATTCATGGATAAATCTTGGAAGAATATGGATCCAGCTCAAAGGGGAAGAATCCTCAATAAGATGGCTGCCGCAACTTATGGTGCTGCCAAAGAGTTAGCAGTTATTGAATCTGAAAATAATGGTAAAACATTCCGCGAAGCACTGTCTGAGATTCGCTATGGTGCATGGACTCTGGAATATTTTGCTGGTCTTTCTGATAAGATTGAAGGAAGTACAATTCCTGTGCCTGGTAATCGACTGAATTATACATTGCGGCAACCACTTGGAGTTACAGCACATATCGTTCCATGGAACTTTCCTCTTCAACTAGCTATTCGTTCGATAGCACCAGCACTTGCTGCCGGATGTACTGTAATTGCTAAGCCAGCATCTTGGACACCGCTTTCATTAATTGCATGGGCTAAGAAAATGGAAGAAGCAGAAGTAGGTTTACCTTCAGGAGTTCTCCAGGTTATTACCGGTTCAGGTGGATTGATTGGTGATGCTTTGGCTGGTCACTCAGGCATTGATGGTGTAGTTCTTACCGGAGGAGTTCCAACAGGCCAAACAGTAATGGCTAAGGCTAGTGAAAATCTTACACCTGTAACATTAGAATTAGGTGGAAAGGGAGCAAATATTGTATTCCCTGATGCTAATCTAAAATATGCTGCTAAGGCGATTTGCTTTGGTATTTTCATGAATGCAGGACAAATGTGCTGGGCAGGTTCAAGATTGATTGTTCATGAAGAAGTTCACGACGAATTAGTCGAAGCAGTAGTGGCTGAAGTAGGTAAGTGGAAAGTTGGTCCAGGTATGGAAGAAGGNGTTAGAATCGGTAGTCTAGTACATCAAAGCCATCGTGATGAAGTATTAGAGAAATTACAAGCAGGTCTAAAAATGGGTGGAACTGTAGTTTGTGGTGGTAATGCAATTGATGGAGCAGGCGCTTTTATGGAAGCAACAGTAGTAACTGGTGTATCTAGTGAAAACCTATTATTCAACGATGAATTATTTGGACCAGTATTATCTGTAACTAAATTTANTGAAGATGCCCAAGCGCTTGAACTTGCTAACGATACTCCATTTGGATTGTTGAATGGTATTTGGACCAATGACCTAAGCCGTGCTCACAATATGGCAAGAGATTTACAATCTGGAATGATTTCAATTAATGAGTATCCAATAACTTTCCCACAAACAGCATTTACTGGCTGGAAGCAATCAGGCATAGGTATTGAGCAAAGTCAAGATGCTTTGAGATTCTATACGAAAGTCAAGAATGTTAACATCAAACTTTGAGGTGGAGATATGAGCGTTTCATCAAGTGATATGGGGCATGGAGTTAGATTGATTCGATTTTCGGGTCAGTCTGCTACCCAATCTTTCTCTCGGACATTCCTACCTGAAATAGCCAAAGCCATTGATGCAGGCCTTAGCAATAAAGATGTGAGAGCATTAATTTTAACAGGAGAGGGTAAATTTTTCTCAGCAGGAGCAGATATCAATGCATTTGCAAAGGCGATAGAAGACGGTGATGCTCCACAGTTGATTCGAGACCTGACAGGAATTCTCCATCCTTTACTTATACGAATGCGCCAATCACCGACCATTTGTGTAGCTGCTCTCAATGGTGCTTGTGCAGGAGGTGGGCTTGGTTTAGCTCTGGCATGTGATATACGAATTGGTTCTCCTAGTGCTAAGATGGCCGCATCATACTCTGGTATGGGGCTTTCTCCCGATGGTGGTACGACATGGTTGCTTCCACGTTTGGTTGGTGACCAAACCGCAAGACGGTTTTTCTTTGAGAATGAAATATGGTCTGTAGAAAAAGCAAACCTAGTAGGNGCAATAGATGCTATTGTCGATGAAGAATCTCTCCTTGATTCTGCCCTGGAATTGGCAATTAAATGGTCTCAATGGGGTAGTCATACTAAAGAAGCGACCAAGCATTTACTCGACGTACAATCTGTACAAGATTTCGAGACTCATCTAAAACANGAGCGCACTTTGATTGAAGCTGCCGGTACTACAGAGGCTTTCAAGGAAGGAGTCAGCGCTTTTTTAGAAAAGCGAAAACCTGAGTTTGATTAATTACTCTGGCAGATCAGTTTCTTCCGCCCTTCCACTTGACCAGTCATAAATCCCCATGCCGGTCTTTCTACCAAGTCTTCCTTGAGAAACTAGTTTTTCCAGTAGAGGGTGAGGAGTATAGGAATCATCATTAAATGATTGCTTCAAATTTAACAGAATGTCTCGACGAACATCAAGTCCAACCAAATCTGTAAGTGCTAAAGGACCCATTGGGTGCTTGTATCCTAGGACCATTGCGGTATCGATATCTTTCGCACTAGCGACTCCATCTGCCAACATTCTAATCGCTTCATTACCCAAAACCACTCCAAGTCTCGAAGTTGCAAAGCCAGGAACATCATTGACTAAAATAGTAGTTTTACCCATTTTTTCTCCAGCCATTTGTGCAGCAGAGATAGTATCCTTAGAGCAATTATCATGCCTGACCAATTCTAAGAGTTTCATAATTGGGACAGGATTAAAGAAATGCATACCAATGACTTGNCTAGGTCTTCCCGATGCATTAGCGATTTCAGCAATTGAAAGAGATGAAGTATTTGTTCCTAAAATACAATCATTCTTTGTCATATNTCCTAGTGACTCAAAAATACTACATTTTAGTTCCATAATTTCTGGAACTGCTTCAATTACCATATCAACATCTTCGACAGCCAATTTCATATCTGTGAATTGATATAGGTTTGCAGACCACTGTGTTTTTTGCTCAGGAGTGGTTTTACCACGAGTGATTCCTTTATCCCAAAAAGAATCAATCGCCTTGATACCTTTTTCTAATCCTTCTGGATAAGCATCGAATAGATTTGTTTTCCAACCGCTTTGGGCGCAGATTTGAGCGATACCAGCGCCCATCGTTCCTGCACCAATTACTGCTACAGAGTTTATCTCCATAGACAAGCCAGTAGTTTGTACTTCATGATGCTTCCTTGAATTTAGCAGGTTTACTCTGTGCTATTGCGACTCCACCAACTATCAGAATAAATGAAATNAATAGTGCCGAACCTAGTTTTTCATCGAGTAATAAATATCCGCTATAAATCCCAATTGGAGGAACTAGGTAAACATAAAGTGCACTTTTCCCTGCACCGATTGCTAATATTCCATCAGCAAACCAAACATAAGAGATTACAGTAGAAAATATGGCGAGGAAAACAACGGCAATCCATCCTTCACTACTAGGTTGAGGAATTCCGTATTGCATGGTNTCAATCGCCATAATCGGAGTTAGGAAAAATAAACCTGCAACCGAAGACCAAACNGTTAATTGCAGAGGTGAAAGTGGCTTTTTGGAGTCTTTGGCAGGAAGTAACATTGCTTTTTTCATCAAGATAGTATTACACGCCCAGGATAATGCCGCTCCAGCAATAAGTAGATCTCCAATTGCACGGTCGGTGAAAGAAATATCNACATTTGGAGAATAATAGAAAAGTATTGCAACACCACTAATTCCAAGAGTCAAACCAATTGCTAAGCGTGAAGTCATTTTTTCATCTAAAAAGAAAATCGCAAGAATTGCAGTGAAAAAGGGATTGAATGTTATCATTAAAGAAGCNTCACCAGCCGCTGTATATTGCATGCCATACATGAAAAATGCTTGATAAACACATGTTGAGAAAAACCCGATTAATGCGATTCTTTTCCATTCACCTCTTGAAGGAACCATCCATTGGTTTGCTATTCTNAAAAATATCAAGAAACAAAAAACAGCGATTACATACCTAATCCATGAAGCAGCAAATGGTTCGATATCATTGGCAAGAACTCTTCCTGCAGGCCATCCAAAACCCCAGATAGTTGCAACAGATAATAATTTGAGATGAGTTAGAATATTTTTCATTCAAATCGCTCCAAACCTAATTGGAGCATTCTTGCTCGTGGCAGACCGATTTCAGGTAGTCCATCAGCAGGAGAATAAATTTTCAATCCTTCAAGTCTCGATACATATAGTCCATAACTTGCCATATCATTCAATTTATACGGCGTTTGAAGACCCATATTTGTTAGAGCTTGGCATGCTTTTTCACTATACAGAGGATATAGGTTAGTTGAAAAGTGAACCCATTCAGAGATTCTACGTGTGTCTATGTCATCCAAGGTCAATAGGTGCTCTAGAAGTGATACATCCGGATAATTTACAGTTTGTAAAATCATTTCCATTTCCATCATAATATCTTCTGGCCATACCTGAGGTGGCCTCTTTGACCACTTTTCAGAAATGAACACATGGTCGATNGAGGCTTTTTCTTGAATTGAATAAATCGTTTTAGCATAATCTTCATCTTCAATGCTATCAGCAACTAGAGATGGTAATTCCGAATAAAATCGTTCACACATCTCTACGTCAATACCGTATAATGAAACTGGAATCATAGTATCTCCTCGGGGAGAGTAATTCAAGCGGTTGCACCGATTCCAGACTCGATTTGACGAGTTGACATTGGTTTGTTTTCAATCCATTCTTGTTCGAAGATTTCTTTGAGGGCTTCTTCGTCTTCTTTTGTTGGAAGATGGGAAGTAATGTAATCATTCCATTCCTCGTCAGAGCCTTCGAATGCAGTACCTTCNACTGTGAATTTTTGTCTCTTTGCAACACCAATATCTCTATTGAAGTTTTCATGAGGAACATATAGTTTAGTTGCTCCTTCAGGTAGATACTTGGTAAGTTTGGCAACCTCTCCAGCAATTTCATCGTGATAGTGACCTCTAGCTTCTTCGTTTAGGATCTCTTTATCCACTTGGTTTCCTGCTTCCAGTTTCTTGCGCTCATCCCATCTTCCTTTGATTCCCCATACATAAGCCCAATGAGCGGAGGAAGATGCGTCTACTCCAAATAAGTCGTGGGCTGTTGCGACCCATTTGTTGATGTAACGTTGTAACATATCTAATGGAATTACTCCTGCCTTGATGATTCTTCTCAATCCGTTTGAGCCAGTCCCCAAATGGAATGACTCTTCTTTGAGCATTGGACCCATAGATGCAGCCAGTGGCTTGAAAGCAGAAGTAGATAACATTCCAAGTTGGAATTTACCATCTCTATCGACAAACATAGTGTAGCAGAAAAAGTCTAGCCAATGAGGCATTGGTCTATTGAAAGCACCTAGCAGTCTGTCTCCATCCTGTGCGTTTCTCTCGAGTAATTTTTGAGCCTCACGACGACCTTGTTGTCCAAAATAAGTCATTAGCAGATAAGCCATTTGCCAACCATGTCGTTGTTCTTCCGCCATGATTCTTGCAGCAGCATATCGATCATAATCAGTAGGGGCAGTCGCCAGTAAGTGGCGTTGTTGTTCCACAGATGCAAATTCAGTATCACCTTGGACGGTAATCATTGAAATTAGTGCATCTCTCATACTCTGATGAGGGACTTGAAGTGAACGCTCCCATTTTGCACGACCTTCATAATCACCGTATTCGATAACATCTCCAGCTCTATCCCAGTCNAATTGAATGGATAGGTCGAAGTCTCCAAGCCAGCTTTTGTCAAATCCGACACGTTCTTGCCATTCTCCAAAATTCGAAATCCAGTCTTCCCATGTGCTTGGTAGGTTGTCCATGATTACCTGAGGGTTGGGTTATCCTTATTGGCTTTGCGAACATATTCGTATTAGCCTTGGCGGATTTCTTCATAGAACTCCTCAACTATCTTTCCTTCAATAGAATGTAGTAGTACCGAGAGAGTAGATTTTGAAATATCTAAGGATTTAGATAAATCAACCAAACTAATTTTTCTTGGAGTTGCCCAGTAACCTTTGTTTCTAGCGATCTCAAAAACTTCCAATTGTCTTGGAGTCAACAAACTTTTTCCACTAATCCTTGTAGATTTTATTCTGTAAGGTAGTTCAGCTTTCTTCAGTTCTTCAATAAATTTCTTTCTTAGTTCTGTTGTGCATTGGATGGTCCAACTAACCCAGCCATCAACAACATCAAATGGAGTTCTTGGTACTAAGCCAACAATTCTCAATGGGCGAATAAATCCGCCCCCACCACTCACAATNTTGACGGTTGCTTTTTCATCATTGAGGATATTGATACTTTCAATTTCAGGAAGTGTATGTAATATTTCCAANAATTCTGAATCGGTAGAAATTTGTGCGGTTCCTCTACCCTTGCTTAGAGGCATTGTTTCTACAATTTGTAAATTAGAAGACGGACATTTACGAGATGAATCTCCTGCCCAGTGACCATTAGGCAAACGAATTTCTATCTTTATTATCTCGGACATTCAATCACACAATTCAATGAACTCTGTCATGTCGAGTGATGGTTCCTTTTTCGACATCGATTAGTTCTGCAAATGTTCGAACTTGGTCACCATCAATCTTCACACCAGGCAAGTATCCATCACAAACCCCTGATGCTACGAAAATAGCATCATCTGAAGTACACAAATCATTTGCTTTCCANAGCCTTGTTAGGTCATCATCNATCATATCGCCGGCTCGTGCCTCTTCTTCCTCTGAACGGAAGATAAGTCGTCCTTCGAAAACGCCTCCAATTCCACGTATCGCTGCTGCTGAAATAACTCCTTCAGGAGCAGCACCAATTCCCATTAAGAGGTCAAATTCGCCTTCTGGTCTTGCAGCCCACAACGCTCCTGAAACATCTCCATCTCCAATCAAGTGCAAATCAGCACCTGCCATTTTTATTTCTTTGAACAGTTGGCTGTGTCTCTCTCTATCCAGTGCGATAACCTTCACCTCACTGATCGGCTTATCTAGAACACTAGCAGTCTGCTCAAGGTTGTAAGCGACATCTGCTTCGAGACTGATGTGACCGGATAATTCTGGTCCTGCGGCTATTTTGTCCATGTAGCAATCAGGGGCATGAAGCAATGTTCCTCTTGGGGCAGCTGCAAGAACAGCAATTGAATTTGGAGAATTTGAAGCACAATTATTTGTACATTCTAAAGGATCTACAGCAATATCAATTTTTGGAACATTAGGATTGCCAATTTCACTTCCAAGTTGCTCTCCAATGAATAACATAGGTGCTTCATCTCTTTCGCCCTCACCTATTGCTACACGCCCATCAAACGGTACATTGTCGAAGGTACGACGCATTGCTTCAACAGCAGCATCATCTGCAGCATCTTTTTCTCCTTTACCACGCCAAGCAGCGCTAGCAATAGCGGCTTGGTCAACTGCTTCGAGGAAATGACTAGCGAGGTCAGATACGCTTCCCATATATTCATGCTGACGCGTCTATTCCATGAATGAAGCGGTTGAAGTCAATTTTCATGTTTGAACTTTTCAATTACCTTTACATCAGAAATTATTGTATCAGGGTATTGTCCATTTTCATCTTTTTCCAATGATTTCACCATGTCTAGAGCGCAAAGTAATCCTGCACAGACTCCAGTTAATGCTTCCATTTCAATTCCAGTCTTATAGTGGGCGGATACTGAAACTGTGCATCTTAGATTTTGACCTTCCCACGACCAATCAACATCGCACCCCTCCAGAGGAATAGGATGGCAATGAGGTATAATTCGGGGTGTTTCTTTTACCGCTTGAATAACCGCAATTGTCGATGCTTGAATGACATCTCCTTTAGCAACACTACCGTTATTTATTGCTTCGAAAGACTGTTTTGATAGACTCACGATGCCAGTTGCACTTGCTCTTCTTTCAATAATTGGTTTCTCGCCAATTTCAACGATTGCTTTTATTTTCTTATTCATAATAATTCCTCAACCTAGTCCTGATTTCCATTCTTCTCCAGCATCAGTCACTTCTTTTTTCCATAAGGGTGCCTGATTTTTTAATTCATCTATTAACCATTCACAGGCTTTAAATGCGGCTTTTCTATGAGCGCTGCCAACATGAATCGCCACTATATCTTCGTTTGCTTTTACTATCCCAACACGATGAGCCATAGCCACACTAAAAACTCCAAAATCTATAATCGCTTGTCCGGCTAATCTGTGAAGTACAGATGGTAATTTATCAATCCAAGCATCAAATTCGAGTTGTATCACTTCCGCGCCATCATTATTTGCTCTTGTGATTCCTAGAAAAGAGACAACTGCGCCACAACCATCGAGATTCATCTTACTTTTTAGTTCATCAGAATCGATTTTTTCTATGGCATTTTCGATTAGAATATGCCCGCTCATAGTGATGCGAAGTAAACGCATCATTCAAACCTCACTCATACATGCGGTAATCATGGCCGGAGATAAGCCGATACAAATCATGGGAGCAGGGCTCTCAGGTTTAGCGGCTGCTACTATACTTGCTAAGGCGGGTAAAGAGGTGCATGTACACGATATTCGAGAAGATTCTGGGGCTCGTTTTGATGGTGATTTCCAAGCCTTAGAGAACTGGAGTATGGATGTTGACTTTTTCGACCAATTAGTCGAATGGGGATTTGATATCTCAGAGTTTAAGGCGACCGAGTTCAAAGTTGTTGATTTAATTCATCCCGATGATGAAATAACTCAGGCTAAATCACCTAAGGTCTCATATCGAATAGTCGAGAGAGGTACTTCATCGCATACAATAGATCAGGGAATTAAGCGACAAGCATTAGAAGCTGGTGTGAAAATCCACTATAAATCTAGAGTGAAAGAAGAGGATTGTCAAATTATTGCATGCGGTCCCAAAGGTACCTCGGCAGTAGCTTATGGAGAAATATTTCATACAGACCACCCGAATCATATCGGCTTCCAACTAAATGACAAGTTAGCACCTGGGGCATATTCATACCTGATTATAATAGATGGAGTTGGACTGATTTGTACATGCCTTTGGCGTAAGCAGAAGAAGAGTGAACGATTTCTCAATGAAACGATTGCTTGGTATGAAAATCATTATCCAAATTTAAACCGAAAGCCGATAAAAAGAGTTGGGGGTAAAGGAGATTTCACAATCAATCGAAATTACAAGCAAGATGGCCGATACTATGTTGGAGAATCGGGGGGCTTACAGGATTTCATGTGGGGCTTTGGAATGCGAATGGCAATATGGTCTGGAGTTCTTGCAGGGAAAGACATTCTTGGAGAATGCGACTATGAAGAAGAAGTAAGAACTCAACTTATGCCTTATGTTAGAACAAGTGTTGCCAACCGTTGGTTGATGAATCGGGTTGGAGATGGAATGTTCAAGCGTATGTGTCGTTCTTGGATGAAAGACCAAAAGAAACGAGGAGATGGTTTGGTTTGGATTGGTAAATTATTCAAACCGACCTTTGCTAAAAAAATACTTTACAAAATGGTTAGTCCATTTATGCTAGAAAAAGATTCCAAGGCAATGGGAAGAGGAGTAAGGCGAATGCCATTTAGAAAGGCTAAGAAAAGAGATGTCTGGCAACAGTCTAAACAAGCCGAAGAAATTGGCAAGCAATGGGACATAATACGTCGTGGAGGAGGTAAAACTTCTTTCCAGGATGATTCAGATTCAGCCACTATTTTAGAAAAATAGCGGGCGATTTGTTCTTAATGTGTTTCCTTTTGGGCATAAACATGAGCGACCTTTATGGATTGAAACTAGAGCCAATGCCGAACAAATTGGTAAATTACGGAGTAACAGATAACGGAATAGCAGTTATTGAATTAACATCTAATTCTGCTGGTGCTCCACTTGAAGGACCAAATGACCGTTCTCCTAATACCTATACTCATGGTATGATGAGAGACATTGATGAAGCAATCGTAAAGGCAAGATTTGATGATGATGTAACATGTATTGTTCTAACAGGCAATGGAGCATCTTTCTTTTCAGCTGGAGCATCCATTCAAATGTTGAATAGTGTAACTCCTGGCTTCAAGTATAATTTCTGTCTTCACGCTAATGAAACACTTTCAAGACTAGAACAAACTGCAAAATTAGTAGTTTGTGCAATCAATGGACACGCTGTAGGTGGCGGTTTAGAGATCGCTATGGCAGCAGATATCAGAATCGCAAGAAAGAATTCCGGTAAGGTCGGACTTCCAGAAATTAATCTTGGAGTTCTAGCAGGTACAGGAGGTACCGCTCGTTTAACAAGACTAATTGGAAAGGCTAAGGCTCTTGAGATGATGGTCACAGGTGAACTAATGTCTTTCGAAGATGCTCATTCATGTAATCTTATCAATCATATCTGGGAAGGTAGTGCTGAAGATTTCAGAAGAGATATTCTAGACTGGTGCACTCAGTTTACACTTCCTAACAAGGCAGTTAAGGCAGTTGGAAATATCAAGAGGTCTTGTCAAACCGGACCAGAGATTCCATTCGAATACCATTTGGCCCTCGAGCGTGAATTACAAGCAGCACTTTTCAACAGTAGTGATGCCAAAGAAGGAATCGCTGCTTACGTAGAGAAGCGAGTTGCTAACTTCACCGGTAACTGATTATTTTCATTAGGTGTGATAAAGATGACAAAATACCATGTTCCTGCCGATGTACCAAATGAACTAGTTGATACTTTCATCCAAAATATGGATGCTGCAACAGCAGGTACAGGAAAGATGAATCTATTTGCATGCGACCAAAAAATCGAACATCTCAATGATGATTTTTATGATGGGGGAGATTCAATCCCACTTACATCAAATGACCCAGAGCATTTGTTTGAGATTGGAAAGAGATGTCATGAAAATGGTACGATCGGAGTTCTTGCAGGTCAATTGGGTTTGATTTCACATTATGCTAGAGATTATCCTGATATCCCGTATTTGGTGAAACTCAATTCTAAATCTCATATGGTTGGAACTGGTCAAAGAGACCCAATTTCCCAAGCATTATGGGATATGGATGATGTAATGTCACTTGTTCATAACGGGATTAATGTTGTTGGAATTGGTTACACAGTTTATATCGGTAGCGAATTTGAACATGAAATGTTATCGGAAGCTGCACAGTTTATTCGTCAAGCACATGAATTAGGTATGATTTCAGTTGTTTGGATGTACCCTCGTGGTAAAGCAGTAATTCATGAAAAAGACCCACAATTAATTTCTGGTGCAGCCGGTGTAGCCGCTTGTATTGGAGCCGATTTTGCTAAGGTCAATTATCCGAAAGCTTGGGAAGGTATGACTCAACCAGAATCTCTCGCTATTGCTTCACAAGCGGCAGGAAGGACTGGAATAATTTGCTCAGGTGGCGGAACTTTACCGCCTGAAGAATTCCTGCAAAGACTCTGGGACCAGATGAATATTTCAGGATGTAATGGCGCAGCTACTGGAAGAAACATTCACCAAAAAGAAACTGAAGATGCTGTTAGGATGACTGCTGCATGTCATGCAATTATTTGCAAAGGCGCTTCTGTAGAAGAAGCCCTGTCAATTTACAAAAATTGATTTCAATAGTTCCAAAACTGAGAACCTTTACCCCTAACACATGGTGGAGATTGATCTTGATATTACAAGAGCCAAAACTTTACCATCAAAGTATTATACAGATCCACAAATTTTTGAATCGATATTATCTAAATTTAAGTCAACTTGGAATTTCATTGGCCATGCCTCTCAATTTGAGGAAAATACAGTTTTTCCAATCAATATAAATCAAGAACAATTGGTTATAACAAAATCTCAAGGGCAATTTAGCTGCCTTTCCAATATTTGTACCCATAGAGGCATGATTCTACAACATGGAAAAGAATGTAAGAAAACCTTGACTTGCCCTTATCATGGTAGAACCTTTTCCTTGGATGGAAAATTTAAGCACATGCCAGAATTTGAACAAGCAGTTGATTTCCCATCACCAGATGATGACTTACAAAATTTTGATCTAGAAATATGGAATGATTTGATATTTATTTCCCAAGAGCCCAAATCGTCATTTAGCAAATGGATAAAAGATATTTCCGAAAGAATGAGTTTTTTAGATTTAGAAAAAATGAGTTATGATTCTAGTCGTGAACGAAATTATACAATCAATGCAAATTGGGCACTATATGTGGATAATTATCTCGAAGGTTTCCACATACCCTTTGTCCATAAAGATTTGAATGACGCTCTAGAATACAATCAGTATGAAACAGAATTGTTTGAAAACAGTGTTTTACAAATTGGAATCGCTCAAGAAGGAGTACCATATTTTGATATTCCTGAAGGCCATCAAGATAGTGGAAAGAAAATAGCTGCATATTATTGGTGGCTTTACCCCAATATCATGTTAAATTTCTATCCATGGGGGCTTTCTCTAAACCTAGTTAAACCGATAACGGTAGATACAACCGAGATTTGTTATTCCGGTTTCATTCTCGATGAAGAATTATTGGGTAGTGGTGCAGGGGGAGATTTGGATAAAGTAGAATTAGAGGATCAATTCATAGTGGAATCTTGCCAATTAGGCATGAAGAGTTCAAGTTATAAAAGTGGAAGATACTCTCCGACAATGGAGAAAGGAGTTCATCATTTCCACAGGATTTTAACCGATTCAAGTGATTAGAATCCGCCGTTCAACTTTGATGTTCCAGTTGTGACGTTTCCTTCTTGGTCGATAATGATTGGAGTTCCTTCTTCCCATCCAGGACAGTTAGAAGAAACCCATGTGCGTGTTGCCCATTCACAGATGTCATACCCGCCAGATAGTATTCCGGATCTCTTGATGTATCCTACCTTGACAATGTCTTTGTCTTTTGATAGTACATTACCTAATTGTTGGCTTGTTGTGCCATGACGCATTGTACTATTGATGTGCTCTAGAATTTCAGCAGTATTACGTGGTCGGTCGCCTAAAAATTTCTTAATCTTCTCTCTAATTCTAGTAGTTTTCATATTTTTCATCTCACTGTCACGCAGCCGATACCTAGTAGGTATTTGCCACTAAAGTACAGGACAGCGGTCGCTGATATAATAGTTCCTCCAACTTTAGATAGTTGGTTACATTTGATAACTGAATTCAGTGTAAAAAATGAACTTATCATGAACGGTATGAAGTTATTTTTTGTGATTCCATAGGAAATGTGTAACTATAAGTAACCAATTAAAGTTTTTACTGAAGGTTTTAACAAGGGTGGGCGTTCAGGGCTCTTCATGGTGACTCGGATGTCCGCGAAAAGGATTCGAAGTAACTATCACAAGCGTATTTTAGAATGGCTAATCGATTCGGGCGGATCAGTATCCGACGTCGCTCAAGCCCTCGATTTACGTATGCCACATGCCTCTTTAGCCTTAAGTCAATTAAGGGAGTCTGGGGATATTATTAGAGATGACCAAACTGGAATTAGAGGAGCTATACACAGAATCACTGCGAAGGGTCGTGAGAGACTAGAACTAGATGCAGTGGCTTGTTTAGAACAATATGTTGATGAAATCCCTGAAGGTAAGGATGCGATTATCTTAGATTCTAATGGACCTATGTTATTACTTGGTTATGTAAATAATCTACCATCTTCACTTTTACCACTACCTTTCGACCCATCAGATTATGATTCCAACGGCGAATTAATTTCCATCGGAAATATAGGGGTGAGATGGGCGACAGTCAGAAATATTCAGCCAAGATGGTATGACCTCAAGACTTTCAAACCCACCCCAAGGCAAGAATTACAAACAACGGGAACTCTAGATGATTGGACAGAAAAAAACCAGTACATAATTGTTGTAAGAGCATATTTATTTAATTTTGAAAAGCAATGGAACCTCGCCCCAGGGACTTGGTTTTCAGTGCCTAAAAGTTATTCTTCACTGCCGAATAGTTTGTCGAATGGAGATAATTTATTTGGCAAAGTTATCGATTCTGAAATTCAAATTTTCCCTTCACAAAGTATCCATGGTCATTTAAGTTCTAATTTAGATGCATCTCTAGCTATCAACGCCCTATCTAATGATGCTGTTATAATTAGAGATTATCCGGTGAAAAGGGAAAGTAAAACTCTCCCAATAAGCATGATTGATTTTTGGATTAGAAAACAGCATCCACGAATGAAAGAGGACAAAGTTATTGTTTTATTAGATTCAGTAAAATCTTTTTTATCACAAAAAGATAATTCGAATGTTCCCATTTCAATCCAAAGAGCATTGATTAGAGATTTTGGTGATTGTCGATGGTCAGAAGAAATAAATCATAATATTGACATCAAAGGTTTTTCAGAAAATGGGGCATCTTCATTGATTGATTATTTTCTATCATTGAATAGTTATGATTTGATAGTTGAATGGATTTGGCCAATTGGTCCACATAAAAAGATACTTCAAAAATTGATTGAATCGAGGATTTGTAGACTACTTGTCACTAGAAGTGGAGAATTATCGAACCTTTCTGATTCGGCCTTAATGCTTAGATCTTTACCAAAGATTGGGCAGGTTGAATTGGTAATTTCACGCGAACAATCAATCAAATTAGAAATTACAAAAAAATCTGGAGAAATTCTAGCAAATAATGTACATGAATACGTTCCAAAAGATGCGATGGAACTTCACGCAGCATTTACTGATAAAGGTTGGAATTTAGGTATAATGACTGATAATTCAATGGATTATTTAGAAAGAGAGAAATTATGGGCAGCCCTTGAAATGTTTCCCAANGGTGATGAAGCATGGGCTAATCGAATTGAAACAGAGTTTCCATTGGCTTCTTGGATAGCAACCCCTATTGAAAATAGGCCTCTACGCTGGATTAGGGTCAAAGATAGTTTGCCNGAAGGATGGGTTGAATTACTTCCTTTGAGAGAAACNCCTACTAGAGATTTATTTGAAGCACTTCCAAAGGCTAGTTTGAAATGGCAGGATGAAGTATTATTGGAAATACAAAAAAGATTTGAAAATAATCAAGAAGAATTAATTGAATATGAAGAATTATTAGAAAATCCACAATTGAGTGGCTGGTTTTCAGTTGCAGTACTGTTGTGTTCTAATAAATTGACTAAGGACTTTGAGACAATTATTGAATCCAGTTTAGAAGTATGGTTAGATTCCCCACGAATGGCAATAAAAATCTTAACAAACCTCTTCCCAATAATTGGCTCCAATACTACTCAAAGACAAAAAAATCTAGAGTTATGCCTTAGTGCATCTAAAGTTCATCCTAAAGATTCCATACTATTTTGTTGGGGAGAGTTTGTTGATAGTTTAATTAATAATAATCCATTATCTTTGGAACAGTCGAGNAAATATATGACTATTTTACCGTTTAAATGGTGGTTAAATCAAGGCTATGAATGGTTAAAGATTCAACTAAATTCGACATCAGGTCGTAATTGGTTATCTCAAAAATATCTTCCATGGCCTGCTATAATTTCTAGATCTCAAGGAGAAAAATGTGGGCCACCAGGATATCAAGAAATATTCACATCTAAATTATTGGATTCTAATGAATTACTACATATTTTAATAATCGAACAAGGAGTTGGTAGCGATTCTCTTCTTGATGCCTATGAAATGATATTTAGCAATGAACAAAATCAAAACTTACCTGCAGGTAGAATTCATCCTTTGGTAGGCTTACTAGTAAGGGGTTCTANTGAATGGCCTAGTATTGATATTACTATCTTAGAATTAGGTGATAAGGAAGTAGCATCTCTACTTTTTGCTAGATATTATNCAGAATGCCTGTTAACTGATTGATACGATGAGTTCAAGAAGTATAGTTCAGCCGACTAAATGCCGTACCCGCAACATCTGGCAGAGCTACTGTGAAATTGCAATGAAGTCTGATACCAATGGTACGGTCCGCTATCGAAGACCAAAGTGACCTTTCGAGGAATGAACTTTGGTGCAAAAGCGGTAAACCAACCGGTTGGTTATGGGTCCTTGTGCGACGATAGGATGAACACAAGACAACCACCCTTCCGGACAGCACGCCCTGACACCGAGGGTCAGGCCCTCGAGCATTGCAATGAAATGGGCCGTTAGGTGTCGGGGCACAGTGCTGAGTTTTTTTTTGAACTACTCAAAACATATTTTTCTGTTAGAAATTAGCGATGGACTCAAAGAGCAAATGTGTTCCACGACTAGATATGGTGGCTACTAAACAATTGAAATGTTGTTTGGTTGGTGGAACNTTTGATAGATTTCATTCGGGTCATAGTTTATTACTTTCAGCAGCTTGTAAAAAATCATCTAAAGTAGAAGTTCATGTGACAATTGATGATATGGCTTCTATGAAATCACCCTTCGTAGAAGATTATGAAACCAGGGTTGAACATATATTAGACTGGGCGTCTAAAAATAATGATTATAACATTCAGATATTTCCTCTNNTTGATAAATTCGGCCCTGCCCCTAGTCATAAAACAGCAGATAGCATAGTAGCCACAGAAGAAACGATTCATAATTGTGAACAGATAAATGATTCAAGAATTAAAAATAATTTACCAGCATTAAAAGTCATCAAAGTCCCCCATATTATCGATTCATTCGGTGAAATATTAAGTTCATCAAGAATCAGAGGTGGATTTGTAGATCGAGATGGTAATCCATGGATAGATGATATACAAAGAAATAATGTTATCAAAATGGCTCCAATTTTAGATAGTGAACTTAAGANTCCAATGGGACAAATATATTCAGGNCCTGGAGATTTACCTGAGGTAGCAATGTCTTCTGCTCTAGAAAGTTTACCNGAAAAGCGTGGTTCTATCATAGCAGTAGGTGATGTAACGGTAAAGACATTACTGGATATGGAAATAACCCCAGATATTGGATTGATTGATGGAATGACTAAGAGAACCGCTTTGTCAGAAAGTGAAATTGTTGACATGGGTCGTTTTGATCAGGTGAAAAATGCAACTAACCCTGCCGGTTGTTTGACTCCATCTTTACTAGAATCGATTGAAGAAGCAATATTTAGCCATAATTCAGTTGTAATAAATGTTGATGGAGAAGAAGATTTAGCGCCTCTTTACATTCATTGCCTAGCACCGATAGGTAGTGTTGTTCTTTATGGACAACCAAATGTAGGAGTTGTTTCACAGATTTCAACATTAGCGGTAAAAGAAAGATGCAGAGAACTTTTGAGTATGTTTGAGGTGAAATAATGGTCTCTCAAAATCCCTTAATCTCAATCACAGTATGCGTTAGAGACGGTGTAGATTGGGTAGATGGGTGTTTAGAGGCATTGAAAAATCAGACTTATCGGCCTTTAGAAATTATCGCAATAGATGATGGGTCTACTGACGGTTCAACTCAATGCCTACAAAAATGGCATGATGAAGATAGCGAAATTCCAGTTTCTGTTCTAACTCAACCTCCAACCGGATTATCTTCTGGAAGGCAATTAGCGTTGGAGCATGCAAAAGGAGAATGGGTTGCAATCACTGATATCGATGTAAGGCCCGAACAAACATGGATTNCCAATTTATTTTCAGAGTCTAATCCTGTTTCCTCTGAAGAGAAAGTAGTGGCAGTAACAGGAAGAACAATTTTCGAGAGAGCCTCGGATTTAATCAGTAAAGTTAGATCGGTAGAAATCGCATCTAAATATCGTTCAAGGCCTAGAAGTACTAGTTTAGCAAATGGACCATGTTCTATGTTTCATCGAGAATCTTTGATTGAGATTGGTGGTTTTAATCCGGAATGGTATCATGCAGAAGATATGGAGGTTAGTCTACGACTTATCGAAAATGGAGGGACTATTGTGTATGCCCCTGATGCATTAGTTTCTCACGTACCAGAGTCAGGACGTAAACGATTTTTGGCAAAGAGGTCTAGAGACGCCCGTGCTCACGTAAGAATAATACGAAATTTTCCTCGAAGAAGAAGAAAAGGTCCAGATTTAGATTTTATTGGTAGTTCAACAATTGTTTTGATGGTTGCTCCTCTTTGGATTAGTGCATTGGTCTCAGGATTGCCATTTATCTATTCATTACTAACTTCAGATAGTTTAGATTGGGACATAGTAAAGCAGTGGTGGGAGTTCAAGATGCTCATCTTGACAATATCATTATTGATTTTACATCAGTTTATACTCTTAAGAGGTCCTNTAGGTGTTGTAATTAGAGGTTCGATTAGAGAAAGTAATCAACCGATGATAATAGCTTTNTTTTCTTTGAGGACATTGACCCTACAGTGGAGTCTAGCATTATGGAAAGGATTACTACTAGGAGTAATCGACTCTATAACAGGGAAAAATGGCCATCGTCGATTATTCTCGAAATGAGTAGATTTACTCAGTCCAAATTTTCATCGCCTTCAGGAGCGAACGAAAAGTAGTTCAAGGCTAATCCAAATGATAGAAGAGCAATTGTAACAGAGTAAACACCTGGGTCAATCCAGCCGATTGAATTTAATCCAAAGTATAGGTAGTTGACAACTCCAAGAAGAAGACACCATGCACCTGCAAGTCTTGACCAGCCGCCTACAGAAGGATCGGCTAATGCAGGCCAAGTTTCATTGACAAAAATAGATTTNAACCATGCTGNNACNCCACCNTCTTGTTGATTTATTGTTCTAAATCCTAGGAATACTAGTCCTGCACAAAGAGCCATGAAAATAGCATCTGATGGAACAAATGAAGCAGCGTCCTCTAAAGTTCCAAAGGCTTTGTTGGTTGCCTCTAAGGTGAATACTCCTCCCCAAGAAACTCTATAATTTGGATGAATACAGCCTATAATATTTAGAACAGCAAGGAAAAGTCCTAACAATCCTAATGAAACAAACCAGTTAGCGAGTGTTTTGTTAGGATTCATAATCATCTCAAGGACGGTTGTAGAGTCATCGTTATCTTCACTCATAAAATTGGCCACCTGCATTATAGATATAAGAACACCGAACAAAAAATAGTCTCATTTAGCAATAAAATATAATCATAGTCGACTCTGATGCTTATAATTACTTGAAAATACATCTTCAATATTGGGTTCAGATTCAACCATTATCAGCATTGGGTCAATATTTTGAGGAATACATGAATTAATTTCTTTTGTACGTCCATATCTACCTCTNCTAATTGTTCTAGCAGTAACTAGACCAAGCATATCAAGATTTGAAATTAGCCCTGAAACTCTTCTTTGAGTTAATGCATTTTGACCCACGAACCTACATGCTTGAGTGTAAATAGCATATACTTCACCNGTTTGAATATTTCTTAATCCATTTTTCTCATTGATTAAAATTGAAGACAATACCAATTTCTGTTGGCTAGGTAATTTCGAGATTATTGGAGTCATTTGATCTGACTCGATTTGATGTTGAGCAGACCTCACGTGATGTTGTTCTACCATTTGAGAACCACTTTGTTCTGCCTTTTCAGCCGATACACGNAGTAGGTCNAGCGCACATCTAGCATCTCCATGTTCTTGTGCAGCAAGCGCAGCACAGAGTGCGATGACACCATCTCCAAGAACATCATCATTAAGGGATAATTTAGAACGTTGTCTTAGAATATCTTGTAATTGTTCCGCATCATAAGGATTGAAGATAACATCCAATTGTCCAAGCCTTGAGCGAACTCTTGGGTCTAGGAAGTCAGTGAATTTCAAGTCGTTTGAGATTCCAATNACACAAGCACGNGCATGATTAAGCGATGCATTNAGNCTTGTCAANTTATACAGCAAATCATCTCCTGCTTTACGNACTAGGTGGTCNATTTCATCAAGAACAATAACAAATACTCCTTTTCGAGAATCCATTCTTTTAATCAATTCACCAAACACTCTATCAGTNGGCCANCCAGTNAAAGGAATCTCATCGATTTCATGACTTTCTAATAGTGANTTTCCAATGTGACTCAAAACNCTGTATTGAGTATCGATTTGTCGGCAGTTNACCATTATTGATTGAACAGGCCTCTTNANTTCNANNCCTTTCTTTTCCAGTTCATCACANACAAAAGAAGTTACAGCAGTCTTACCTGCTCCNGTGACTCCATANAGAGTCATATTNGATGGAATATGTCCTTTTAGAGCTTCAACTAGATTGAANGATAANGTCTCGATTTCANTNTTTCTNTGNGGNAGNTNTTGNGGCTGATAGTCNTGNCGAAGAATTTCTTTNTTTTTGAACAACGTTTTTCGNGATAGGAAACCATCGAAAATGTTGTCTGTCATACGTTCACCAAGCCTTAGCATCGAAACAATGGCCGTTANGACAAAGTGCGATGATTTGGGGGAGTCCGAGTCCCCCTCATAAGCATGTCCACTNAAAACGGAATCAAAATTGCATTTAGGCTGGTTTTGAAAAACATTTTTATTTCAACATTAAGGCCTAATTTGGCCAAAAAATAACATATTTCGACTTATTCCCAATGNCCATTTTTCCAAATAAATTCATCACCATCAGAGGCATGGTGAACATTACTTGGATGATTGGGAAATTTNGATTCGGTTATTTTAGGAAACTTTGAATCTTTATCNTCGATGTAGGTGTGAGTAATAACAAGTTTTGTCGAGGGATACATATCTGCTAATTTCTGGATATCCGAAGGTTTGTGGTGATGGTCACTATCAACCCATTCGGGAAGTCCCATCTCTACAACACCTAACTGTGACCTTCCAATNGCTTGGTAAAGTGAATCACATGGTCCAGAGTCCCCGCTATGAACTACACTAGCNCCATCTGAAGATTCGAATCTATATCCGAATGGATCAACAGAATCATCATGATGTACTCTAAATCTCTCCCATGACCAACCATCGTCAGTTATCCCCGTATCGTCTTCAATCCATGNAACCTGAGTTAGGAATTCTTCAAGACTTCCGGGGTATGCTAGATTGCAAAGATTAGTAATNCGTTCCTTTGCACCTGGAGCAGCAATAATTTTCAATGGAGAGTTACCTTCTCGGTCAGAAATATATTTTCTCTCTAAGAATAGAAATGGCAATCCAAAAACATGGTCCCCGTGTAAGTGTGTGATGAAGATAGTTTCAATCGTGTTGACGGGTATGCCTCTATTTCGTAGACCAATTAGTGCAGTTGGGGGNGCGTCAATCAAATGCTTATCATCGATTAAAACATGAGAATGTAAGCGCCCATTTGGAAGAAATGCGTTGCCTGTTCCAAGCATCTTGACCTTGTGCGCCATATCAATGCCCATGAGTAATTAGATATTGTTTTAATCGACAATTCTACGCTGAAAAAAAATCTAAAATTAAAAATGATGATAAACAATCCCCATGTGGGTTCATCATAGCGCTATGCTATCGGTGGTAGAATGTCTGATTGGTCCGCAAAAAATCCGTATATGACTNACATTACGGATAATTTTATTCTAAATGGAGAAGGCTCTCGTAAAGAAACTAGACATATCGTTTTTGAATTAGGCGATTCAGGTTTAGATTACAAAGTCGGAGATGCACTTGGAGTTGTATCAGAAAACCCGCCTCATATCGTGGAGGAATTACTTGAAGTTCAAGGCTGGGACCCTGAACAAATGGTAACAACCCATAATGGGGAGAGGACCCTTTATGATGCTTTGAAGAAAGACTTTGAAGTACACCTTGCAGGTAAGAAATTTGTTCAATCACTGACTCAAAAGGTAGTATCTTCTGGAATGAAAATTTCAGTAAAAATAGTATCTCGTTCACGTGGAAAAGATACTTGGAAATCTTCAGAAGAAGGAGATTTACCTCCTGGTCTAGCNAAATCAGCACCATCTGATGACCCTAGTGAGAAAGTCGCCGCTATAGTGGGAGATGAGAAAGCGATTGAAGACTATCTATGGACAAGAGATTATGTCGACATAATGAGAGAATTTGATGTAAAGTATACTCCCGAAGAGTTTTTCGAATTGATCTCAAGACTCAAACCGAGACTCTATTCAATCGCATCTTCTCATGANGCNCATCCAGGATATGTTGAGTTGACCGTTGGTATTGTCCGATTCAGTTATCATGGAAGAGACAGAGGCGGATTATGTACTCAATTTATGGCCGATGAAATCGGCACCACTAGTAAGAAACTAGGGGTGTTCATGTCTCCAACGAAATCCTTTATTCTGCCAGAAGATAAGTCGACGGATATCATTATGGTTGGCCCTGGAACTGGAATCGCTCCATTTAGAGCATTCATGGAGCAAAGAGTTTTTGATGGCGGCGATGGTAAGAATTGGTTGTTTTTCGGCGATCAATCCTCCAAGACTGAATTCTATTACAAAGATGAAATTGAATCATGGATCGATGAGGGTCATTTGTATAGATTTACAACAGCATGGTCTCGTGACCAAGAAGAGAAAATCTATGTCCAGCACAGATTAAAAGAATACGGCGCTGAAGTTTGGGAATGGTTCGAAAGAGGCGCTTATTTCTACATATGTGGAGATAAGAAGTATATGGCTAAAGATGTCCACAAAGCTTTGATAGAAATAGCTCAAGAGCATGGCGGGTTATCAGAAGCAGATGCAACTCACTTCATTGAGAAGACAATGATGAGAGAAGAAAAACGATATTTGCGTGACGTATACTGATTAGAGTCCACTAGTTGGCAACTCTACGCATGCGATTGGCACATTCATTTGAACGCCCATTTCCATCATTTTCTTAGTCCAAACAGATTCAGGTCCAGGGAAAGCCAACATATGAGTTGCATTATTGAGCATTTCTTTTGCTAATGAGGAGATTGCTTGAGGCCTACCACTATCTTTGACAAAATCCGGTCTCGGCTTTGACCATGCTTCATTGTAAACCGCCAATGGAATATTATTGTTATCTGCCCACCTTTCAGCAAGGAAATCAACTCCACTAGCGCCACCCAGAATTATCATATCGGGGTAAGCATGTTTTTCCACCCATAAATCCAATTGGTTTTCTAGCCAAGAATAATCATAGAATTTAGAGTTTCCACAAATCACGAGATTTACTACTCGTCCATCTCGATTCAAATCTTTGCCGCCTAACTCGGCCACAACTTCCGCTCCCGTTTTCTCATTTTCCGCCATGATATCCCATATATGTATTATCATATCAATTTTTTCCACATATTTATTTTTTAAAGTACTATTTTGGAGTTTTATAGTTGTTTTAAGGAAATTTTTCGCCGGTTTATTACAACATAATTAAGTATAATTTCTTAGATTCTAACCGTTTGTCTCTTAGAATGTCTCGACACACAGGGTGTTATGGGATTCAAGCGTGTGTTGATTGCGAACCGTGGAGAAATCGCTCTCAGAATACTTAGAACATTACGGGATATGGGTATTGAAGTAGCGATTATTCATGGTCGTGAAGACCGATTATCGCTTCCAGTTAGGCTCTCAGATATCGCTTATCCAATCTACAGTTCTAATCCACTTGATTCATATCTGGATATTGAAGCGGTAGTAAAGGCTGCTAAAGAGTTAGAATGTGATGCAGTTCATCCCGGTTATGGGTTTTTAGCTGAGAATGCGGATTTCGTTAGGAGATTAGAGGAAGAAGGAATCACATTCATTGGCCCTTCAGCAGATGTCATCACACTACTCGGGGATAAAATCGAAGCCAGAGCTGCTATGGAGGCGGCGGGTTTACCAACTGCAAAGGGTTCTTCCGAACCGATTTCAGATGAGAAAGTTGCAAGCACATTGGCCGAAGAAATAGGCTATCCTGTGATAATTAAAGCGGCTGCAGGAGGCGGAGGTATCGGTATGCAAATAGTCGAGAAAGGCGAAGAATTTGCTAGCGCTTTGAAACTATGTCAATCAAGAGCAAAATCTGCTTTTGGTGATGAGAGAGTATTTGTTGAAAAATATATCCAAGGGGCGCAGCACGTTGAATTTCAAGTTCTTGGTGATGGCAAGAACGCAATTCATTTTGGTGAAAGGTTCTGTTCAATTCAACGTCGTCATCAGAAACTGGTCGAAGAAGGGCCGTGGCTTTCAGATGAAAAAAGAGCAGAGGTCGGAGACCTCGTTTGTAGAGGCGCAGAGACAGTGGGTTACAAGGGTCTAGCCACTTTTGAATTCTTGAGGGATTCAAGTGGAGATTTTTACTTCCTAGAGGTCAACCCTAGAGTGCAAGTTGAGCACACTGTAACAGAATTAATCACAGGACACAATCTAGTGGAACTGGGAATTAGAGTTGCACAAGGAGAAGACTTACCAATGAAACAAGAGGATATTGAGTGGCGAGGGCACGCTATACAATGTAGACTAAATGCAGAAGATCCAAAAGAATTCATTCCAAGTCCTGGTCGTCTATGGGAATGTCATTTCCCTTCAGGATATGGAATTAGGTGCGATACTCACGCTCATGCTGGCTATGAAATGCCAGGTTGCTTCGATTCACTTCTCGCCAAGTTACTTACTTGGGGCAAAGATAGAGATGATGCTATCAAGAGAATGCGTACCGCTTTAGATGAAACGACAATTACCGGAGTTCAGCATCTCATCCCTCTTCATAGAAGGATAATGGATGAGGAAGATTTCTTGAATAGAGAAGTCACAATTCAGTATATTGATAATCATCAAGAATTATTAGGTTAGGTGTTGATATGGACGTAGTAATGGTTGGGAGTATTGCATATGATAGTGTACAGTCACCTGAAGGAAAAATCGAAGATGCTCTAGGCGGTTCAGCAATATATGGTGGAATTGCTAGTCAATTCCATGCTAAGAGATTGAATTTGGATTCAGTTGGACTCGTTGGTGTGGTAGGAAATGATTTCTTGGATGATGACCGCAAGTCTCTAGAAAATTTAGGTTTAGACCTCAGGGGTATTGAAACAGCGAAAGGAAATACTTTCAGATGGACCGGTTCTTATCATGGTGATATGGGTACTGCTCAAACTCATGATACTCAATTGAATGTTTTTGGCGAGTTTGAACCAAAGGTACCAGAATTTGCAACCAAGCCGTCTATTCTCTTTTGTGCCAATTTACTTCCTATTTTACAATCTAAAGTTCTAGACCAAGTTCAACATTCAAGGCTTTCAATGTTGGATTCGATGAATTTGTGGATAACTACTGCCATGGATGATTTACTTGCGGTAATGAAAAGAGTAGACTTGATAATCATTAACGATGGTGAAGTAAAGATGATTGCCGATGATGATAATTTTGTCCGNGCCTCTAAAAAAGTAGTTGAAATGACTGGCTGTAAGACTTTAGTAGTGAAGCGTGGAGAATTTGGCGTAATTGCATTTCATGGTGAAGAAATAGTTTCTTTGCCTGCTTACCCTACAGAGAAAGTAATCGACCCTACTGGGTGTGGTGATTCTTTTGCAGGTACTTTAGCATCATACTTTGCTAATGGGAAGGGCGAACTTAGTCGATATGAACTGAGAGAGGCTCTAATTGCTGCGACAGTCACATCGAGCTTTACGCTTGAGTCATTTGGTACAGAGAGATTGATTAATTTGCCAATAGAAGAGTTTGAACAAAGGCTTGACAGTTACAAGAGAATCTTGAGTTAATCATGAATCAATACGTGGAAGACCTTCTTTTCCTCCAGTATTTGATTTATTGGTATCACTATCGATAAGGTCGCCAAACCCAATATCATCAAAAATTTCTACTTTTTCTTGTTCAACTTGCTCACTAATCGCCTTTCTTCTAAGGGCAATTTCTTTCATTTGACGAACCTTTTCATCTGGTAGTGAACCACCATTGCTAATCGCTAGATTTCTGTATAGTTCCTCCACTTCTTTTTCGTGGGCTTCGCTAGAACGTAAGCGTAATTCTTCAGCAGAAGTTGATGTTTCTGAATCCTTTTTGCCAGAAAGTATCCTATTAGAAAGGTTAGAAGTCGCTTCTTTAACACTATTTGCCACACGATTAGCAGCAGGTATCATAATATTTCTAAACATACTTCCAGATTCATTATTTTCAAGTTTCTTTTTGGGTTTAAGCCTTGAATTAATTGTACTATTCTTAGAACGTAATCTAGGGAATTTTTCTTGTATTGAATCTTTACTTTGAGAATTTTCTTCGTTACCAAATGAAGTTGCTTCAGAATTTCTTCTAGCGCTAGCAACCAATGACTCGACCTCTTCACCGTATTGGTCAACATGCCCTAGGATTGAATCTGGGGATGAAAATATATCATATTCTGGAGTAGGCTGTTGGCTGGGAAAAATATCTTGCTGAGGTACATGATATCCTTCTTTACTGAAGAAGTTTGGTAATGGTTCGGGTAAAACTGACCTTCCAGCCTCTCCATTTGGAATGTAAGATGATTCAGAAGGAAGTGAGTTTGGTGCAACAAAGGTTGGTGAAGCTTGTCTAGATTCTATCACTGTTGGCTGTTCAATTTGGTTAAACATAGACATAGGATGTGGTTCTTGGTGATTTCTTCTATCTCTAACATTTTCAATGCCCCTTTGGATTAATTTATCCGATGAAGTAGTTTGACTAACTGGTTTTGGATTATCGAGCCAAGATGGCAAAGACGGTGTAACTTCTTGTGGGGTTTCAAATTCTTGGTTAAGAGGGATACTTATTGGTGGAGTAGGCTCAGAAGTGGGCTGATTGGTCTCGAACATGAAATCTCCTAGTTCGGCTTCAAGAAATGTAGCAATTGATTCTGGTGCCTGAATTTCAATAGGTGCAACCGGTACTGATTCCATCTCCAATAGAGCTGAACGAGGATAAGCAGAGTCACGGTCAAGGACCTCTAGCCCCTCTTGTGCTTCAGAAATAGTGAACCCTTGTTGTAGTCTTAGTAAAATTGTATTCAATCTAAGTAATGCTGCATCATTACCAGTTAGTGCATGGCAATCTCCAGCCTCTGTGTCAATGGTGATAGTTGGTTTTCTTGTCAAAAGCCATCCAGATATCAAGGAAATTCCTAATGTCAAACTAATTATTTTGAAGGTCTGATGTGATAATATTCGTGTTCCAATCCAGACTAGTCCAAAACCGATCAACGCAAATCCAAGTGGAATTAATTTGGTATGATGGTGATGAACACGACTGATTGAATTTATTTTTATATCAAGAGCATGACCATTTTTTGACTCTATACAAAGCATACGCTCATCGACTGTAGCGCGAACTTTACCTGAAGTTCCATCCAGCGAAAGAGTATTGAAAATCACATTTTCCCTCATATTCGATGGACTTGCTTCGCGTCCCGTTAATTGCATCCCAATACGCGAAGCGTTTCCTCAAGGTTATCAATCCACCGCTTTTCCAAGGCGCGAATATATCGTTATTACGACCTTTTTTTATTAGCCAACAGACTATTCAATCTTACCTAGATTTGCACTACCCATGATTCTAGGTTTGGAATCTAATTGAGAAAGTACGGTTGGTTCAGGGTTTTCTCTACGGATGAAAAGGGGTGATTCCCATTCAATTTCTAAAGTTGAACCAGAAACGGATTGAATACGGCCGACTACGAATTGTAAATCAACACTAGCGTGAACTACATCTCCTTCGGCAAGAATTCTCTTTTGGAATGGAGAAACTTCCAATTCGACATTGGAACGCTTATGTAATTCCACAGCCAAAGGCACACTTGTATTGGTTTTTTTATCTTCAACGGCTGGATGAACTAATATTGAACCGCTACTAAGATGGTCTTCTTTTGCATTACGTAGAGCCAATCCGACCCTATCTCCTGCAGTTGCTGATGCGACATCATCATCCATTACCTGTAGAGATTTTGCATTTCCAGTACCATTCGCAGGCAGGAGAATTAATTCATCATGGACATTAACAGTTCCAGACTGAACATATCCAATAGCGACTAAACCGATTCCTTTGACATTAAAATGTTGGTCGATAGGAATCACCAAAGGAGAGGCTGAAGCATTACTGAGTTCTTGTTTGATCTCATCCATAAAACCATATAATTGGGTTCTTAATTCAATTCCATCTTGGGTGGCAAAGGTCCATTTTTCAAGTCCTGCTTGCTTGAATAGCATTTTCACTTGGTCTTCATCAATCCATGAACCATCAAGTGACTTGATAATTGCAATACCACGGAATATCTTCGAACTTGCAAATGCAACTAGAGCTTCTCCAAGCGTCGCATCAATAGCCGTAACTTCAATAATTCCAACTCTTGCTGCTGATAAAGCATTTAGGAATGGGCGTAGACGCTCAGGATATTTAGCCGGTCTAATTAGAGAAAGAATTCTTGCACCTTCAGGACCATTTTCTTTGTGAACATAAGTATGTACATCTCTTTGGTCGGTTGGTTTAGCGATCTCCTTGGCCAATTCATCGCTTCCAAACATTGCTATGTTCAGTACAGGCATAATACCGCGACCAAGGTTCTACAAATGAATTTAGGGGTATTAATTTTCTTTCTGTGAAAGCATTTGTTCCCTGATATGTGCTGCTTTATCCCAGTCGATTTGCTCATCATCGTTTTCGACTACTAATTGAGGAATTGGGATAGGCCTCATCATAGAATCAATTGCAACAAAGAAAAAGAANCCTTCACAAATTTTCTTTTTCTCCCAAGTGGCTTTATTGACTGCCATTGCAGTTACTTTTGTACATGCAGTATGACTGCTGGTAAATACAACTTTTCCTGTTACTTCTAACAAGTCACCTTGTCTTGCAGGGGCAATAAATTTCAACGTATCAATGGAAATAGTTACAAATTCTCTGTGGGCAAATTTAGAGCAAGCAATTCCGCCAGCCTTATCCATTACCGATAATAGTCTTCCACCAAATAGAGTATCATGGTCGTTTGTATCNCCAGGAAAAATGTGTTCAATCAAAGTCACTGGTTCTTTGGAATAAGGCTCCATGCTTACTCCCAAGAGGCCATACTTCAAGAACTCATACCATCAAGAGCATTTCAAAGGATGGTTTCATCAATACCAAGCGATTCCAAGGAGTGTGGNCGAATCAAAAGTTTGTATCGCTCTTGTTTCAGGAGGTATAGATTCACCTGTGGCAGTCGCTAGGATGTTGAAACAGGGNTGGACTATTCANTGCCTTCATTTCAGCCAAGAAGAGATNACAGGTCCACAAGCCGAGGAGAAAACTATCGCACTGATGAGGCANNTTTTATCGATGGATGGGGAATTAGGTGAATTAGCACAAAAGAACTTGGATAGAACTCTTACAATAATCCCCATTGCACAACAACTAGCCAAGTTCACAGAACATTGGGCTCACACTGAATATTTCATACACATGAAAAGAATGTTTCATCTAATCGGGGATATTATCGGCAAAGAAAAAGGGGCGACTCATATTTTAACCGGTGAAAATCTAGGCCAAGTTTCATCTCAAACTCTGGGTAATATGGGTGCTATAGAGCAAATGTCACAATTGACTCCCTTGAGGCCACTATTGTCATTCGACAAACGATATATCATAGATATGGCAAGAGAACTTGGCACTTATGATATCAGTCTTGGAGTTGAAGTTTGCGATGCTCTAGGACCCAATCGTCCTACTACAGTGGCCAATCAAGAATGGTTGGAAAAAAGTGAACAAAGAGCAGGTGGGATGAGTATTCTTTGTAATGATGCCTTGGCCATGAAATATGAAATAGAACTTTGATTCGAAATCACCTCATTATCAGTATTTGTCGAGCATTTCACCCCCAAAAAGGCAATGCATTTTAGGTATAGACCTATTGGAAGGGGAGCAGGTGATGTAATGTTGACCGGAAATGAACGTATTAAGACCTCTATTTTTTTGACACTGTTAATGATTTTAATGCCCTTTGCAGCAGCAACTTCAATCAGTACTTTTTCAGATGGTTCATCAGAAGTAACGATTCAATTTAAGGATGGAGTTAACACAGTTAATACTTCGGAAGGTGGCTTTTCAGT
>NHGH02000044.1 GCA_002172355.2 Euryarchaeota archaeon TMED132
ACTCCAACACCGGGATTTTCTGGATTTGTAACATTAGAGAAAATCTCAATTTGACTTGGAGAATTACATTCACAATCAGGAGTGGTATCGATATTCATAGTACTCGGATCGTTAGTTTGGCTTTGCCCCCACTGGGTTGTTNTATCGATTCGAATTGTCAAAGTCATCATTTCATCATTACCTGCATCATCTATTGCGCCTAAGGTTGCTNTGAATAATCCATGGGTGACGTAATTATAGGTTATTTCTCCAGTTTCATTAGCATCTACTTCAGTTCTTGTACTTCCATCGCCAGATTCAAAGTAGAATGTTGTAATCTCTCCAGCATCAGATTTTGTAAATGCATAGTTGAAAGTTAACTCTACGCCACTAAAAGAGACCTGTTGCCCATCTTGAATATTTTCTTGGATAGTTCCAAAAGCTGCATCATAATAGACAATCAAATCGATTTCTGGTTTGATGTAGTCATCATCATCTCCAATACATCCTGATAGGCTGGCTGAGAAAATCACGAAGAACATCATCAAACTGAGTAAATGTNGTCGCATGTGCTAATGTAGAAGGCACTTGTTGATAAGTAAATTCCATTTTTACATAATTTTGTACTTATTTATGTGATTTTCAGAGATAGGCGGGAGNCAAAACAATCGGTGCATTGAAAATGGGGAAGGTCAGCCGTTGAGATAACGAGGTGGGGTAGTCTGGATATCCCGTCGGGCTCATAACCCGGAGATCGATGGTTCAAATCCATCCCTCGTTACCAATCTAAACATACTCATGGTAGTCATATTTGGGCTTCAGTGAGTCAAGCGCAGTTTGTAATCTAGCATTACTTGCAGCCTCTCCACGTTCTATNGCACCAATTTCTTGAATTATTCTTTCANATTGTTGTTTTGCTTCAGGAAAACCATTCTCTGCAATCAGACCTAGCGCCTGACTAACCTCATGAGCATTAGCAGGCGGTAAATCGATAGGCTGAAGGACATAATCCCCATTGCTTCTAATGACTGGCCCNGCTGAATTAGTACAGTTCAGCAGTCTTCTNAGAATCTTTTTATCGTCATTATAGTGATTAAAAGCCTCAAGCGCCACGGCGATATTTCCTGGAGAATNCCGTTCACATTTCAAATAATACTTCTTCGCAGCCCTCTTTTTTTGTGCAGAGGCGAAAACATTTGCACACCTTCTATAATCTTCAAATATCGGCTTCATCATCTCTATTGTNATCGAATCGCTCGACTTGACCATCGATGTCAACTTTTTNCGTTCACGAAGAAGGGTTTTCGCAGAAGCGATTGCCTTTTCAGCCTTACTTCTTAACAGAAGAACATCGCATAGTATTCGAAGCCCCTTGACCAACATCATTTGAGAATTTAGATCTCTTTTTTTCATTGAAAGAAACATGTCGGTGAATTGTGTTGCCATGACTTCAGACATTTCCAACCGCCCATCTTTGATATAACTCTCCAGTTGGAGCAGTGTCTGGTTAGGGTCACTCATTCCAAACATAATGAACAAACAATGCAAAACGACATTACCTTTGATGCCTTCTATNCTTAGGGTTTNATCGAAATTTAGAATTTCAAAGCGATATTGTTTAATCAATGACTTTGAGGCACCGATATGCAGGAAGACTTGTGTATTGCAATTTCAGGAACTCCTGGNAGTGGAAAAACNTCGTTATCNAAACTTTTTGAGAGTAATNANNTTCCAGTTTATTCTGTNAAACAATTAGCNGAGCAATATNNNTGNATAGGGNNTNAAGACCAATCAGATGGAGCNCAAGAGATCGATATCCACAAGTTGTCCGATGAGTGGGAAAATGAAGAATCNGGACTAGTCATTATCGAAGGGCACCTTTCTCATTTTCTCGATTTAGATGCTATTGTTCTTTTAAGATGCAATCCAAATGAAGTAGAAATAAGATTGACGGCTAGAGGATATTCGAATCAAAAGGTTAAGGCTAATTGTGAATGGGAATTGATAGCAGGAAATTGGTCTGAATTATTAGAGTTTGAAATAGAGTTGCCAATTATCGAATTAGACTCAACATCACAAAGCCCAGAAGAATTATTTCAATTAGTGAATGATTGGATTNCTNAAGGNCTNCCNTATACTTCNGTNNNCGANGAGTCCAAANTAGCAATAGATTGGATNAAAAGTTGAAATTTTAACCGCAACAATCAACCCCCTNATTCATTTGCNTCGAGNNGAGGAAGTCANATGGCTCTTGAAAAGTTGAGGAATTATTGGGAGCAAGCACTTGTTCCAATCGTGAAATCATTATCTAAATTTTCGCCAGCAACGATTACTTGGGTCGCATTACCAATTGGCATACTCGGNGGCTTAGCGATTTTTACTGCATCAGAAGATTCCTTAGGNGCTTCAATGCTATTTGGTGGCGGTTTATTGATCACCATCGCAATGATTCTCGATGGTTTAGATGGGCCTGTTGCTAGGGCTACTGGAAGAGTAACTAGGTGGGGCGATTACTTAGACCATACNTTTGATAGATTATTGGATGCAACATGGATAATTTGTATCGCTGGTTCAGTATTTGTTGATGATTTAATTTTAGGACTTTCAGCAGCATGGTTGACCCTTCTNGGCTCTTACATGGGTACACAAGCACANGCGGTAGCTGGGACGAGAAACTATCGTGGGTTTTCGCGTGCAGATAGAACAATTTTAAGCATTGTAGCGATTTTTGCTATGGGAGTTATGTTGTACATGGATAAGAGTAGTTGGGGAACTTTCCCTGCACCTTTTGATCACATNTCGATTAATCCNCTTAGCCTAGTAGTATTCATTTCAGCAATTGGGGGCTTGTGGACTTTCTTGATTAGATTCATACAGGCTAGAGAAAAAATACAACAAATCGATCGAGAAAACCCACTGCCACAAAACAATTCACAAGAAGAATAAATCAAATGTGGTGGATTCAAAAAGCCCTAAAAATCGCCTCATTTATCTTACCTTAGAGCGGTATNCTCATAACAGTTGCATGTTAGAAAGGAATGATGACGGGTAGTTCGCACGGTAAAGATGGGAAACTTATCGCTACATTATTAGTCGCACTGATGGCATTTTCTNTAATTCCAATCATGACAGCATCGGCTGAAGATTATGGTGACCCAATGGCCCTTCAAGCACAAGATATAGCTGCAACTTTTGATACNAGTACGGAATTAACNACCATCACTTGGCGCAATATCGATTCACCAGGCGCTGAATTAAATAACATATTTGATGCTGTTTACAATATTTATCGACATACAGAGAACATTACTCGAGACAATATTGATAATGCCCAATTAATCTATCAAGTTGATGCTTGCAATCCTTCTCAGATAGGTGGTTCGACTAGTAGATATGATTGTATGGCATTTAATGGCTCTCACCCAGGACACAGTTTTTCTTATCTTGTATCTCCTGGCACCAATGATACGTTCTATTACGGGATAACTACAACTATCTCAACAGTTGATACGTTCGAGGAATTGATATTCAATGAATCTAGTCTTTATAATGGAGTTCAAGAAGTAACAACTCCGATTAGAACTCCTTATAATTTACAAGCAAGTTTTGATGCATTATCTAGTACTACCACACTAAACTGGGTGAATTATAATGATATTTTTCCTATACTTCCTGAAACTGGCCCAGATGCTTATTCTACAAGAATATGGAAAACAACAGAGCCATTGACTCGTCAAACGTCCTTTTCGCTTCTAAGTGCAACCACTCCAATAGCTAACGTAAGTGCAGGAATCTCAACTTATGTTGTAGATGTTCCCGAACAAACAGATTCAGATTATTACTACTCTATTACTTACTTCCTTCCAAATTGGACAAATGGAAACCAAGACTATGAAGANATTAGGTTCTTATCAAATAATGCATTAACATCTCCAGTTACAGAAGATAATTTACCTCCTCAAAAAGTCAACTCTGTAACCACATCCTTCATCCCAAACGCTGCCACTGGTGGCGGTAAAACTATCATTTCTTGGGAAGAAATTGAAGCTGAAACAGGNGAATCATATGCTATTTATTCATCAGGCTCAATTTTTGATAATACTACAAGCTTTGGNCCAACCATTATTTCAATAGTACCTGAAGGCCAAGAATCATTTGAGCATCAATTACCTATAGGTAGGCTAGGGCATTCAACTTATTGCGTAGTAGTAATTGATGTAAATGGCGTTTTTGACACCCATATTCCTCAATCTTCTTGCTCAACAGTTTACGAGGATGCTTTCTATAATTGGACGGCAGAACCTACTCAAGTAACCGCTGAATTCATAGGAAATGCAACAACAGTTGTAGAATGGAAAGACCAATTGGGTGCTGAAGGAGAAGTATATCACATCTGGCGATCTGATTATTTAGTAAGTGGGAGTCAATTTGTCCCTAATCAAACCGTATTTTGGATGGCTAGCGTTCCTGATGGTATCCAAATTGCACATGTGGATGTTCCTGCTGAAGTTGACCGTTTGTCGTTCTATTTCGTAACCTCTGAAGCACTTTATCAACATGTAAATGGAACTTATCATTTTACAAGTTTAGTCCAAAATTGGGCAGGCGCAATCGCCGAAAATACAGTCACCCCCTCAGCTCCAATCATCAATTCTTTAACAGTGGATGGCCAATCTAATTTGGTCATGCTGGAATGGCTAAATAATGGCCAAATTGATTTTGAACAATACACGGTCTGGAAACATTGGGGAAGTCCTTTTGGAGAAGATGAAGATGAGCCAACAGAGGTTTCCTTTGAAAATGGTTGGCAGATTTACGATACAGCGATAATGGACTCAGGCGCGTCATGGCATTCACATAGTTTCTCTAGAACATATAATATTCAACCCGAAATAGAGCGAGAAGCATGGTATGCAGTCACAATATCAGATATGTATGGCAATGAAAATATGGAAGCCCGACCAGGTACAGGTGGTAATGCACTGAAGGTTATGGAAGATTCAGTAAAACCATCAGCAACTTATACTCTGTATGACGATGATGATGAGCCATATATCAGTCCCTCTTTAATTTCTGGAAGTTATAAAATTATAGTTTCTATCAATGAAAACCTCTTTACAATGCCTCAAATGGAGATAACTACTGAAACGGGCGGAGCCATTACTGGTGGCGTTAAGCAGATGCTATCATATGCAGACAACTTGGCATTTGAAGAACTGGGGCCACAATATTATCTGACATTTTCTATATCCCCTTCAGTTTCTGCCGGAATAATCAATATCAACATGACACTTACTGATGAGAGTTTAAACGTCAACGCGATTCAATGGAATAACCGTAGTTTAGATGCTACAAAACCATCCATGCAAGTTTACTCTCCAGCCTCGGGTAGCGACGGTTCGAAATATCTCTATGGTAACTCAATTCAATTATTAGCGGGAGTAACTGACGATGTTCAAATTTCTTCATTCCAATATCGATTTACATATAATTACGCCTCAGGCTCAACATCAACCTCTCCATGGACTACACCGGATGAAATTCAAGATATCTTTGGAGATAATAGTTCACTTGTTATGGACGTACCAATAAATGCTGGTAACTTCGAATCTGGTCAACATGCAGTCACTTTTAGAGCGATTGACTCTGCAGGTAATCAAGTACTTTCACAAGTAGTATTTGTAGTTGATAATTGCCGAAACCGACTTGATGGAACTACGGTTTGTAATTACGTAGAATCACTGAAACCAGAGCCAGAACCAGTTATCGTGAATCCTTCGTTTAGCGACCCTCCATACGTCATGGTTTGGGTTCTTTCGGGTATTGTTCTCTTTTCATTGGTGACTATGTTATTGGTAATTAGAACTAGTATGAAATCTCCTAAGAAATCTTCAGGTGATGATGAAGATGAGGACGACTGGATGTCAGAATTCATCGGTACATCGCAAACGGTTGATATGGATGAACTCACTCAAACTCAACCAACGCAGAAAGAATTGCCAACTATCGAAGAAGAGGAAGAAGAGGAAGAAGATCCATTTGCAGTTAATCTACCTACTCGTAAAAGCCGCCGAAGAAAAGCCCCTGCGGTAGAAGAAGAGGAAGAAGATGAGGACGACGATCCATTCTTTGGACTAGATGATGAGGAAGAGGAAGAAAAGCCCAAGAAGCGACAAGTTGGTAGGCGAACAGCACCAAAGAACGCGCCAAAGAGGCGTCAAGTCGGACGACGCAAGAAATCCAATGATTGAGTTGAAATCAACAGATTAACTCAAAGAGTGACATCATCTGCCTCGAGTTATGTCGCAATCAGTCGCCGAAGACATCGTGGAAGAAGCGGTCGAAGAAATCGAACATATAATGGAAAATTTACTAGATTCTTTTAATCCAATGAAGAATAAATTAAATTGGTTATTATTAGCACTTCCAATCGCTGTTTGGGCAAATTTTTCACATAATCAAGCGATGGCTTTTTTGTTTTCTATGATAGCAATTATGCCTCTAGCTTTTCTTATGGGCAAGGGGACAGAAGAAATTGCCCTCAGGACTGGAGAATCAATAGGAGGATTACTAAATGCGACCTTTGGTAATGCAGTCGAATTAATTATCGCAGGCTTAGCAATTTATACCGCCTCACAAAACCCAGATGTTGTTGAAACAATGGTTACTGTAACACAAGCCTCTCTTATTGGTTCTATATTGGGCAATTTACTATTGGTTCTTGGATTAGCTATTTGCTGGGGCGGCATTAAACATAAAAATCAGACTTTTAATAATCAAGCAAGTCAAATGAATGGCTCTTTACTTTTATTGGCGGTTGTCGCTTTCATTATCCCAAGTGCAGTACACCACTCTGGTGGTTCAGATGTCGATATTGAAAAACTATCTCGCTATGCTGCAATTGTATTACTTGCGATATATGGATTAGCCCTTTTATTTCAATTAAAAACTCATTCTGATATTTTTGCTACAGAGGCAGGGCATGGCACCCATGAAGACCCTATGATGACCAATAAAGATGCTTGGACGCTATTACTGATGGCGACTGCCCTAGTAGGTTGGATGGCTCACATTTTAGTACATTCATTAGAAGCAGCAGTCGATGAATGGAATATGCCCGAACTATTTATCGGAGTGATATTATTGCCATTCTTTGGCAATGCTGCTGAGCATTTTACTGCAGTAATTGTAGCAGGTAAAGACAAGATGGACCTTTCTCTTGCAATAGCAATCGGTAGTAGTGTACAAATTGCTCTGTTCGCAGCTCCTTTGATGGTGTTACTTGCATGGGGGTTAAAGGTTCCATTGACATTAGAATTCGGGGTGCTTGAGACCGCTGCGACTTTCATGTCGGTACTAGTCGCTAATTCCATATTATCAGATGGTAAAAGTAATTGGCTGGAAGGGGTAATGCTTCTGGCAAGTTATGTAATTCTCGCGCTTGCTTTCTTCCTTTCATGAGGCGATAAACTTGGTTTCAATGAATGGTAAAATAGGTTATACTATCACTGTTATTGCAGTTATATTATTGATTGTGGGGACGATTGGAATATCTTTTGACGATGAAGTCAATGATATACCAACTCCTAATACTCCCAGAGCAGTATATTTTGCCGATGAACCACTGCAAGACAATCCAGTTGCATTATTACTTTCAGCAAAGACAACTATGACTTGGGATAGAAGTGATATTTATCTGGTTATTGCTGATGAAGACAAGAAAAAGCAGTGTGATAATATAGCCCCAATTGAATTGATTTCACCAGGCAGTACTACTTGTAAGGCAGAAGATAACGGATATGAAAAAGTTGGCCTAGATAATTCAACAGGATTAGAATGGACGGTAGAGAATGGAGATTACTTTGTTGGCATAGGTACGTTGGGGGACAGCATTCCAGAGGACCTCGAATTAAATGTTGAATATACAGTTGAACTGAATTTATCAGTGGCTGGATATTTCCTAATTTTATTATTAGGGGCTTGTGGCATTACCTTAATCAAGTATGATTGATTATTCAATACCGTCATAATAACTCTCTACAGCATTATCAAGTTGAGAGATCGCTAGACTTTCATCAATGGATGAAGTCTTTCCATCCAAACGTAAAGCATTACCATCGACCCAAAGGTCGAGGCAATCTGCTCCATTGAAAATTAAATTTGCTAGATGCCTATTCCCTGAGCGACCCAGAGGACGCATACGAATATCATCAAGATTCCAAACTGCCCAATCCTTACTTCCTTTAGTTGCCATATCAAAAACTTCGGAAGCAGGTAGTATAGTTGCATCCCAATGGTCGTGTCTTTGGACGAGCGATGCGAGTCTTGCTTCTGCCAACATATCCAAGCCACTTCCTGAAGATGCAGCGCCATCGGTTCCAATTCGAACATCTACTCCCGCCTCTTTGTATGCTGGAAGAGAAAGCGTTCCACCGCAGGCAATTTTCATATTCGATGAAGGACAATGAACCGCAGTTGCTTCATGTTGTTTCAACATCCTAATCTCATTTTTCTTAACCCAACTTGCGTGAGCACAAATAGTTCCAGGCTTGAAAAAATCGAGGCTATCAAGATATTCAATAGGATATTTGCCGGTTTTTTCATGACATTGTGATACTTCTTTTCGAGTTTCACTGACATGTATATGTAATCGAGCATTACGCTTTTCAGCCAACTGTGAAGCCATTCGCAAAGTATCTTCTTTGCATAGATATACAGAATGAGTTGCGATTGCATATTGAATTTTATCATCAGGAGTTTGATTTTTTAGAACACCATCTAATTCATCGAGGGCAGATTTTGCATCTGGATGTGAAGGTAAAGCAAAATCGCTTACTGGCCCTCCAATCAGTCCACGTAAGCCAGCAGACTGCAATACATCTCCAGTTACGGTGGGATAGAAGTACATATCCGCCGCAAAACTTGAACCTGTTCTGATCATTTCAGCAGCTGCAGCATAAGCGCCGACTCGAACATACTCAGGATTCAATCTTGATTCGGTAGGGAATATTGCTTCATTTAACCAACGGTCTAAGGTAAAACCATCACTGAAATCTCTAGCGTTTAATTGCATTGCAAGATGGGTATGCCAATTTTGTAGTGAGCGAGTGATTAGACGATTCGAGCCATCAATCTCGTTTTTGACGTCTTCGTTTCCTTTAGACATAGACCAATTCCCATCATTATGAAGTAGGAAATCTCCAACATGTTTGACTCCATTTTCATAGAGCACAGCATTGTTGTAGCGTACACACGCTTCGTCTGCCATGGTTTTGGGTAGAACTTAACCTTCAATAATACTCGGACAGAAAAGTAATCTTAATCCATTTTATTACTCGCTTCTTGAACATCCATGAAAAACTTCTCAGCACTNATTTCTAAACTAGCAATCCCAGGTAAAATTCTTCCAGCCATATAATCTAAACAAGCCCCGCCGCCAGTTGAAAGATGNCCCATCTTATNGGTNAATCCACGATTCATGATTAGAGTGGCGGTATGGCCTCCACCAACCACTACGTAACCATTGGACTCCGCACATGCGTTTAGCATTTCGATAGTCCCAAGAGCAAAATCTTCCACTTCAAAGACACCCGCAGGGCCATTTAGGATAATAGTNCCAGCATTCTTTATCGCAGACGATAATGCCATAATCGAATTAATTCCCATATCGAATAGCGGTGCATCAATAGGTAATTCTTCTACAGATAAATCAACTCGATTATCTTCAACATTGGCTGCTAAGTCAGTTGGTAAGTGTATTTGTTCATGGAAGTCATTTAGCAATGCCTTGGCCGTTTCAACAGTCGAATGGTATTCTTTGCCCAATTCTTTGACCAAGAAACTATGATTAATATTTCCAATATCGATNCCAGATAATTCGAC
Organism: Euryarchaeota archaeon TMED132; assembly: GCA_002172355.2. GTDB lineage: Archaea > Thermoplasmatota > Poseidoniia > Poseidoniales > Poseidoniaceae > MGIIa-L1. Next base: position 9,862 of record NHGH02000044.1, read on the forward strand.
AAGCAGATTAGCAACCCCGCCTGTAGCCCATATCTCATCTGCAATACCCTTTCTCAACATATTATCAGCAACTGAAATTGAATCAGCCACCTTTATTCCACCTACAACAGCAATACAGGGTCTTTGTGGGTTTTTTAGAGCAAGGTTTAGTTTTTCGATTTCAAATTTCATAAGTTCNCCTGCAACGCACGGAAGTTCATTACAAAAACCAACGATTGAAGGGCTACTTCGATGAGCGCATGCAAATGCATCATTCACAAATAAGTCTGCAACACTTGCAAGCCTCTGGACAAATTTGGTCTCACTCATTTCATGATAATCGCCGTTAAAAGAAGTTTCTTCTTCATCCATTCTGACATTATTTAGAATTAATATTTCTCCATCTTTTAGAGATTCTATTGCCTCCATTGCTTTTTGGCCATGAATATCTTCGACCCACTTGACACTTCTTCCTAGTACACGTCCAAGTTCTCTAGAGTGGCCCAAGGTAGAGGTAAAATCATATTTTCCAGGTCTNGATTGATGTGCAAGAAGAACAGTTTTAGATTTAGATAANCGATTTAATGTTGGNATTATTGCCCGNATTCTTGTATCATCTAAGAATTCCTTTGTCGATGGATCTAAAGGGCTGTTGATATCGACGCGAACAAGCACAGTCTTGCCTTCTACATTGACATTGTCCAANGACAAGACTCTTGTCATTGGTCATGCCAAAGGTCGGTAGTTTTTGATTTGCTCGATTGAAATAGAACTATTCAACATTATCCCAGAAGTTAGATTTCTTTTCTTGNGTNGGTTTGAATTCTTGCATTTCTTCTTGTTGCCTAACTTCATTATTCACAATTGTAACTGGTTGCGGAATAGACTCTTGCACAATAGTTGGTTGAGTTAGGTATGTTTGCGTTATTTGGACATTACCTTGATTTTGTGCATTGGTNGTAATAGGGATACTAGTTCCCATTTGAACAGGCATCATTCCGACCACCTGACTATTGCCTCTGGCCGTAGCCATTATCCCGGAAAAGGATGCCAAAATTATACCAAAACAACAGGACAAGGCNCCCAAAGAGGAGAATAAACTGTCTTCNTAGAATCCACCATCATTATTAATCCATATATCGATAAATTCACTACTTTGAAAGGTATAAGTTTCATTGGCCACGTGATTGAATGTAGTTCTCTCCCCATACCCATATTGAGAACAATACATGTTTTCATCATAAACGACAACATTACGACTGTCCTTAATTTCTAATTCGATATTTTTACAATCTTCGTAAAAATCTACTATGACCTCAAGATTGAATGAAGAATTATAATTCGTAGTGAATTCTCCTGACTTTTCATATGCCACCAAATGATAATACTGGTATGGTTCTCCAGCTATTTCTTGTTCAGAGTTTGCACCTAGCACCATGCCTATAATTCCAAAAAATATTAGAACAACNCCGACAATACTGCCTGTTTTTGCTGAAGGGGCCATATTATACGCTACATGCCTTCAGTTTTAACTTAATGTAAACCATGTTTTGGTATGATTAGTTTAGTAGTAGTTTTGAAGGTGAGGCCATTGCACTAAACATGGCGTCTTTGGATGGTAGTGGAATCCAAGGGCCGAATGGAGAAGATTGGAGAGTGCCGGTATCTGAGTTAGAATCTCGACTCGAGACACTATCTATTGCCTTGCAAGAAAATTCACTCCCTGGTGCTTTTGTCCAGCACCCAGTAGATTTGTATTATTTTACAGGAGGGCGTCAAAATGCCACATTATTTGTCCCAGCAAGAGGCACAAAAGCGAGTGTTGAAGGCGGGGGCAACGGGCCAGTATTATTCGTCAGGCGTTCCATATCAAGAGCAATTTATGAAGCCGGTGAAGACAATTCACCATTCGAAATACAACCGTTCCCAAGAATGAAAAACCTTGTAGAGNTTTTACAAAAACGCGGTGTAAGAAAGCCTCCTGCTTTACAATTTGGCGAGATTCCTGCAAGTTTCATTAATCGATTTTGCGCTGTTCTTTCAATATTGGGTGATTGTGGTGATGTTACTGATATAATCCATAGAATACGTGAGATTAAATCGGCATGGGAAATCAAGCAAATGGAGCAAAGCGCAATTATTCAAGCAAGAATGTTTGATGCAGTAGAACAAAATCTTTCTGAAGGAATTAGTGAATTAGAATTGGTTGCAGCCGCGGAAGAAGTAAGCCGCAGAGCAGGTTTTGGCGGTAATATCCAGATGCGAAGATATCCTTTGCAATGCGATAGAGGGGTAATAGTTTCAGGAAGAGCCGGAGGAATCCCGTCCTTTTTTGATTCAGCAATTGGCGGGTCAGGGCCTCATCCNTTGGCTGGCATGGGTTCAGGATTCAATAAGGTCAAAGCCAATGAACCGATTCTTGTTGATTTGGTTCATGTTCATCGAGGCTATGTCGTTGATAAGACCCGAATGTTTAGTGTTGGTAAATTATCACAGGAATGGCACGATAGACTCGAACATATGTTAGAAGTCAGCGACACCGTTGTGTCTTCTTTAGCAAAGGGCGAAGATTGTTCAATGGCTTGGGAAAAAGGTTCACAAGTGGCTTATCAATTAGGTTATCAAGAAAATTTAATGGGCATNAATCCGGATCAAAGTAAATTTTTGGGGCATTCAGTTGGATTGCAACTAGATGAATCGCCAGTTGTCGCTAAAGGATTTAATCGGCCATTACCAGTTGGTGGAACAATGGCTATTGAACCAAAAGTAGTGTTTAAAGAGGGGAGCATAGGAGTTGAAGATACTTGGGTTAGAGCCCANGACANCATGANTTGCTTGACAAACAATGANNANTNNAATAAAAAATACATNATAGAGGTGTGATTTTATGAAGAAAAANNCAGCANTATCNTTCTCNTTNGTAACAATTTTTTTGTTGTTTTCNAANATTNTATTGTCCTCNACCAANTTTAGNGAAGCNGAAACANCNGTAGANAAATNATACACNCCNTTTGAGTCTTATTATNCAACTGAAGGAGNACAAAATCATCCATCTATTCCATCATATAACGGTAAAGGTACTGATTTAATCAGACTTATTCCTAGCNCTGGAGTCTATGAAGATGATTGGGCTGCNAGGATGCANNTGCCNAGTGCTAGAGANATAAGTAANATNGCATGNGAAGATGGNAANCAAACAATTTACGATCAGCGAGGTTTATCGGATTATAATTGGATATGGGGGCAGTTCATCTCNCATGACCTAGATTTCACTCTTACTCAAAATGGGCGAGTTGATGGGACTCCAGAAAAGTTGAACATTCCTATTCCTCCTAGTGATAAATGGATGGACCCTTATTCAGTGGGGACGCTCCAGATACCAATGACTCGCTCGATGTATAATCAATCAACTGGAGATGAATCCACTCCTAGAGAATTCCAAAACTCGATTAGCGGATGGATGGATGGCTCGTTAGTCTACGGGTCTTCTGACTTTGATAGCGGATGGTTAAGAGAGGGTCANTTCGGAAGGATGAAAGTAACAAATACTTCAATTGGAGAATTCCTGCCTAAGGCTGCCGATGGCGAAGAAGCACCAAAAGTTAGTTTTGTTGGATTTTCAGCATCTGAGCGTTTCGTTGCAGGAGATGCTAGAGCAAATGAGCACGCAGCTTTGACAGCGATGCATGTATTGTTTTTACGAGAACACAATAGAATCGCTGATGAAGTATACCAAGAAAATCCTGATTTTTCNGATGAAGAAATATATCAAATCGCNAGAAAAATNAANACTGCNCAAATNCAATNTATCACTTATTNTGAATATTTACCTTCCTTGGGNATTNATTTACCNCAATATTCNGGNTTTGACCCAACTGTTGNCCCTAGNATCAGCAANGAGTTCTCNGCATTAGCATTTAGAATGGGNCATTCACAGATAAATGATATTTCANTNAGATTAGGNTTNGANTACGANCCNGGCNANTATACACAAATACTTCTTTCTGATGGATTCTGGGACCCTTCTAGTATGATTCAGGAAGGTGGAATTGAACCTATATTGAGGGGGGCAGCAATGTCAAATCAAGCCGCTAATGACATATTTGCAGTCAGTAGTTTAAGAAACTCAATGTTTGGTGAACCAGGGTTTGGTGGCCTAGATATGTGTGCAATCGACATCCAAAGAGGCAGGGACCACGGATTACCAAATTACAATCAGTTAAGAGAATATTTCGGTTTAGAAAATGCAAGTGACTGGTCAGATGTGAGTTCAGATTCAGAGGTAATAGATAAAATGTCTTTGATTTATCCTAACTTAAATGATGCTGACCCAATTATGGGGCTGTATGCTGAGCAACATGTTGAAGGTTCTTCATTGGGTCAAACCATGCATGCTTTAATTGAAGAACAATTCACTAGATTACGTAACGGTGATATATTTTATTTCGAGAACGATAATGAACTAACGCCTCACATGTCATCGATTAAAGATTCCACATTGTCTTCCATTATATTAAGAAATACCAACATCAATCAAATTCAGTGCAACTCCATGTTTGCAGCATCTCATACAGATGATATGAGTTGCTATTCATCTGAACTGAGCGATCCTTACGTAGAATCATTCCTTAGAGTTGGAGAAGAAGATTATCAGCCCCCTCAAATTAATAATTTAACAAAGAAAAAGGTATTGATAAATTTCAAAGAACTTGATGGCGGTATAATTCCAATTCATTACTGGGCTCCATACGGGCCAACAATTGCTGTAGGTGACTGTAATAACGATGGTTTTGAAGATGTATGGGTTGGCTCTTCATTTGACCCTGAAGGTTGGGAGTCTGGCTCATTAGTATCTACAGGACAGACATTTTTACTGCAAAACGACGGAACCGGAGAATTCCAAGACATAACGTTAGATTCTGGATTAAAGTTTACCAATTCAACATATTTAGGGGCATCATGGGCTGATTATGACAATGACGGCGACTTAGATATTTATCTTTCTAATAGCGGATATCACGACTTTGAGACAAATTTCTCTTATCCAAATAAATTATTTTCCAATGATGGTAACTGTAAATTTACTGATGTTACAGCAGATACTGGATTAGGAAATATAGGGCATTCATCATCAAGTGCCTGGGCGGATTATGACCATGATGGCGATTTAGATTTACATTCAATCAATGGAGGTCAGATTTCTGAAAACGATGGCATTGCTATAATAGAATCTGATTTATTTTACAAGAATTTACTTTCTGAAACAGGAGTTGCTACTTTTATTGATTTCACGAATGAGGCTGGAGAGATATACAGTAGTGTGTTTAAGCCATTAGAAAATGAATCAATTTCAGTAAATGGGCCGTTTTCTTGGAGCCCATCTAGTGCTTCGAACCCTTCAGCAAACGCAATGCTTTGGCAACTGTATGAAGAAAACGATGCGGCATATGAACAGGGGACCTCAATTTCATGGTCAAGTCTTTTCATTGATTTAGATGATGATGGTTATGAAGACCTTTTTGTTGCTACTGATTTTGGACGTTCTGTTTTTTACAAGAACTTAGGTGATGGAACCTTTGAATTAAACACCTTTGAATCCAATTTAAGTGAATTTGGGACCGCTATGGGGCTAGATGCTGGAGATGTTGATGGTGACGGAGATGTTGATATTTGTCAAACCAATTTTGGCCCTAACTATATTTACAAGCAGTTAGAAGATAATACGTATGTCGAATCAAGTAGTGAATCAGGATTAAACATAGGTAAATCTGCAGAGTCTGTTAGTTGGGATTGTAACATTATAGACATTGACCTTGATGGTGATTTAGATTTGTGGTTTGGCTCAGGAAACATAAACCCTTTCTCATCTTTTAGCCCTAATTCGATCTATCTTAACAATGGCGATGGCATATTTGGAGAAGCAATTCTAAATGGAGAATTGATTAATCCAGTTTCAAAAACGATGGGTGCTTCATGGAGCGATTTTGATTTAGACGGTGACTTAGATCTAATAGTAGGGAATTCAAATTTCGGAGTCACATACTATGAGAACGATGCTTCCCAAAGAGACGGTGCCGAGTGGATTGCTGTTGATATTACCGAACCTTATGGTAACCAAAATATACCGTTAACTTCAGTTGGAGCAAAGGTAGATTTTGAACTCAGTAATGGAAAGACAGTAAGACAGATAGTGAAAATTGGAAGCGGATTTTCAGGTTCTAAAGATACTACTCTCCATCTTGGCGTTCCTACTGGTGAATCAATAGAATCTATCACAGTAATTTGGAATGATGGCACAGAAGCCTATATCTTCCAACCAGAAACCAACCAATACATGGAGATTGACAAATCGAAGCAATATGATGCCAAGGCATTGGGAGAACAAGCTTCCGACGAAGCCAAAACATTGCCAGTTGTCATCTTGTTAATTTTATTATCACTATTTATTCATAAAATCGTTTTAGATCTAAAAAGAAAATAGATATTGAGCAATTGGTTCAATAATCGTATGCCACACGCTCTATGTATGGCCGCTAAACCATACTCCTCTGGTCACATAGGGGCAGTTGCTTCAAATTATACTGACATGCGTCTTTCAGGTGCTGTTAAAGAGAAACTCGTAGAGTTAATGTGCCAAGAAATTGCCAGATTAGTCCCTCAAATGGAATCAGAGACTTTGGCACAAGACCCTGAGCGCAAGACTCTTGATGACCCAGAAAGAACCAGGCTGAATTATAATAGAACTCGCGAATTAATGATCGAGCGTTTATCCAATATAGAATCGGTAGGCTCTGCCGCAGTTCAAGCAGGAATCGAGCATGTTGAGAGACACCTTGCAAAAATAATCAAGCATTCTGAAGCAGCAGCCGAAAAAGATAGAGTTGCGACAATAAAACCGCGCCACTTAGAAATTGCAATTTCCGGGATGGGCCTTGGTGAGGAGTCGGAAGAAGAATTAGAAGAGGACACAATAGAGGAGAGTGAAACCCTTGTTGTTGGACAAGGCGGAGGTATTCTAACCCGTTCATCATTGATGTCTTTGGCAAGAACTCACGCTAAGATGTCTGTAACAGATGATGCGATTGAAGAATTATTGGATACATATTACATGGTTGTTGAGAAGTTGGAAGGCGATATTAGACGCCATGCACAACTTGGAGGAAATCCAGTTCAATTTATTGAATCGATTAATCGCATGAGGACATTGATGTCACTCGGTTGGATGAGAGCGATGTTGACCAAAGCCGCAACCAATGCAAGAGAACGTGGATATAAGAGAATAGACATCGAACAAATTGTCAATATTGACCCATTTGATGAATAGGCATAAACACCTAAATCATTCAATAATTTAGTTTTCTATTTAGAGTGAAGCAGCGAAGGAAACTACTGCATCATAGTCTGGCTCTACACCAGGGTTTTCTGCAACCCAGCGATGTTGTACGATACCATTTCCATCGATCACGATGACCACTCGGTTAGCGCTCATGTAACCATCAATACCNCCGAGTCCGACAAATGTAGCATCATATGCTTTGACTACATCTCTGTCAAGGTCGGAAAGTAAGGAGAATTCAAGATTATATTTCTTGGCAAATTCAGCATTTGCCCAAGGAGAATCAACACTGATGCCAAGAACGACTGCATTAGATTGGTTTAGCTTGCCTATATTGTCTTGGAAAGCACACATTTCTTTATCGCAAACACCTGTAAATGCACCAGGGTAGAATGCAAGAATAACAGTTTGACCGCTATAATCAGCGAGACTAATGTCACTTTTGTCAGTTGTTTTCAGGGTAAAGGCTGGGGCTGTGTCTCCAATATTGACCATATTTAGGCCAATAATCAGTGGTGTATATCAGTTTCGTTTTCAAGCGAGGTCAAAACGATCAGCATTCATTACTTTATTCCAAGCAGAAATGAAGTCTTGAACAAACTTGTCCTTNTTGTCATCTTGAGCATAAACTTCAGCGATTGCACGGAGTTGAGAATTACTTCCAAACACTAAGTCATATCTTGTAGCACTGCGCACCTTATCTCCAGTTGAACGGTCGCGAGCATCATAAGAATTACTTCCAGTTGCTGTCCACTTGACATTCATGTCCATTAGAGTGGTGAACCAATCACTGGATAGTTTAGAACCATCTGTGAACATTCCTCTGTCATCAGAACTTACGCCCATGGACCTAAGTCCGCCGACTAGGACGGTCATTTCAGGAGCAGTTAAACCAAGTAACTGTGCTTTGTCAAGCATCATTTCTTCTGGGCTAACATTGTAATTCTTTAGTAAGAAATTTCTAAATCCATCAGAAACCGGTTCTAGCACAGCAAATGAATCAGCATCGGTTTGCTCTTCAGTTGCGTCTCCTCGACCAGGTGTGAAAGGTACTTTGACTCCAGAAGCCATTTCGATACCAACATTACCAGCAAGAACGATTGTGTCTGCAATACTTGCACCATGAGAGTTTGCAAGTCCTGTTAAAGTCTCAAGAACCTTTGCAAGTTGTTCAGGCTTGTTTGCAGCCCAATCTTTCTGAGGTGAAAGTCTAATTCGAGCACCATTGGCNCCTCCACGCATGTCTGAGCCACGGTAAGTGGATGCACTTGCCCATGCAGTTTCGACCATCTCAGAAATTGTAAGTCCACAATTCATCAAATCTTTCTTCAAACCTTCTACATCATAGGAAGTACTTCCAGCGGTAACAGGGTCTTGCCAGATAAGTTCCTCACCAGGAACATCTGGACCTAGATATCTTGCCTTAGGCCCCATATCTCTGTGAAGTAATTTGAACCAAGCACGGGCGAAAGCATCCCCGAACGCATCAGGGTTTTCATGGAAGTGNTTGGAAATCTTTCTGTATTCAGGGTCACGAATCATTGCCATGTCAGCAGTAGTCATCATAGTAGCAACCTTGATTGAGGAGTCTTCTGCATCAGGTGCGAGATCTTCTGCATCAGGATTAGCAGGAGTCCATTGATTTGCACCAGCAGGGCTCTTTACTAATTTCCAAGAATCTTCATATTTGAACAATAAGTCAAAGTATCCATTATCCCATTGTGTAGGGTTAGAAGTCCAAGCACCTTCGATACCACTAGTAATGGTATCTCGGCCTTTTCCTGAGCCGTGAGCATTAGCCCATCCAAATCCTTGTTCTTCAATGGAAGACCCTTCAGGCTCAGAACCAACTAGTTCAGCATCGCCAGCACCGTGTGCTTTACCGAATGTGTGTCCTCCAGCGGTTAGGGCAACAGTTTCAGCATCATCCATTGCCATTCTAGCAAAGGTTTCACGGATATCTTGTGCGCTAAGTAGTGGGTCAGGGTTTGCATTAGGTCCTTCAGGATTGACATAAATNAGTCCCATTTGAACTGCAGCAAGCGGATTATCGAGGTCTTGTCGAGTATCTCCGTATCTATTATCTCCTAGCCACTCATCTTCACTTCCCCAATAAATATCTTCTTCAGGGTGCCAGATATCTGGACGTCCACCACCGAAACCAAAGACAGGGCCGCCCATGGATTCAATTGCAACAATTCCAGTCAAGACCAAAAGGTCGGCCCAACTAATTTTATTTCCATACTTTTGCTTAATTGGCCAAAGCAATCTTCGAGCCTTGTCCAAGTTTCCATTGTCAGGCCAGCTGTTTAATGGAGCAAATCTTTGGGCGCCGGTGCTAGCACCACCACGGCCATCACCGATACGGTATGTACCGGCAGCGTGCCAAGTCATTCGAATAAAGAAAGGTCCATAGTGGCCGTAATCTGCAGGCCACCAATCTTGACTATCGGTCATCAATGCATGAAGGTCTTTCTTTAATGCGCCATAATCTAGAGAGTTAAAGGCATCTTTGTAAATANAATTATTATCCATTGGATTTGATTTCTTGTCATGTTGATGTAGAATNCCCAAGTTCAGTTGATTTGGCCACCAATCAGTATTTTTCATTCCCGTTTCGCTTGTGCTATGAGCGCCATGCATTACTGGGCACTTTCCGTCATTGTCCATTCCTTTCATGTGAATTCACCAATCTTGCCAAAACATCCTCCCATATCAACTTAAGCATAATTAATGAGGTATGTTTATTAGTAATTTTCAAGACCATTAATCGAAGATAAAATGAGCATTATTCGAGTCACATCAGATAATTGGCAAGAGGTCATTTCTTTGCCATTATCGGTTGTAGTTTTTACCAAAGACGATTGCCAAGATTGCAAGTTATGGATAGATAAGTTACATGATTCTAAGGACTTTGAAGAGATTACCTTTGCCATAATAAATTTGAGTGAGAAAGGCCTTGGTAAAATAAAAATTGAAAACCCTTGGATTTCACAGATCGATATTTTGCCATTCAATGTCCTCTTTATCAACGGAAAATTACATGATAATTGGAGCGGCGCTAATGAAGATAGACTAATCCAAATTATCAAACCTTACAAGTGAGCATGGTAATAACAATACAGGTCGTTTTTTTACAACGCTCATGCTTGCCATAATCTTACCAGCAATACTTGCTGGAATCGTTGCGATTTTGGTCACTTTGGCAATCGAAAGATTTGGAGGATTGGTTGGCGGGGTTTTGGGAACCATACCCTCGACGATTATACCGGCAGCAGCAGGAGTTTACCATATAGACGGAAAGGAAGGATTACTATCCAGTATGTCGATAGTACCATTGGCTATGATGGTCAATGGATTATTTCTCAGTGTTTGGATTATTTTACCGAAGTATGTTTCTGACAAAAAAACTCCATTATTATTGACTACAATAGCATCATTATTCACATGGGCGCTTTTCGCTTATATCGCTCTATCAATCGCTGATTATAGCGTCTCTGTCGATATTAGTCCGGCAACACTGGGTGTTTTGGGATTAGTTTGTCTCATTCTAGTTTCTATATTTTTCAATATTAAAACTCGGCCATCTCCCAAAGGAGATAACAAGGTTCCAATTTTGATTCTCTCAATTAGGGGCGTTGCTGCGGCTATTGCTATTGGTTCTGCTTTGATTTTAGCACAAATCGGCCAACCTTTAGTTGCAGGATTAGCAAGCGCATTTCCCGCGATTTTTCTAACTAGTATGGTTGCTTTATGGATATCTCAAGGAGTTACTGTACCTCAGGGTGCAGCAGCTCCAATGATGCTTGGTGGAGCGAGCGTAGCAGTTTATGCATTGGTTGTAATGTGGTCAATTCCAGGTTATGGAATTCTACTTGGTTCAGTTATTGCTTGGGTTTTATCGGTCGGCCTTTGGTCGATTCCTGCCTTCTTATTATTACGAAAATACCGAGCCTTATCCATTGATTGAGCGACTCCATTTTTCTGCTGCGGGTATTGCGACAACAGTACATATTGCCTTACTAACTCCCTTGATAGATTCGATTCTATTTTTCAGATCTACTGCATCCAATAAGCAGCATGGGCAATGCGGGTGCTTTGGAGCGATTGTGTATTCGACAATGCCTTGCTCTGATACATCTATGGACTGGACGATATCGGATTGATTGTAAGTAGTTTCTTCATGAGGCTCTTTCCAATTAGCAAATAATTTGACAACTCTTAATTTCAGAGCCTTCAATTTCCGCTCATTCATGTAGACCCCTCGCCGTTTTTGTTTTTGTTATTATCTAATCATCAGATATTTCTTTTTCAATATCCTCAAGTCTTAATTCGTTTAACTTTCCTTCAGCAGATTTTAGGTCTTCTTGACATTGCTTCAACAAAATCGCTCCTTCTTCATATAATTGAAGAGTCTCATCAAGCCCTTTTCCGCCACGTTCTAAAGAGGCAACGATTTCTTCTAAACGGCTTACTGCTTCATCATATGTTTTTGGTTTTTTCATATTATCACTTTCCTTTCTTTTCTAAATTAACGATATTTGCTTCTGCTTTACCATCGGCAAAATTCATTTTGATATTTTGTCCAATCGATAGTTGTTCAAGTTTTGATAAAACNTCNCCACTATCATCCTGGATCATACTGTATCCTCTCTCAAGCACTCTTTGCGGATGGACGGCCTTCAAAGAAGCCTCAAACTTAGCCATTCGAGAATTCTCTTGTGAGATGATAGATTGACTACTGCTATTGAGTCTCATGGCAAGCCGCTGCATCTTTATTTTGACATTATTTATTCCAGCCATTGGTGCTGCCTTTAGCATTGAAGTTAGTAATTTCAGGCGACTTCGAGCATCACTGAACTGTCTAATTGTTGCACTATCGATTCTTTCATTATAATCAGTCAATAGCATTTGGATTGCATTATAATCGGGTACACATCTCTCAATAGCATTGGAAGGAGTCGATGCCCTAACATCCGCTACCATATCACTTACCAGTAAATCGGATTCATGACCAACAGCGGAGATGACAGGTATTTGTGAAGCGATAATTGCTCTGGCGACCGGCTCAAGGTTGAACGACCACAAGTCTTCTGGAGACCCCCCGCCCCTACCGACAATGATGACATCGACCGGAGGTTGATTTCTCTGTTTTGCAATTTCAGGGTTGGAAAGTTTCCTCGCTACAGCCAAACCTCGAACTATTTCTTGAACCGAATTTTCGCCTTGCACCAATACTCCAATAATAGTCCTGCGAAGTCCAGGCCATCTATTTTCAATCAATCTATTCATGTCTGATAAGGCGGCTGAACCAGTTCCAGTTATGATTGCAATATGCTTTGGAACTAATGGGAGTCGTTTTCTTGGACGGTCAAATACACCCTCTTGACGTAGTTTTAATTTTAGTTTTCTTAGTGCTTCTTCCATCTTACCAATCGCATTTACTGGTTCAATTTTATCGACGACAAGTTGAATCCGTCCTTGCTTGGCATACAAGTCGACACTAGCGATAACGACAACCTCCGAACCTTCTTTGATAGAAGGGTCAATGAGGCACCTTCCTTGCCAAATTACAGCACTCATCTGTCCAACATTATCTCTTAATGTGAAATATGTATGTCCACTAGGATATTGTTTCCATTGCGATACTTCACCCTTGATGGCTTGGTTTTGGAATAATTTATCTTGCTTTACTGTTTGACGAATTAGATTTACAAAATTGCCGATCGAAAGCGGGCCTGTGGTTAAATCACTAGCCCCTCTCATGAATTTATCATTAGGTCAACGGTTCTTGAATGATGCGTGTGATTTACGAATTTATCAAGATAGATATCACTGATTATTATCATTATTTTTTCTACGCCTAGTTTCAAAACCATGCCTTGCCTCGACCTCTGCAAATTTTCGCAAGATTTTCCTACGTAGAAACCAAACAACAACGATGATTGCGAAGATATCAATCAACAGTATTAACCATTCCACCCAAGTCCAATTATCGAACATAACATGACCTCACAATGGGGGACGAATATCAATATCTACATCATCTAGTGGGACGCCAATACATCCTAGTCTTGCACATCGCTCGACCAAATAATCATCCAATCCAGGAGGCAGTATTTCAGGGAGGTCGACGTTTCCTTCTACCAATGTCACCATACATGTGCCGCAAGTTCCTGAAGTACAGTTGGTAGGGATTCTCACTCCGGCAGATTCAGCATGTTCAACAATCGTATCACCCGCTACCAATCTGGTTTGCCCGAGTAATTTAGCTCCTTGAAGGAAGCGCACTACCGCGACAAGACTATCACTCGAAGAATCACCTTCTGAACCGGACTTTGCCGACATATTACACCCTCAGCGCATATCTTTGTGACGAGTCCAGCGCCCAGTTTGCTTGTTGAAGAACAAACCAGCCTTTTTCATCCACTTGTTGAACTTTGTAGCACCGGCACCTGTGCGTAGAATGAAATCTTCGCGGTCTTCTTGTGCTTGAATGTAATCTTTAGCAGCCAGTGTTTGGTCAATCCAATCATTGATTTCCATTAGGCCGCCACCAATTGCACTTTCTTCGACAACCCTGCTCATTTGGTCAGCGGTTGCGCCAGTTTGTTCAAGGTCTCTACGAATCATATCGTTGACAGAGGACAAGTCCATCGAAGCAGGTTTAGGCGGTACAGGATTACGTGGTGCCATATTTTCATCAATGGTAATTCTGCTACCATTCATCAATTTATCTTCGACAATTACAGCCAACTCAGGTGTGAAACTTTCTTCACATTCCCAACAAATAAATACCCACTCTTCGGATCTATCCTTGTCTCTAGCTTGCCTAGGGTCCATCTCATCACCACAATTTGGACAAGCATGGAAAATAAGAGCAGGAACAAATTTTCTACGGAAATCAACAATATCTTGCGGAGTTCCTTCCAATTCCAGCATTTCATGGTCTCTTGCAGCTTCAAGACCACGGGTTTCTAGTTGGTCGCGAATCTTTACCTTCTGGTCATCTTTGCCTTCATCATAGAGATTATTCTCTAGTTTGACGATTAGTTCAACAGTCTTTCCAAGCCTATTCATCACCAATTTCTTAGCCCTAAAGGCTTCGACTTGAACAATTTTCAAACGTTCTTTTTCCTCAGCAAGTTCGGTTAGAACGTCCTTTTGCTTACGCTTGAATTTCATTTCCTCAATCTTGGATTCTCCACTCTTTCTTTCAGGAGCCAGAACCTTTGCTAGGAAACGCTCTTTTCCGTGACTGGTATGTCCAGCAGTGATAATGGAAATTACACCTTCAGCGATATCTGGCTTGAGGGCATAGTTTTCAACCAACATGTCTTTGTCGATTTTCTTAAGGTCGCCAATTTTCAATCCTGCATCGGCTAATTGCTGTGCAGTAGTATCGTCAATACCGCGTCTTAGTAAAGCAAGATAGGTGTCCTTCTTCGCCATAGCATCCCCTCCGACAATTCACGGCGAGAAGTCACTCCTAAGAAAAGGCTCTCCCGTGTTAAAATATGTAAATCGACACTATTTGAACAAATAAAACAGGCTATTGCGCCGTTTTATCTCAAATATTTTGACTATTTTCGGTTAAATTGCAGCATAATTCAATCCAGTCGTCAAAGTCTAATTCTTCAGGCCTAGAATCCAATCTTTCATCTTCGATTAATGAAGCAAATGCTTTCTTCCATCTGCCAGAATGCCATTGTGGAATTCTATTGATTCGCTTGGGAACGGATTTCAAAGTAGAGCGTATCTTTTTCCTTCTTTGAGTAAAAGTTGTATGAATTACTTGCTTTACCAATCGTTTATCACAATCAAATTCTTCTCCACTAGGCGTCATTTCAACAAAACACGAGTGAACTTTTGGGTTAGGGCTGAAATTATGTGGAGCGACTTTCTTCATAATTTGACTTTCCCAATCCAATAAAGCAGTCATTCCCAAAGAGCCAACGTCCGTTTCATATTCCATCACCAGTCTTTCAGCAAATTCTTCTTGAACCAAAAGTAGAACGCATTCCAATGCCGAATTCTCTTGTTCTCTAAGGTATTTAGTCAATCTATCAATCAATGGTGATGAGATTTGGTATGGTATGTTTGAAACAACCTTGGTAATCTCCAATGGCCATTTTACTTTTAACGCGTCACCAGATATTACATTGAGTTGGCCACTATCAATTTCGGGAGCGAATATTTCGGTTAAATGTTTGACAGCACCTTCATCCAACTCAATAGCGGTGACCTTTGAATTTGAATTTAGTAATGCTTCAGTAAGAACGCCAGGGCCAGGGCCGATTTCTAAAATATGATCTTCATCACATACGCTGGTATGTTTAACTGCGAAGTCAATAAGTTCGTCATTGACTAAGAAATGTTGCCCTAAGTCCTTGTTGAAAGGTTGTTTAGCACGTAAAGAATCGACGAGCCAACGTGCACCTTTCATGCCTTCACCGGAAGGAGGAGGTCAGTAAGTCGTGGTTGGAGGTTTCGGTCAATAATCTCTGAATGGAATCTTTTTGCTAGTAATTCGGCAGCGTCGACATTACAGGATTGATTTAGATTTTCAAAAGAAGTAAATCCGGAAGAACCCCTCTCTTCAACCATTTGTATAGCTTTTTTATTTCCAATTCCATGGAGTAATTCATAAGCATGTTGCTTCAAAGAAAGGTATCCTGCAGGGTTAAAAAAGGATTTAATGAAATGAATTTCGTTTTCTTCGATAAAGGTTTGAAGAACTATTGGCAACTCTTTGGTAGCGCTAGTGGAAAGCCTATCCAAGCGCGCCATACCAATTATATCTCCAACTTGCTCACGCTTTTGTTTGTCAATTCCAACGTACAATCTTGTACCTATTGGTTGGATATTACCTGAATTCTTAGGGCGGTATCTCCCCATTAGCATTTTGCTCTCGCCTAGAAGAACAAGGACATTATTTTCGATATCGTGCTCTACAACACGAGCCCAAATCTCATCATCTAGTGGAGTAGGTTTGACAACCTTTTGTCGCTGAGTTTTTTGGTTATTTGACCTACGATTATCCGAACGGCGATTACGTGATTGTGCAGGTCTATTATTACGATTATTAGAGCGTTGAGATTGAGGTTTCTTCTCATCTTTTTTAGGAATCTCTTTACGCCCTTCAGCAGGCCTTGAAGGCATATAATTTGTCGAACTAGGTTGAGTTTTTTTACCCCTAGTAGGAATCTTGATATTACGGTCACGACGGAAACCACTCATGGTTTTCACTCCACAAAATAAGTTCATTCAACGCCAACATGTTGGCGAACAATATCTAGTATCTCATTGACTTCACTATCGTCGATAGCAATTCTCTTTGAAACTAGAACAGCCTTGATGTCATCAGGATACATTGGCATTAGTTCAGCAATCTTTGCGGCTAAATCAGGATATTGAGACAACTTCTCATGAGCAGTCAAGGCTTCTTTCAAGGCTTGAAAGACCTCAGGAAGAGTTTTGTAACCATTACGATTGTCACTAGCAGCCCATTCAGCATGCTGAAGTGCAGCTACTTGCTCATAGGTTAGATCACCACGACGCTCTTGTGCATCAGCAAGCATTTGTCTAACAGTTGCAAAATCAATGAATCTTTCTTCTTCAGCCATAAATATCACTCCAGAGGTCTTAGGTGCTCAGGTCGAGCGATAACGGTTTTTTGCATGTTTCCGTCTTTGACGGCTACAATCCATGCTTTTCCTTGACGCTTGTTGATAAATCCTGTTCGACCGTTAAATCTTCTGTGAGGCATACCCATTTGTTGTCCACCATCTAGAACAATAGCAACACGGTCACCTTCTTCATATTGATGAATGACGCGGCTAATATTCAAGCGACTGCGCTCTTTCTTGCGACGTCTTAGAATGCTTCTTGTTCTTACACGTAGTCCCTTTGAACGCTTCATTTTATTGGCCTCCTTTGTCCCGAGTCAGCATTTCTACATCTTCCGAGCATTCCGGCGACCTACCATTGACATATAAGAACCGCGACAGATAAATTGAGGATTTTTGCCTCAATCATCGTATCAATCAGCATGAATATCGCCTACATCAAGCCAAATAACTTCACATTTCGCCTTTAGCAGAGACGCAATACTTGGTTGGGTTCTTCCACTATCGCCGTGGACAGTTTCTTTGACATATGTTCCCGATTCACAGCGCATGGTAACTTCGATTTCTCGAGTTCCATCATCCATTATTTCAATCGTTGGCTGGTGAACTTCAAAAACAGTTCTTCTTCGAACCAGGTCAGCCCTTCTGTGCGCTACTCTCTCAGGGGTCCTCTGTGCAAGTTTAACACCTTCAAGAGAAAGTATTGAATTGATTATAAACTCGTCTTCAGGTAGGTCAAATGTTTCTATTTTAGGTTCTTCAACATTTAGAATTCTTTCAATTAATTCGTCTTTAGTTCCGGATTTTTTCACTCCAAGTTCAACACACAGGGCAACTAATTCAGGCTTTTTCATCAGCATCAGTTTGTCCTTACTAGGCTTAACATTCTCCGTTTCAATTTCAGTCGGCAGTGGCTTTGTATTATCTCGCTTATTATCGCCACGCCTCTTGCGCTTATTCTTAGAACGCCCCTTGTTCTCTTTAGTCAAATCTAGAGGGGCGGTAAGAACGGTATACTCCGCTTCATTAAGTGGCAATAATTTGAATCGAATAGTATATGATTTTTCAGCAGGAGTATCTTTCAATCTAACAACTTCACTACGATTTGAATCTCTTAAACTTGTTATTTCAATACTACCTTCTGCATTGTCATTAATCAGTTTCATAAGTTCAATTGGATCGGTTTTTCTAAGCTTCGGCTCTTTCATTTCAATAACAAATGGCCGTCCTCGACCCATACACCTGACATCGATATCTTCACGACCCATGCCATGGAATGCATGCTCTTCGCTGCCAAAGATAGATAGGAGCGGATTCCCAATTAAATCTTGAACACTCTTAGCATACTGTAAACCAGTCATATCACAACGCTCACAGCCTCGACCCTTACATGCTCTACAAGGCCACCGGGTTTGAGGAATTCCACGTTCTAATTTACGATATCTTCCATACATGTAATGGGCTCTGACATCTAAGTCTACACTGAGCGTAAGCACATCGATTAGAGCTAAAATTTCAGGTTTGTCATTGACCAAAGTTACGTCTTCAAGTCGTTGATTTAAACGCTTAGCAATCTCTGCCACCAGCCCGGTTTTAAGTCCATCACAGCCTCCAGCGCCGTATCTTTTTCTTTGAGCATCTTCTTCTTCAATTTGGCTTTTAGGAAACCTTGCACCAAGTTGTAATCTTTTGAATTGGTAAGGACTTATGGAGTCATAGATGATATCGGTGAGTAGGTCTACTTCTTCGAATAGATTTTCACAAAACGGACATAATGGGTTCTCTTCACGGACATTGGAGAGGTGAGAATTTCCTTTTTCGACAATCGCTCTTATCTCTTCACCAGATTGAACGATACTTTGCTCATATCGTTTTTTGCCGCCAAGGCGGCCAAGGCACGAGTTG
The DNA here is from genome assembly GCA_002172355.2 of Euryarchaeota archaeon TMED132. Lineage (GTDB taxonomy): Archaea > Thermoplasmatota > Poseidoniia > Poseidoniales > Poseidoniaceae > MGIIa-L1. The sequence continues at coordinate 28,711 of NHGH02000044.1, forward strand.
CAACAACCGATTCTTACCAAATGTTTCAATCCAGCAGGGGCGGGTGCACGTGGGATTTCTTCCATATGTGAATCTAATTGGACAGTAATCTCGAAGTCTTCAGATTCTTCTTGCTCTTCTTCCTGTTCTTCTTCAACAACTTCGTCCCACAGAGAATAATTGGTTTGACCAAAACCAGAATTTGCATATTTCATCCAGTCTTCTTCTTCATTTTCTTCAGTCATAAACTCACCACTGCCTCGGGGCCAACCCCTAAGAAAGCAAACTGCCGTCAAACATCTACTTCAATAATACATCGGCGAGTATTTTTCAATTATTCGCGCTTGTCTAGCATATCAAGTACACCAGCACCTACTGCGAAAAACCCAGCAAACAAAGTCAGATAGAATGCCATTCCAGTACCTAGAGCATCATCCAAATCATTTTTCATAATCATCCAAAGAATCGCAGCGAAGAGAATCAATCCTCCACTAACCAATGACGATATTCTGCCATAATTTTCTACTCCACCAGGCAAAGTTTGCCCAAGCATTGACATTACCAACATGACAGTAGCAGCTAGAGAGCCGATAATCCCAATCCAAAGAATCATACTCGAAATTCCGCCAGCACCATCATTATCCAAACACATTTCTCGAAAATCACCAGCCTCAGTTCTAAGGGTATTATTATCTGTATCATCGGCAGCTTCCAATGCAAACGCATAGTTATTTTCACAAAAGTTTTCGATATCACCCTTTAGCACTGGGTCACTGGGAGGAGTTTCCTCTGCAGCTTTTTCCATATCCTCAGCCAATAATATGTAAGTCGTCGATATACAGTAATCTTCATCTTGTTGTTCCGAACAATCGAGAACAATATTTCTTAATCCTAAGGAAATTAAATCATCTTCACTGGACACCTGCCAAGAATTCCCAAATTGGCCCATTATGGTTAGAAGCAATGCTATTACAATACAACCAACTGCTGCCCAAGTCATAATTGGTTTTGGCTCTCCCATCGGAGCAACTGCCATAGGTGCTGTATTCATCATTGGCTGAGCCATTTGTTGCATT
>NHGH02000046.1 GCA_002172355.2 Euryarchaeota archaeon TMED132
AACAGGTCACGGTCGCTCTTTGGCGACACCTCCAGTCGCTCACCATTGCGGTGGAGGGCGAACTTGTGACCAGCGACGGGCGCCTCATGGGGAGGCTTGATCTGCTGTTTGCCGACGTTGACGATGCAGGTCAACTGAAGGGTTGGCTGGTGGCCGACTTGAAGACCGGTCGTGCGCCCACCGAGGAACTGAAACCCGAAGTGAACCGGCAATTGCGAATGTACCGTGATATCTTGCTGGCGAACAACCCCTCTGCGCCACCTGTGCGAACGGAAGGGTGGTACACGAAAACAGCCTCGAAGTGGACCGCAGAAGGTGGAAGCGTTCTGGAGCAAGCCTATGCCGCTTGGGAAGCAACCCAGCCCACAACCATGCCCATGGACCCAACTCCAGGGCCCGACAGTTGTGGAGGGTTTTGTGATTGGAAAGCATGGTGCCAACATTGGTGGAATTGGAGGCATGAAAACGGAACTCTTCACAAAGATGATTTTTCTGATGCCGTAGTATTATTACATGAATTTGAGCCAAATAGCGGCTCTGCTGTAATTGAACTTTGTGAGCCATTAGATGGCGGCATCAGGGCAATCCCAACCGGTATCAAGAAATCAGCTAAATTTGATGGGCGTGGCAAAGATGCATTACAAGAGGTTCTAGCATCCCAACACCAAGGTCCATTATTTCTAGGATCGATAATGACGGCTCAAAGCACTTGGCGTATTGGCCATTGGTGTGACGTTCTACCTTGGAAACCAATTCTAGATGGCGTCGAATATATTCGTGAGAACTGATCAATTTAGAGAGTCTCTCAATGCTTCACGGGCATCTTCATCTTCGATTCCTTTTGGCGAAAGGAGCCAAGATATATATTTCGGATCGATATTTTGAATCTCTGAAACATGTCTCCCCTTGTGTCTGCCAAAGGCGAGGACATAGTGGCCATCATCAATTCTAATTTTACCTAAAGAGTCTAACATTTCTAAATCTTCAAGCCCCCTTCCAAGGTTTGATTCCTCACTCCTCGAATCGCCATGTACCAGCCACCTTTCTAGTTCTTCCAATGATTTTCTAAAGTAGGGGGAATGGTCGACAGTAAGCCTCCAGAACAGCAGTAATGAAGCTGCAGCATCAGCAGCAGCAGTATGGGCGTTTTCAAGAGATATGCCATGCTTTCTACACAATGCTCCTAGATTGTGAGGTCTAGGTAATTTTACACGTCTGACAACTTCCAATGTATCTAGCACTACCTTTGGATTTGGAGGAAGTTTTCCTAATCTTCTAAACTCATTATTTAGTAATGGTAAGTCGAATTGCCTTACATTATGTCCGATGATAACTGCGCCCTCTACCTGCTCATATATTTCATCTGCAAAGGTAGAAAAATCACTCAAACCTCTGACATCGTTATCATATATCCCATGGACATTACTAGCCTGTATTGGAATCGAGCGGCGTGGATTAACTAGATTCTCGTAAGAGATTTCACTCCCGTCTTCGGATGAACCAATCAAAGCGATTTGAACAATCCTGTCATTATTTGTTGAAATCCCAGTAGTTTCTAAATCTAAGGCCAAGACACGTTCTCCGTCTAGAAAGTTCTGAGCCATACAACGAGCAAAAGTTCCCACTCCTTGAACATCACTATTCTAATTATACCAATATTCAAATCAAATTTTACTATAGGGTAATTCATGGGGCTATTTGATAGAATTCTGAGACTTTTCGTCAAAGTCGAGCCCGAGATTCAAACCGAAAATAGTCAATCGGACATTGTACAGGAAGAATATGAGAATAAGTATCAAGGAAATAGCCAAAAGATTTCTGCGGATGCTATGGATACACTATTGCTAGACGATGAAGAAGATGAAAGTCCAGTTGAACCGGTTATTGTATCAGAATATGATGCCGGAGATGTCGATTTTGATGAGTTTAATAACACGGACAATGAAGATAATTCGGACAAGAATGTGGTGGTTCATGAATCATATGATGATTTAGATGAATATCTCGCCGGGGCCGAAGTTATTGGTGATATTCCGGGAGAAGTATTGTTTGATTCGGACAAAAGTTAGCCGTAAAATAATGAAACTTTTTGCGCTCCAAATATACATACTATTACAAGGGTGAAGTATTCCTTGTCTATTATGAGGAAGATGCAAGTAGTTGCCAAGACTAAATCTTTCTCGCTCTCATTGCTGATATTATTATCAGTATTTGTCTCAGGGTGTATTGGATTAGACTCAACAGTAGACCCAAGGGCATCTCTACAGGCTTACCCCCTTTCAATTCAAGAAGGAGAGACAGTAACATTTGATGCTAGAGACTCTGAAGCAGTAGAAGGTGTTGTTACAGGTTTTGAATGGGATTTTGGAAATGGGCAAAAAGCAGAAACTGTAGTTGGATTCACCTCTCACACATATGATTCATTTGGGGTATACACCGTCACCCTAACAGTCTCAAATAGCCAAGGTGGAGAAGATGATATATCTACAACAATAGTCGTCAATGGCGCCCCAGTACTCAATTTAACCATACCTGACCAGGTGAAGTCGGGAGATTCTGCGTTCTTGGATGCATCCAATAGTTTTGACCCAGAAGGCAAGGATTTGACATTTGCTTGGGATTTAGACTGGACCACTGATTCAGATTCAGATGGTGACCAAAGAAACGACATTGACGCAACCACTCCTACAGTTCTAGTTCCAACAAATGAATCTGGTAAAATACTGGGTAGTTTAGTTATTTCAGATGGTACAGAAGCAAGTGTCAGCGAATCTTTTACCATAGAAATAACCTCTAGAACCTTCGAAGTCAAATGGGTGACTGAAGAACTAACTTTCACTTGGGATGATTACCTTGAACAAGGCAGTCAATGGGAAGATAGCATCTCTCCAGGCGACCTAGGCAGAGTCATGGAATATACTGCAACTCTACAATTGGAGCAGGAATTAGGGCCACAGGATAACTTTACCTTGACTCTTCTAATTGAAAATGACAAGTATGAAAAGACCGTACAAACAGAAGGCGGCAATATAACTGCTAATGAAACAGCCAAGGCTACTATGGATCGAGATGGCATCAATCCACTAGGAGAAGATGGCATTTTCACCGCAGACTCCGAAGAGGCTTTGATGAACTTATTAGTTGGACAAGCCGGTTCAAGAACTGCTCAAGGAGTCTGGACATGGACAGTATTTGCACAACAAGCTGACCCTGACCCACTTATTGATGGAATGATAGACCCAGATCCGGGTAATGATTGGGATTTAGAAGTAATTGTGATAGTTATGAGTCCAGTGTTAACCGAGATTACTTTTGGATGATTAAGCGCCGATGCAAGGAGTAATTTAGCCGGACCTTTTGGGAGGTATGAAAGCCATGGTAGATAGTGTTGAAATCAGCAGAGTCAATATTCGAGATACAGTCTCATTTGACATATCGGTATGGATGAATAATCCAGATGATTGGGAGTTTAGGCCAAGTCTTTCAGTAAGCGGACAGAACTTCATTATTTCAGATCTCAATAATGGCTCACAGATGGCAAGTATCGAACTCGATGATGAACAAATGGAAACAATTCAAAGAGATAGAGCCGCTGAGTTAAGAGTTAAATTTCAAGTCCAGGGAATGCATGGAAGGTTGAAGAAAATTCATCCGATAATCGCTGACGGTAAAGCCAAGAAATTGGCAACTGCAAACTGGAAAACAACACAGCCTGTTCGTTTTGATTAATCATAATCTGTGAATCCTTTGGGATTGCCACCATTTCTTTGATATGGGTTAACAGTGATTTTCTACATATGGTTCCTAGGAGAGTAGGCAAGGGTTCGCAAAAGCGGGCTAGGTTTGAAAGATTGAAGAAAGAAGTTGAAAATTTTGTTGGGGCAAACCCAGGTTGTTCTGCCCAATCGATAGTTGCTAATCTTGCCCATGATAAGTCCATGCGAAATCATGGTTTAACGCCACGAAAAATCGGCTTTTTCATTTCGAGGAATTTATCCAAGACTTTGACTTGGTGGCAAGACCATAAAGCTGGAAGAAGAGTTTATGGAGAGATTGGCAACGTCCTGAAACCCAAGAAAACACGTTGAAATATTAATTTTAAGGGTTTCACTCATGTATTACCGATAATTAGCCACCTTCATGACAGGTGAAATAGCGGCTTATTTTGACCTTGATGGTACATTGTTGGATGCCTCTAGTGAGAAGACGTTGACCGGCCATTTAGGGCTTAGAAGGCCTTGGAGAATACCATTAGGCGCTACTATGTGGACGCTAGGATTCATCGGAAATTTACTACGTGGGCGTTCTGTATATGATGCCGCAAGAAATCGCGGGCATTTCTGTTTAGCCTCATGGCAAGTATTGGAACAGTACTCTGAAATTTTAGCCTCACAGAAATTAATCGATAAAGTTCCTAAGGAGGCATTAGATTGTATCGCCTGGCATAAAAAACAAGGTCATAGAGTGGTATTAGTCACAGCCACAATCGCTCCAATGGCAGAAGCGATGGGTGCTCAATTAGGTATGGATACTATCTATGGCTGTGGTCCAGAAATCAGAAATGGAATATTATCGGGCTCTGAAAAGGGTTGGAGCGTACCTAGAAGAAAAGGTAAAGTCCCAGTGGTAGAAAAAGATGCCAAAGACAACGCTCATGATTTATCACAATGTTATGGGTATGGAAATACCATGGCAGATACTTGGTTCATGAAGATAACAGGAAATCCGATCGCAGTAAATCCAAATAAGAAGATGATGGACATGGCTGAAGAGAATGGTTGGCAATGTAAAACTTGGAAAGTTTGAACATTAAATACTCTCGAATACCATCTCAAGCATGGAAACCAAAGAATCGATGCCTCTTTCAAAGGGCGTTCAAAGCCAAAAGAAGAGTAATCTGATGAGAGAATTATCAGCAATCACGGCTTCTCATATCAGAGCATTTCAGTTTCTAGATGAGATTATGGAATCAGAAGTCGATAGAGTCATGCTTGATGACGACTCTATCGTTGTAGTTGGTCATTTAGCGACATATCGAATTAAGATTGATACACTACTACAGAGATTGAGAAATCCTATTGTATATGGGATTGGTTTTGATACAATTACAGTTCATGCTAAAGGAAAATTGGATAGAGAGAAATACACTTTTGCCTGTATCCAAAGTATTTCAGATGTGAAGGTTCCATTCGCAGACAGCATAGCAGCGATGATATTTGGGCTACTTAATGACAATAATTTCTTTGACAACGAGAACGGAGAAACACTAAGAACAGCATTGGTGGAACTTTATGGACCAGACCCAAATAGCCCTATTGGCAATAAAATGAAAGAGTATTTCTCATCTAGATTTGCTGCTGATTATGATTCAAAAGGTCAAACAATATCCTTTAGAGGAACTCATGGATTCAAGTGGAGAATAGGTTTTGGCAATCCATTAGCCCTTGGTTTTAGTCTTGAGTACAAGAAACCCAGGCAGAGGTTTTGGCGTGTTTTGACAAAGGATACTGCATCAGTTCTTGACGGCGACGCTGCGATATTTATGTTCATGAGTCGTATTTCTAGAAGCCCAGGAAATACTATTCCTGATTCGATGGATTGGACAACATCCTTTGATTTATGTAAACTCATCTTACCACTAGTTGAAGAGTTCAGCCACATCGATGAAGACGAATTAGAAGCTCTATGTGACAAAATAGATATGGCCCATTGGTGAACATTGGCGGCCCCGCCGCGATTCGAACACGGGTTACTGGTTCCGCAAACCAGTGTGATATCCAAGCTACACTATGGGGCCTTGAAGCACTCCACTTATGCTTTGGATATAAGCGCGACGGGTTTCGAAATATATTCAAATGCAAGGTTTCATTGATACCCGCTAATTCGCACATACATGGCGGTAAATCTTCAGCGACGTGTGGATTATCCAATGTTGGATAGCGCCAATATTGCTTATTTCCCGCGAATCTATGATTTAGCACACCGTTTCTTTGAGGAATGCTGGGAAGAAATGTGTGGGATTTCTTATCCAGAAATGATCAACGATAGGAAGATTGGCTTCCCCGTCGTTCATATCGAGACAGACTTCATTTCACCTTTGAAATACGGAGATACTGTTCATGCAACAATTTGGATAGAAAAAATTGGTACGAAGTCCTGTTCTTGGGCTTATCGTTTTCATAATCAAAACAATGAGTTACTGTGGTCTTCTTCCCAAGTCACAGTATGCGTAGATATGGATACTATGGAATCTGTAAATATTCCTAATTGGTTATCAGAAGGGCTTGAAAAGCATATTCAGTTGGAGTGATAACATGAGCGAAAAGCAGTTTGATTTTTCCATCCGCATGGATAAAGAGGATTCTGTACCTAAAGAGGAAGACTTTGACTTCGCAATAAAACCAGATACAAAAGGGCCAAAAACAGTTGCTGTATTGATGCTATTCGGTGGAATTTTACTTTTACTTTTAGCGTATGGCGACTTCCAGTTAAGTCAAAAAGAAGACCTAACGCAAGCAGAGATAGATATCGTACTTGAAACCCCAAATAGTGATATAGATACTGAAATTACAACAGAAGACTATCAAAAATTTCACGATTCAGCCAGACAAGGGTACTTGATTAGGGGCGCTGGATTAGCAATTTCTGGAGCATTGATTGTTCTTGGTTCGCCATATTTGTTTATGCTGAATAGGAAAGGAGCTTTGTTAGGTATTGAAGGGGCCGCTATAGGATTGGTAACCGGTGTTCTTGGCAGTGTCTTAATCAATAATTCTGCAGAACAATATCTTTCTGGAGCATTACTTTTGACATATAGAATTCTGATGTATCTTTGTGGAGTTTGTATGCTGGTTTGTGGAGCATTGACATCATTACCATTACTTAATGCAAGGGCGAGGATGGCGTTAAACGGTGGCCATAAAGTGAAGTTAGCCACAAATCAAGACACTGAATCTGAATGATTTCATTCATCCTTAGGCTTCGGCCATTTTTTTGATAAAGTCTTCTTTAGGTCATCGTCAATTACCGCATTCCACCAATCACTTCCCTGCCAAATTGCGTACTTGCCCCTAATTCCTCTTAGGTCGGCTCCTTTGAATTTGCAATTATTGAAATTGGACAAATTCAATCTCGCTTTTTTTAAATTAGCCCCTCTAAAGTCAGCATTATCAAATGCCGATTTCATTAAGTCTACACCAACCATCGAAGCCTTTCTAAAATCGCAATCTGAAAAATCACCTTCGGTTAAATCAGAACCATCTAGCACGGCTCTTTTGAAGTTAGAGCCGGAATGACGACCTTTGCGAAGCAGTGACTCAGCTCTATTTTGATAAGACCAATCAATAACTTGGCTCTTTTCACCGATATTATCCCTAGGGTCATCCCCACTCCCCGACATTACCACTTCAACGACCTCACATATTCTCAGATTTTTCTTCCAAGTGCTTTCGACCTTCTTCGGTTAGTTCAGCATATCTATTTTTATCGCCATGTTTGCTGGGTATTTTGAGAAAATTTCTTTCCTTAAGCCGATTGATGTATAGTGAAAGGTTCCCAGGGGGCTCAATGTTAGCATCTTCGAATAAGGAATTAATTACTCTTGGTGGGCAATCATTTAGTTTTTCAATTTCGCTGAGGAAATGTAAGGCCCCAAGAACTTGCTCTGGTTTGCCGTCAAGGGCATAATTTTCCAGTAGTGAGCGAAAGTTCATACCTCTTTCAGTAGAGGTTGCATCGCCAGAATTTGCCTCTGCAGTATCTTTACTAAATTCAATAGTCTCTTGAATTCGTTCCAACATTGCATCCCAGAGGCCTTCTTGCTTGAATCGAGTCAATCTCTCTTCAACTTCCAATCGACCTCCTTCGGCCTCGAAGTCAAAATCTCCAGTATGAATCGAAATTTTCGTTGTCTTGTCCATGCCATCCCTCATACTGATGCAAATATCCGGCCTAGATAATAGTTTACAATTCAACTGGAAAAGCCATTGACAAATAGTAGGTCTTTTGATTGACCTTCATCACGCATGTTTGAGGGGACTTAATGGAGCACGAGTTTAGAGGATATGCGTTAGTTCTCCACGATGGTGCAGATCCAAGAACCGGCGGTGTTGCAATAGCAGGGTTTACCACTGCGGGCATGGTTGGTGTTATCGCAGCATCACATATCATAAAGTCATTAAAACTACAACAATTAGGGACTGTTTTAAATTCTGAATTTCCAGCAGTTGCTCTTATTCACGACCAAGTCCCCAAACACCCAGTAAGAGTTTACCAAGGCGATAAAATTGGGGTATTCACATCTGAAATACGTTTCAAAGATAAGCAAGACATAATGTTTGCATCAACAGTTCTAGAATGGTTTACCAAGGGTGGATTTGAAAATTTAATAATAATTGACGGCATAGTTTCTCCAGATAAACAACTAACTCATGGAGAATTATACGGAGTTGGCTCATCATCACAAGCAAGACAGCGACTTAAGCAAGCAGGGATTGCCCCAATTCAGCAAGGTATAGTGGCTGGGATTACGGGTTTCTTACTTGGTGAAGGAGATAGATTAGGGATTGATGTTACCGCTTTACTTGCAGAGGCAAGTCCAATGTATCCCGATGCTAGAGCGGCAGCACTAGCAATCGAGGCTGTTTCTGAATTATCAGGGGTTGAGATACCATTGACTGAATTATTAGAAAATGCTAGAGAAATAGAAAATAGCGTCAAGGAAGTTTTTGAGAAATCAGTAACTATGTTGCCAGGCCCTGAAGATGAAGATGACTCTTTCACTGACCCTTCATTTGGCTGAACTTTTACTAAGTTCTTGAACTGTTTTAACCACTTCTTGAAAATCAGCATCCGTTACAAAAACCGGCTCTGAATCAGGCGCTCTAGCCGCACAAAATCCTTTTTCAATCAAACGCTCTATCAGTACTTCCATCTTTGGCGCACCCGGCGTATTAGACCATTTAGGCAAAGAATCTAGATTCAATAGAAGATGCTCGCGACTCATCAAATCAGCAGCCTTTGAAATATGTCTTACGCTCCTTCTTAATTCTCTAGTTGCGTATTCTAAGTCTTGTTCATTCCAATCTAAACCGTAAGACTTTGCGACTTCGAGGTCTTCTTGCGAGGGGTGACATAATTCAAGTGCCCTTTCTTCAGTTATTCTTTGTGTTATGTCCTTATTCCATAATGGGCCAATCCACATAGGCCCACTTGCCCGTTCTAATTCACTTTCATCAGGGTGCTTTTTGAATTGATAGGGGATGTGGTCAGACCTTACTCTCCAGCCAATATTAGAATGAACATCACTGGCTTTTTCTTTGCTAGTAGTGAGCATTACACTTACTCTAACATGGTGGCCATCAAATAGGGCTAAGATTGGAGTCATAGATTTATCATGTCGCGCAGCTGTTGTTGCGATGAGGCTCATTAGAGTTCTAACCGCATCATCATGAGCATATAAGTCAACAATACCCTTAGCTCCATACCTTCTTTTTTGTGAACTCAAAGAAGAACCAGTTAATGCAGCAGTATCGGTCGCAGTAACTTCTAGTACGCCAGTTCTTGCAAGGCTCTGAATTGCAGAATCTAGGAATGATACTGGGGAGCCAAAAGGGTCAACATCTATCCATTGGTAAGACGCTTCAGACAATGCGACACGGGCATCCAATTGTTGGAAAAAAATTCCATTGTCAAATATACCCTCAGGTGTTTTTCCGTATCTATCAGATTCTACTGAATGCTCAATGGTAGTTGATGGCGGGTGAGTTTGATGAGATTTCTTCGCCCAATTTAGAGCAAAGTCATCTAGGTCATTTGCAGTAATTCTAAGTCTATTTTGCAGATTACTTGGTATCTCGTTTCTCCACCTTCGAATTCTGACCCCAGTTGAGCACAAGGCATCAAATACTCGAATCGATTTTCCATCTTTCACCAACCATTCATTTTCAAGTACATCACTCAATAGTAATACAGACCTGGTTCTGGCAGGAGCCATTGCAGGATTAAGGAATCCAGGGCCAGTTTTTTTCGCAGGACCTCTGGGCATATGAGAAGGTCTTGGTTGGCTGTTTTGCATGTGAATAATTGTTTTACCTTCCAACCAAATTGAACCAGGCCAGCCACTTGGCAAATCTTCATTTTGCCCCCCGGCCATATTTATGCGAGACACTACATATAGAAAATTACATTCTATAATTCAGTTTAAGTAATACGGCACATAGCGTGAAATGATAACATGCGGTTTAGTATGGACTTTTTATTGTCACTTCTAGTTGTATCTATTATTTTTTGTGGCTGTTTATCTGAATCGGTCAAAGATGAGATTTCTACAGAACCTTTACTCGATTGCGAAAACACTGCATTAGTATCCTATGAACCATTGGTCAGTGGTGAAAATTCACATACTATAGTTGCTAATGTTAGGTCAATAAAATTAAATGAATCTTCAGAAGTACTTGTTTTTACTGAACCAATAGATGGAACTTTTTCGATACTTGAATCTCCGTGTACAGCCAATTGCTCTCGCATTGTATTTGGAAATGAAAGTTTCATTGCACCGCTGCGACTTGATGCTGCAGATTTTGATGGTGATGGGAAAAACGAATTGGTTTTATCAGATATTGGAATTCTCCCTCCATCGGATGAGAAATATGGCAAGGTTTCTATTCTTACAATAAATAATTCTAGTATTGTAGATGAACAAATCGTAATACAAGACATTGGAAGAGTTGCCTGTGCAGAGGCTGCAGATTTAGATTCTGATCAAGATTTAGATTTGACTATTTGTGAGTTTGGTAATACAAATGGGTCTGTAGGTTGGCTTGAAAACCTTGGTGAAGAAAATTGGACTTGGCATAAATTAGAAAATAAATCAGGAGCCATTGAGGCAACACCAGTTGATATCGATGGCGATGGAGATTTGGATATAGTTTCAATCATTTCTCAATTATCGGAAGAGATTGTAATATTTTGGAATGACGGTTCAGGTAATTTTGTTCAAGAAATATTGTTTAATGCTAATACTACCTATTATGGGATGAGTGGTATTAATATCGTGGATTATGGTAACGATGGCGATAAAGATATTCTTTTTACGAATGGCGATGTTTTAGATGGCGATTTCCCTTCAAATGAAAACTTCTGGGACTATCATGGCCTCTCATTACTAGAGAATATGGGCGGAGGCGAATTTCAATATCAAAAAATAATGTCATTTACAGGAGCTTATGATTCAGCGATATATGATATAGATTCGGACGGAGATGATGAAATCGTTGTAATAGGATTTAGACCGACTTTTGGGGGAGCTATTTTCGATGACAACGACCCCTCTCCCAATATTGGATGGCTGGATTTTATCGATCAATCATGGGTGACCATTTTTCCAACAAATGACATAGACATTCCGTTAATTACACTAGAGGTGATGGACTTAAATGGCGATGGAGAAAGAAGCCTCATAGCAGGTAATCACGATGTCACCAATTCTACAGATGCACCCAAACTAATATCTATCTCTGCAAATTACAATACAACTTGTGTAGAAAATTAATAATTCGCTCAAAGAAACTTTAGAGGGTCGCCTAAAGCAGTGAACATGAGCGAAGAGTTTTCTGTTGCCGGCCAGTCAATGCCAAGAATTACAATTGGATTTGGAACCTTGCTAATTGCATGGGGCGTTATTGTTTCAATAATCTCATCATCAAATTCCATAACTTCCTTTTTCCCATCTCTATTAGGGATTCCCTTGTTAATTTCAGGCATCATGGCACAAAAAGTTCCAGAAAAGCGAAAACTTTGGATGCACATAGCAGTTTCTTTCGGATTATTATGTGCGATTGGGGGAACTAGATTTTTCATGGTTATGTCTGATGGTATCACCTATGCATCAGGCTCGATGTTAATGCTATTAGTTACAGGTTCAGTATACACCTTTTTGTGTATAAAGTCATTTAGATTTGCTAGATTAAATGCTAAAACAGAGTAATTGAGGTGAAGAAGTGTCAGCTCCACTAGTNATTGATGTAGTTGATAACGGTGGTCAATGGACTCATCGTGAGTGGAGAATGTTACGTTATCTCAAAGTAGATACACAAATAATNGAAAATACAACTCCAGTAAGTGAACTTCGCGAACTTGATGGAATTATTCTTTCAGGTGGCGCTGCTAGAGTAGGCCTTACTGGGGAGTTAGGTAATTGCGCAGCATACCTTGAACTCGAAATACCAATTCTGGGNATTTGTGCCGGACATCAATTCATGGCTAGNCATTATGGAGGCGATGCTCGAGAATCACCGATTCCNGAATTTGGGGCGATGGAAATTGAATTAGAAAACGGAGGCGGGAAAATCTTCGCAGGAACCAATCAAAGTCAAACNGTCTGGGAGTCGCACAACGATGAAGTACATGNTGTGCCAAAAGGCTTCTTTATTACAGCAAGTAGTCCTTCATGCCAAGTTCAAGGAATGGAAAATGAGGCCGGAGATAGATTTGGATTACAGTTTCATCCAGAAGTAAATGATTCAGAATTCGGCAAAGAGATGTTTGAAAACTTCGTTGAAATTTGTAGGAAAAATAGAGATAGTTGAAAACACTAATATAAAAATCAACTAAGATTTTACGGTATATGGCAGAGTCTATTTTGATTATAGGTGGCGGCAGCGATATCGCTCAACGATTGGCAAATAAGTTGATTCAAAACAACTACACAGTTACGATGCTGGTTAGAAATAACGAATCACTCGATGCAAAAATAGCCAGCAAAGTCACGGTTGTAAATGGTGACGCATTATCTTCAGAAGACCTAACTAGCGCTATTGAAGAAGCCAAACAACAAGGGGANGGTAAGATATCAGGGATGGCTCATCTTGTTGGCTCTGTATTAATCAGACCTCCTCATGCAGTAAAGGTAGAAGCGTTTGAAGAAGTTATTCAAACTAACTTGGTGAGTGCTTTCATGGCATTATCNATGACTTGCAAAGCATTGCTTAAATCGGGGGGAGGCAGAGTAGTTTTTACTTCAAGTGTTGCTGCTAGTTTAGGNCTGGTAAATCATGAAGCCATCGCAGCTGCTAAAGGNGGCATAGAGTCGATGGTTCGTTCAGCAGCAGCAACGTATGCCAAAAGAAATATTCGAGTAAATGCAGTTGCCCCAGGCCTTACTGATACCAAATTATCAGAACCGATTACTCGTTCAGAAGCCATGCTAGAGTCAGCAGTTTCTATGATTCCCATGAAGAGAATTAATCAACCGGAAGAGATTGCAGAAACCATGTACTGGTTATTGTCTACAGCCCCTGATAATTTAACAGGTCAAATNATACATCTTGATGGAGGTATGAAAAATGTCCGAAACTGAGGATGGNAAAAATTGGCATAAAGCCATCAAAGTTAGTAAATTGCGACCCGGAAAAAAGAAAATGATAAGGGTCGGGAAAAAAATGGTCTTAGTGCTCAATGTAGATGGATCTTATTTCGCTACAGAAGCACTCTGTAGNCACATGCGNTGGCCACTNTCAATAGGTGGTAAAATCAAAGACGACTGTATAAGGTGTCCACTCCATCAAACCACGCACAAAATCGATGATGGAAGTTTAGTCGAATGGGCNCCTTTCCCATTGTTCCCTCCATTTGGTAAAGTAGTGGGTAAACTTTCCAAGCAAAAAGACCTCAAAACATATGANACTAGAATCTCTGGTGAAGATTTACAAGTTTGTATCTAATGTTAATCGTTCTATTGAACGNTTATTAGTCGAATAAGTAAAGATTCAGACTTTAGCCATCAGTCCCATTTCTAGTGGGATAGAATTGGTAAACCGAGAGATAATTTTCTTATTCATTTNGAATGTACGCAGATAATGCTTGATTAATACCAACGGAGCGAANCTCGGGACATGACCAACTCTAAAGTCGCTGATCAAATCTATGATTTCTTTCCTTTGGTCTTTGGTTAATTTCTCTGAAAATTGACCAACAACTCTTTCCATTGCATGGGCAATACGGCCCTTACTGGTCAATGTATTGAGAGCTTTTTGGGCTTCTGTCATATATTCTAGAGCCACGAACTCTGGATTAGCACCTTTATCGAANAGGTCAGCAATCAACCTTCCAAGNATTCTTTTTGACGAAGGAGCTCTACTNAGAAGGAATAATTTATTGTCATTATGGAATTGCATTATNTTCTGTGCATTCCATCCAGTTTCTCCTGTAGTCAACCATTCATGGAAAAAGTGAACNCGTGCTAGGAAATGCTCGGCCTGTCTTGAATCACTCATGCGACCTTCTTCGATGACCGGGATGTGCGGGTTAAGNGTAGTGAAAACCGTTGCGAACATTCCTCTGCCATCTCTAACCGCCTGTGGATTATCTCCTCTGTAGACTTTGACTCTTTCAACACCACAACTNGGGGAATCTTTCTTGAAAACAAAACCACAGACTCCAGACGAGGCTAGTAAGTCAGATTGAATCTCAGAATATTCAAGCATTTTTTCAGTGAAGTCTTCACCATTTTTGGGGTTTACTAATTTTATTTTCCCATCTTCTCTGACCAGCCTAATAGTTGGTCTTGGAACTCCCATTCCAATNCCTACTTCTGGGCATAGTGGAATTAATTCTAGATGTTCACTCCACTTTCTTGAGAGGGTTCTAAATTCTGCAGCATCGCCGTTATATCGTACTTTTTGCCCAAGTAGNCATGCTGAAACAGCAAGTTTTGGTTTGTTCGCCATATCCTAGAGTTTTACAGTTCTACTTATCAAAGAATGTTTATTTCTAAACACTTAGAATTTCAAACTTTCAAGTTTGCTTGTCTTGCAAGTAAAACGATTTTCATACTNTGCTCNAGCATTGCAGCATTAGCCCATGCTTGGTCTAGGTCTGCACCTACTGCATACGCNCCCTTGCCTCTAATNACTACACATCGCATTCCGCCTTGTTGAAGTGCTTCAGCAACTTGTCTAAGGAATTCTTCAGGATTGTCATCATCTGGGTCGACAATTATTATCTTGCCAATTTGCTTCTTTCCAATTTCATCTATTGGTTGAACTAAGACTAAATCTTTTTCACAACTTGCAGCAGTTGTGAATGGGCCATGAGAATGTATCACTGCAGCTGGCCCACCGGTGATTAAACTAACAGAAGCCAAGACCACTTCAAGAACTCTCCAATCAGCCGGTGCCCCTCGTGGAGGGTCAACTCCTAATTTAGCAGCGCATATGTCTCTCTCATCCATTCTTGGAAGTAGAGCCATATGTTTTGTAGATACAATAATTTCCAATTGGTCAGGATGGAGCATTGCTATAGTTCCCATCGACGCCCGAATCAGCTGTTCACGGTCTAATTGTCTAGCCAATCGAGCCATATCTCCAACAATGTGGGCGCCTATTACTAGGTCTTCCATCACAGCAGGGGGCATTGGAGGATTTTCTAGTTCTTCTATTACTTCAGCAGCTCCAGCCATCGATCGTCTTAATCTTTCAACCTCGGCTGAAAGGCGGGCGATTTCTGCTTCAGTTTCTTCATCAGCAGAGTTAATTGATTCTCCACCTTCTGTAATTTCAGTATTTTCGGTAGTTGTAGGTTCTTCTACATGTGGTGCTTCAGGTTCTATAATTTGTTCAGAACTTGCCATTTCCTCGATTGCTTGTTCTACTTCAGCATCATTAACTTCTTGTTCAATAACTGGTTCTTCGGGCGAGGGTTCTTCTTGTTCTTTTTCTAAATCTTCGATTTCAGGTACAACTTCTTCTGTACTCTCTTCTGTAATTTCAGTAACCTCTTCGACAACTTCTTGCTTTACTTCATCTTCAACAACCGCCTCTTCAGTAGATAAATTTTCTTCGGCAGGTGGATTGTTTGGCGGGCCACTTGGTGGACCCTTTGACGGTGGACCCTTTGACGGTGGACCCTTTGACGGTGGACCCTTTGATGGTGGACCCTTTGACGGTGGACCCTTTGANGGNGGACCCTTTGACGGTGGACCCTTTGACGGCGGGCCACTTGGTGGACCTTTTGATGGCGGGCCACTTTCGGGCAATGAAGACAGAACCTTATCCTCAGATTCCAAGTTCTGTAATTCGTCCTCTGGAGCCTTTTCTTCTTCAGTTGGAGAGTCTTCGTTTTCTTCCTTAGGAGCGGACTGGTCGATATCAGAAATAACATCTTGACTTTCCTCTTCCTCGGATTCTGGAGTTTCTTGATTTTCATTTTGTTCTGGCTCTACTTCAGGTTCAACAACCTGGTCATTTTCAGTAATGCTTTCTTCCGGTTTATTGGTTTCAAGGCCACTCAGTGTGCCAAAAGCACCATCTAGCATGTTATCTACTTTCTCATTTTCAGCATCTTCACGTGCTTTTTCAGCAGATGTTTTTTTCCTAGCCATGAGTAACTCTCCGGTTAGGCCACATAGAGCGGCTTAAATAGCCGTTGCGCTCCGGTGACCTTGCTAAGGCCCGCTTGGTGTAGAGGTTATCATGCAGGATTGTCATTCCTGCGACCCGGGTTCAATTCCCGGAGTGGGCGCCAAAAGTATCTACGAGTCTCTTTTAGAGTAAACTCGCGTTTTATTATATACACTGGAATATCTGTACTTCCGAGGAAGTATTATGTCAGATAAAAAGTACATTGTAGAGATAGCCGATTCAACTGGACATTCAGTTGTTGAAATGACCGCACGAGAGATAGTCGAGAAGACCAATGAAGCAAAAGGCTCATGGGTATTTGTCGACAATAGATTGGTCGAAACCAAAGAAATAGAAAACATGGAAATCAGCACCGATTCGAAAATTCGAATAATGCCGGGTATAGTGGGGGGGGCTTCTGACGAAGAAGAACTCTACACTGTTGAAGTAGCAGATAAAACGGGCCACTCGATTGTTGAAATGTCCAAGACAGAATTAGTCAACACTGCAAGTTCTGGAGGGACATGGTTATTTGTCGATGATAGAATGGTATCTGCTACCGAATTAAAATCCATGGAAATCGAAAAGGGTAGCCGTTTGAGAGCAATGCCAGGTTTGGTTGGTGGGAACTCGGATAACGATGTCAGATTCACAGTTGAGATCGCTGATGAAACGGGCCATTCCGAAGTAGAGATGACAAAACCCGAATTGATTCACCGTGCTTCAAACTGTGAAGGGACATGGGTTTTTGTTGACAATAGGATGGTTGCGACTGCAGACCTAGCTAAAACAGACCTACAGGGTGCCCAAAAAGTACGTTTAATGCCTGGGCTAGTTGGCGGAATCTATTGATTTCTATTGCCGATACGCGTAGGACAGGTTAAGAAAGGGTGCTTTGTCGGGTTGACTGGAGTTGGACTGAATGGTAGAGTTAGTTGACTATAAGTGTGCAGTTTGTGGCAGTATCGAATCTTTTCATCGAGAGCGTAATGGAATTAGTTGCAAGGCTTGTGGCTCACGTGTTTTCATGAAGCTACGCAGAAAAACCACTAAGCGTCTACCTGCAGAGTGAAACTCATTACGCGTAGAGTTGAAAGACCTCCGTCTCATGACTAATATCATGGCATCTTGGTTAGAGGCAAAAGCACCTTTGCTATTCCGAGATTTATTAGTTCCAGATAATATAATTGAAACGATTGAAAAAGCATCGCTTCAGTCAAACCCCCCTCATCTTTTGATTTCAGGTCCAACAGGGTCTGGTAAAACCGCTATTTGGCGCTTGATTGCAAGACAAGTTTTAGGCCCTGCTCACAAATCAACAACTCATGTACTGAATGCTAAAGATTTAGCTAGAACCAGTGGCGCAATGGCCAAATTCGAGACTTTTTTACGCCCAGAAGGGAGCAGTTCCAATGATACGCTAGCAGGTAGAACGAGCTTAGATGCTTACGACCCGTCTTTGATGGTAGTTAAGGGCGATAATGGGCCTCCAGCAGGTTTTGAATCTAGTAAAGATTCACAACATATTCCGATATCTAGAATCATAGTCATAGAAGATGCAGACTCATTAGGCAATATAAGGCAATCATATCTGCGTAGAATGATGGAAAAGAGCAGTAATAGTGCTAGATTTATTTTTACAACAACAACGCCATCACGTCTTATCGAAGCGCTCAGAAGCAGGACTCAACATATCAGAATACCTAAAGCGAAAAGACAAGATATTGAAAAAATTCTAACAAATATCTCTTCTGAAGAAAGCCTTGCCCCGGCTAAAGGAATTTTAGGAGACATAGCTCACGTGGCAGATGGAAATATCCGTAAAGCCATATTCTTACTCGAGGCATTGAAACATAGAAACATGCTTCAAGACCGTAAGAATTTACAAGATGTCATCGCTTCTTCAGCACACAGAGAAATTCAACTCATGCTTGAAGAAGCAATGCGTGGACGAGTTCATGATTGGAAATGGGAGAAGCAAGGAAACAAAAATACACGTGTTTTGAAAGGTGCTATGGGCGTTTTAGATCAGATTATGGATAAACAAAGCCTCGAGGCTGAAGATATAGTAAAACACCTGCATAAGTTACTGACTGAAGGAAGACTGCATTTGATGGATAATGATCTGTCAAAACTAATAATCTGTTTAGCCAAATGTGAAGTAGCAATTCAAAAAACCTCACAACCTCGGATTGAATTGGAAAAATTCATGATGAACGTTGCAGAAATTTCTAACCAGTAATCGTAACGCTCATTGCTGAATGTTTGTAGGGCCGGTTGGGCGTGTAGCATAGTTGGATAATGCGTCGGCCTCCTAAGCCGAAGATCGCGGGTTCAAATCCTGCTGCGCCCGTATTGATAACTTGCCTCTCTTTTCAAGGCAAGAAGTAAAGGCTAGGACCTCATGAGCGTTGATGGGTAAGATGGCTAAAAGGAAACCTTCCAATGATTTCCGCAGTCTTGAACTGCCAGATCCATATGGGCATGGTTTTGAAAGAAGCGAAGACCCATTAGAACATACTAGGAGTCAGTGGGAGAAATTAGAAAGTAGGAGGCGTCTGGCAGGTAATATAACTCGAAATCGTTTTTTATTATTTTGGCGTTCAGTTGCCGGTTTAATCTTAGCATTCTTTTCATTACTTGGAGTCTTATTCCCTCAACAAATTTCCGAGAAGTCAAATTTAGTATTTTTACTCCCAGTTCCAATTCTACTAGCTACATTACCCAGTATTATCGCTAGCGAATCCGCTTGGCATGCTATGCAAGCAAGATTATCATTGAGAGAGCAAGGTGGATTTAGCAGTGGTAGTAAGCATGCCCTTAGGGTCCAACCTGGAATGGATAGAATTCTGGATGGCTTGAAAGATCACAGGAGNAATAATCTAGTTAGCACAGTATTAATTGGCTTGGCGNTGGGATTAATGCTACTTTCCTTATCGCCTCCTCCAGGTTCTGTTGCATGGAATCTTGCATTGGTCATAGCAATGAGTTCTGGATTCCTGTATACTTTCCATGCTCAACATACTTTGGATTATGTTCGCCAGTTGGGTGATAAATTTTCTAATTTAGTATTTCATGCACCAACGCACCATCCAACACAACTTGGCAGTATTCTTGGTGATTTATTGGTCACTCATCTAGACCCAGACTTGTATCTAGAGTGGAGGGAATGGAGAAAGCAGTTCGATAAATCATTGATACCAGGTTATGATAAAAGGCAGGCATTAGAGCGATTACTCTACATTCTTTACTTACATAATGAAGATGTGTTGCCTGCTAAGAGAGTGCCTGAGGAACTATCGGTTTTTATGAAACATGATACGATAAAAGAAATCCTTCTTGAAGAAGGGAATCGGTTTAATTGGAGAACTTTACAGAGGCTTATTTCACATGCTAAAGCATGGCAGCCAAGCGCATTTGAACTTTTAGATAGGCTACAAAATGACCTCTTGGTGGGCCAACCTGAATTAATCAGGTCGAAGTGGAGAATGGACGTTTCTATCGATGAAAAGAGCATAGATGGGTCGACCAATTTATTTATCGCTCTAAACAATCAAACATTTGAACCGCGCCATGTAAAAGTAGAGGTCTTGGTTCCTAATGGCGAGCCAAAATCTAGAGATCATCGCTTCGAATTAAAGCCATGTCCTCCACCGCGGCAAGAAATTAAACTTTCAAATTCATCAGATGAAGATGCTCTTGATTGGATTCCAAGGTACTTACAGAAAGGAGTTGTATTGTGGATTAATGTGGCATGGAATCGTAGGTTTAGTGGCAACTCTAACATCCAAGTGATCCTAAGAGATGATGATGGAATTATTCTTGAATCCAAGGTCTTGACTACATTTGTTGAAAGAAANTCAGCAGATAATACGAGGGAAAGAGTCAAGCGTTTAGANCTCGCTAGGAAGATAGGAGAACTATCTATTCCGAATGTTGATTTTAGATAGAAATAGCAAAATCAAACATAACATCGAAGCGCTTTACTTATGGCTATTAGACGCTTGGCTCAATTCAACGGGTGAAAAGTAATGGAAGCATGGGATGTTTTAGTCATAGGTGACGGACCCGCAGCATTGCGTTCAGCAGCGTCAGCAGCCAAGCAAGGAGCACAGACATTGATGCTTTCTGCCACCGCTTTGGGCGATGGGGGAATTATAGCTGCAGATGGACTTTCTTCTGCAGTTCAGGAGATGAATAACAAGGGCCATAGAGAGGACACCATCATCGCAGGAGATTTTTTGTGTGACCAAGATATAGTTTCTTTGAGGACAAGTCAATCNATAAGAGAAATGGACTTGCTTGAGAGGCGTGGNGTTATTTTCCAAAGAGATGCCAAAGGNGTTCCAATTNCACAAACTGGCATAGGNCACTCGAAGCCTAGAGTGGTAAATTCTGGCGATGGACTTGGTCAAGAGGTTCAACAAGTATTAGAAGAACAATGCATGAGGCATGGAGTTGTAAGAAGAGGCGANCAAGCNCCTGTAATGATNGTCCAAAATAATAATTCAGTCTGTGGAATGATTACTGCCGATATGGTGAATGGTAATTTTGTAGCAATTCAATGTAAGTCAATAATTTTGGCAGACGGNGGTTTCGAAGGAATTTTCTCTACAGGTAAGGCGAATCTTGGCATGGATTTGGCTCTTCAATGTGGAATTCCGCTGCGCGGAATGGAATTTATTTCTCAAACACCGTTGGCGGTCAAAGGCACAAAAATGATATTACCTCAAGGTATGTTAAATTCAGGTGCGTCTCTTCATCAGGTAGATGGCTCGCCAATTGAAGGTTCAACCATTTCGGAATTATGTAATGCTTCAANTGACTTGGATACCGTGGTATTGGATGCAAGGAACATGGGCGACCAATCAAACTGGTGGAACTCCATATTTAGAAGTGTTAAGCAGAGGACTGGNATCGATATTTCAAAGCAGACGGTCGCTGTAGAAAATCAAGTAGATGTAACATTAGGAGGTTTGCCTGTTGATGAATTTGGTAGAGTAGTTATTGGCAGTTGGTCGCGCTGGTTTACCGGGTTATATGCCGCAGGAGACGCTTCCTGCTCAGGTTTCCATGGGGCAGGATTACTTCAAGGCAATCGCTTACTAGATTCTTTAGTTGGAGGAAATTCAGCAGGTCTTCACGCTGGAGAATGGNCAGATAAAGCCAAATTTTCTGGTAATAGTTTAATCAAACAAGCCTTGGAAACAACAATTTCAAATCACGAATCCATGTTTTCTAATGATGACGAGTCTACTACTGTTGTAAGGCTTGGTATAGTTTCTGACAAGTTAAGGGAACTCGGAAATAACTTTGTAAATGGGGACAATGATTCTTCAGCATANAGCCAATACCTAGAATCCTTGGAACATTTGTCGATACAGGCAGAGGCGATTCACCTTGACCAAAAGTCTCTAATTTCAAATACAAATATGTTATCAATGTTACAAAATCAAGCAGGAATTCGCTTATTGACTTGCACAGTCCAAGCTAGTCTTGCTAGGAATGAGAGTAGAGGGCTTCATAAAAGAATAGATTTCCCAGAAAAAGATCAAGAATTATTACATCACATCACAGTTGACCAAGAAGGAAATACAGGCACACTTGCTCTTAGGAAGAGCGAGACTGGCAACTGGGTACTTACTCCACAGTGAGAAGTCAAAAACCCCCTTGCTTTGGCTTGGCTATGGGCAGCCAAACTTTGTTTGAGCGTATTATCGGTCAGGAGATACCTTGCCACAAGGTTTCCGAGGGCGAAAACTGGTTTGCCTTCTTAGACATTTATCCGCGAAGAGAAGGGCATACACTAGTTATTCCAAAGAGAGGAGTCAGCAATATCTCGCAATTGAATGAAAAAGAAACTTCAGACCTTTTTATCGGNATGAGAGAAGTTCAAAAAATTCTTTCCAAATATTTTCAAACCGATGATTTCACTATCTGTATTCATGATGGGAAAATGGCTGGACAAGAGGTTCCACACGTTCATATTCATGTAATTCCAAGAACCCAGGGAGATGGAGGCCTGACATTGATGTCTATGTGGCCAAACGGCAGTTTGATGGGCGGGGAACCCAATCACGAATCACTAAGCGAATTATCATCAAATCTTTTGGAGGCATAACTATGAATCATCCAGACCCAAGTGAACTATATGATGGAGCCGTCGACCATAGAGGAGATGCATTACCATATCTTTCTAAATCAGCAAAGAATATGAAAATGGAAGAATTANTGAATACTCCAATGCCAAAATATTCTGGCTCGACGCCAGGTTCTTATTTTTGGACTAAAGTCCTATATTGGATTTGTCGACGAATTAGCGCTGTACAGTTTAGAACCCATGAGGCGACAGGCNTCTCAAATATCCCTCNAAACCGCGGTACATTGTGTTGTGCTTGGCACACGAATGGATTACTAGATGCATTACAAATTACTCTAAATCATCCAAAATATTTCGTCTTAGGTGCTAGACATGACTTGGTAACCAGGCCAATGCTTGGTTGGTGGACAAGAAAAATGGCAGTACAGCCCGTTGTTCGCAAAGCAGAATTATTACGAGGCGGTTGTTCCGAAGAAGAAGCAAATTTTCTCAATGGACGCTCGTTATTGACACTTGCTTCTGGAATCGCACATGGATTTGGTTGTGTATTATTCCCAGAAGGAACTAGCCATAATAACTCATACATGCTCAGATTTAGAACAGGTCCTGTAAGAACAGTTCTTGCAGCAGGCGCATTGGCAAGTTCTCTAGACAAAGACCTACCAGCATTGATTCCTATCGGCCTGCACTTTAGAGTTAGAGAACATTTTAGGACAGACATTTGGGTAGAATATGGTGCTCCAATTCAAGTGACTAAAGACGATATTCCAAGTGATTTAATCGAAGCGGTCTCAAAAGGTAGTTGGTCAGAACCTCCAGCGGAAATAGTATTCCAATTAAGAGACAAACTCAGGTTGGAGATGGAACCATTGACNCCTAATGTTGCAGAATGGGAAGAACATAGAGCTTTACATTTGCTAGGGCATGTTGAACANAGGAGAAATAATACTCCTCCGGGCACTTGGAGAAAGGAAGTCTTAGCGGCAAGAGATATTCAAAATAGGTTGGTTAAACAGAAAAGAGTCATTGTAAACGACGAGCCTAAGCCCGATGAAATAGAACACCCAATTATCAAACCGGCAGTCAGTGCAGCGAAAATATTACAAGAAAATAATTTAGATGGGCGCGACTTAAATTCCAAAGGCACAGATCTACGGTTTGCCAATCTTTCCAAACTACCAATTTCATTGGCAAGAAGTCTTGGGTTTATTGCTTTATTACCACTATTTTTGCTATCTTTAGCGCCACAAGTAATTCTGGGTCGCCTATTGGGTGATTCAACAGATGAAGGTGTTGATGCTAGAACCTCTTACCAATTCCTTGCAGCGATGTTTGGCTCACTTTTAATATGGCCAATAGCCTCTACCATTGCAGTGATTATAATTGCTTTACAAGAGGCCAGAATTTCCGATATTATCGAACATAATTGGACAGATATACTTGGCCAAGGTGCGTTCTTTAATGGAGCGATGTATTGTATAGCTTGGTTGTTATTCATGCCATTATTTTGGCTATCTGGTAGATTGGGTTCATTGGCTTGGGACGACTATACATATTTGCGGAAGTTTGTAATTAGGCAGAGAATGAAAAAGAGCACACGACAAAACCTTAGAGCACTGTTGAACAACATACACGAGGAACTTCCTAAAATCTAGTGTTTTANGGGTTTGTTTCAAACGGGATGAGCGTTTGGACTATTTGTGACGCCAGTCGATGTAGCAGCCACAGTTCGTAAGTGGCTTAGTAGTGAACGTTTGATAGTCAAGGAGCAAGAAGACCCGAGGGCTGTAGCGCATATTTTGATAAAATATCCTCAAGGACCTCAAGGGCACATGTTTGCTGTAGTAATTCCTAAGAATAGAGATTTAATTGCAATTTCAAGTATGACTAGGGTTGACATGGGTCAACAAAAAGAGATGAAGGGTCACATGAAGGAGGATTCTGATGGGTGGTCGGAATGGATTCATGAAGGCCGACTACAACTAATCCGTTCATCGGTAGATTGGGGAATTCACATGGGCCATGAAGGTGCTCAAAAGCCAGGTCCTTTGCAAGCATTCAACGTAAGCCTACCAATTTGGTTTGATGGCCTGACAAAAAATGAGATGATGCATGGCTTACGAAGACTGTGGCTTGCCAAGTTGGGACTTATTCACGAGATAAAATATTCTTATGGGCCAGGAGTTGGAAAGCCAGGTCCTGTTGATGATTGGGCAAAGAAAAAAGAAGCCATGGAATCTCAAAGTGCCAAACCTAATGATGGCGATATTGAAAGCGAACAAATAGAAATTGAATTCGATGAAAAGATGTCATTTGGTTCTAGTTTTGACCCTTCCGAATGGGCCTAGTATCATCTTTTCAAATCTATAATTTTGTGACCCGAAAGAGTCGCGGTTAAGTATGAAGAGAGAATGGTTTTGTTTATCCTATCTGCCAGAGGTCTATTTATGAGTGATAAAATCAAATCAATGAGTCTAGTTTCAATAATGCTAATCGCAGCAATGTCTGCTATGGTGATGTCTTCAGTACCTGTTAATGCTAACACAGTTGTCATAACCGAACCACAACAAATCGTTGATGGGGGTTCTTCTTCTGATACGCAAGCATGTATTGTTGCAGATAGTGAAGGAAATGCTCACATAATTTGGTCAAGAAATAATCTACACTTGTATTACTCTATGATAGCAAGCGATGGAGAGGTACTAATTGATGCAACCCAAATTACCAATGCAGGTATTCACAAGATTTGGCACCCTGATATGGCGATAGATGATGATGACAATCTGCATATTGTTTGGACCGATAAGTCTGGGACTCACAAAATCATGTATACTGCAATTTCTCCGTTTAAAATTCAACCTTTCAACGGGCAGTCTAGTGATGACGGATCATTAACATCGATTGATGACATGGTAGTTTCTCAAAGAGCCCAAGATAGAGATTGGCCATCGATCGATGTCGATAGTCAAGGTAATGTCCACATTGCATGGGAAGATGAGTTCGATGAATTAGGTCGCTTTTTCAACCAACCACAAATTTACTACTCGATGCTACAACCAGATATGATTGCACAAGATGCAATCGTTCTTTTCGATGATACTCTACTTACTCCAATCATTGGTCACAAAGGGCATCCTGATATTGTAGTAGATCAAAATGACCAAGTTCAAATTGCATGGGATGATACTCGTGGAGGTAAAGTTGAACTTGTATTCATAGTAGATACCTCAGGTTCAATGTATACCGAATGGGCGGACATATGTACTGTTATTTATGGCGGTAACTTTGCTTCAGGTGGACAATTCGAAGGAATCAAGCCACTACTGGAGGTTGCAAACATGACAGTGTTTGAAACCATTTATGGCCTCGATGGCGGATTTGGTCTACCTGGTGCTGCAAGCAGTGGCGATTGTGCAGGATATAATATGAATTCAGGACCTAGGACAACCCCTCTAAACGAAGGAGACAGTTCTGGTGGAATACGTTCCCTGCAAAATACAATTTACAATGGCAACCCTTACTCTGGTAATTCTGGAGAAGATTGGGGACCAGGAGCAAACTGGGCTTGTCTTTCATGGAAAGATGTCAATGGTAACGTTCCAGGAAACCCTGCAACATCCGCAGACCACAAGTGGAATCCAAACTCCACAAAGATAGTTCTACCAGTTTCTGATGAAGGCCCTAAAGATGGAGACCCTTCTCAACAAGCAGACGATATTAGCTCTCTTGATGAGGCTCACGACAACTGTGTAAGAGCAGGTGTTGTTCCAATCGGTCTTTATGGCCAAGGCTATGGCGGNGNNGGAAATATTTCANNCACACTTTTTAGACTTGGTAAAATGTCCAAATGGCGTGGTTTCAACTCAAACCAGAAATTGCCCAGGTAATGACCCAACTACTAATGCACGTACAGTGAGTGCTGGTGGCCAAGCTTATGAATTCCCATCCGGCAGTGGTGGAGCAGGTGCTATGGCTTTGCTTGTTGAAGCAATGGTTTACATCGCAACAAATAACTCTCGTGAAATATACATGTCTGTATTAGACCCATATGCTAAGATGAACAATGATCCATCATGGACTCCAGGGGCTCCTGGGCATACCGTTGTTGGCGGTACATACTATGAGGATACAGGGTCAGGTGCTGATGGACATTTAGTTGTCGTAAACGATACTAGAGTCACCATCGATGATGCCTACTCATTCCACCCATCAATAGCAGTAGATAATTCTGGAAATACTCACATTGCTTGGATGGATGGCAGAGATTATGGTTTTGAAAAGTCTACAAATTATGAAGTATATTATACCAAACTAAACTTGGCAAAAGCAGGTGCTTTTGACGGCGCAGAAGATGGTCTTGGAACACAACAAATGAAGGTCATTGAAGATACTGCTATTTCTAATGTTGAAGGCCTTTCAGGATTAACTTCAGCATACTCCGGCCATTCTATATTCCCTGCAATTTTGACAGATAAGCAAAGCAATGTCCACATATCATGGGTTGACTCTGGAAATACAAGTGCAGGAGAAGAGGTCCAATATACCCGTTTGAACCAAACAGATATTTCAGGGGCTGGTGAACTCGCCCTAGATCCATGGGAGATTATCTCAGTAACCTCTTGGGCAAGTAATAAATTAGGTACAGACACTGGAAGTAGGCCCGATTTAGGTATGCCGCCAGCATTTGCTAATGATCTTGGAAGTGGAGCACATATTGGATGGTCTGACCAGAACAAGTGTAACGATGAGCAGAATAATGGAAGATATACGATTTGTTATTCCCACGTTTTGACAGGGCAAGTCGATGTTGAATTAGATGTAGGGGAAACCTATTACCACGTCATTGAACCAGGCGAACAAACTATTTTCAACATGACACTAAACAATTCTACGCCTGGTGATAAGGACCTTGTTGCAGATACATACGGAGTAAATGTTTCTGGTGTTCCTCAAAATTGGACAGCAACCCTATTCTTTGCGGATAATCAAACACAGATATTACCTACAACTCCAATTTTCCTTGAGGGTGGAGAGTTTACTAGATTCTACATTAGAGTTAAGGCTCCTACTATTTATCAAGCGAATGAAGATGAATTAGCCCAAATTGTAGTGACTGCGAAGTCATACAAAGACCCAGCCATACGTTCGGACTTGACTACATTGACATTGATGGATGTCGTTCATGGAATTAGCCTAGATACATCTCACAGTGTTCAAGACATTGAACAAGGTGGCCAAGCGACTTTCTCAATTACGATAACAAATACAGGTAACGTGCAAGATAGTTTCTTGTTTTGGGACCCTAATACCTTGGAAGGGCAACAAGAATGGCTTCTACCATTTGGCTGGGAAGTAACCTTCCCAATGCGCGTCGAATTAGACCCAGGGACATCAACTACCAAGATTTTGACAGTTAAGGTTCCAACATCTGAAGACCCAGGGGCTTTCGTGATTTACCTCAAGGGTTGGTCTGAAGGAGAGCCGATTAAATCTGTAGATAAAGGAACTTATGATATTCTCGAATTGGGAGTCTATGTTTCGATAAGGTCTTCAGGAAATATTGTCTTTGAAGCTACAGATAGTGAAGCATTTGTCCAAGCAGGAGACCCTAATGATTCATGCCATGAGTATGAAGTTCCAGTGACTAAGAATTATGATTCAGGAGACCTAGTATTTACTTTGCCAGGCGCTCCAGAATCAAGACCTAGCGAAGTGGACGTTAACACATGGCGTCAAGATAACTGGGATGTATCGGTCGATTTCAGAGATGCNCCAGGCACCAATGACCCTCTAGGGCAATCAAGACCGTGGACAATACCTCCAGGTCAAGATTATNTTAGACACACAGTATATGTCGAAGTTTGTGCACCTGATAATGCTAAGGCTGGAATTGGCCCAACAATTATTCTCAAAGCATACCTCGATGGATATCCGAAAATTTCAGACTTCATCAAACTTGATACTACAGTAATTCANGAATATAGTTTATCGGCCTCAACCAATCTATCCACTGATAGAATTATCTCAGTAGAAGGCGATAACGGTGGAACTGTTTCAGCATACTCTGTATATCCAGGTGAAAAGATAACATTGCCAACAACGATTACAAATGATGGAAACGGTCCTGACAGATACGATTATCGTTTAGCAACAGTGATTGACCCATCTGGAGTTCCGGTTAAAAACGGCCATTGGGACATTATTATTCCTCGTGATTCTTTGCAAGAACTATCAAGAGATACATCTCAAACATTCGATNTTTTGATGAATGTTCCAGAGACTGATATCGGTGCAGGTTTGTATACAATCATTTTCCAAACCTACTCTGAAGAAGCATANCCTGATTCNCAAGGNAGGNCGACAAANTTGAGAGATGTTCAAACAATGATGGTTTATGTAAACGAGTTTTACGATATGGAAATCATAATGGATCCAAGAGTCGACAACCCGATTAAGACATCAGCTCCTGGTAAGATTGTCAGTTTCACTGTAAATATTACCAATAATGGTAACGTAGANGATTGGCCTACGTTGAATAACCATACATCTTCACTCCAAGGNAATGACCGTATNTGGGAAACNCTNCCTGGAATGGGNCAANTANCCGGTTGGAGCGTTGAGTGGAGAACNGTNAAACAAATNGGCAATGATTTGACNACCGANGAAGCNTGTNTTGANNTTTCCANCAATGCCTNGNAAGACGTCTGANNANTATTCNNNATGGCAAANNGNATTAGAAGAAGNNCAANACGGTGAAANGTGTGCTGTAACTCCAGATGGAACATACATAATGCCAAAGATGGCNCCATACCAAACTATTGAGATGGTAGCAGTTGTTAAAATTTCAACCGAGGCAAAATTGGATACTAGATATGTTGGTTTGAAGGTTGTTTCCAAGGCAGGAGATATGACTGAAGGTGGAGATTTCGATTCTTCTCCTTCATGGCAAGGTGATATGCTTGATAGCAATGAATTNATNTTACAACTTCGCTTGAGAGCACCAGACTTGGTAATTAANGAAATTATCAATCCATCATCATTTAGTGGCGATATTGATTCGACAATTCCAATTGGAATTATCCTACAGAATACTGGTAACACACACGCAACAGATATCGAAATAGTTCTATGTCAATATGATGATGCTAATGAGCAAGACATTATTGATGAAATAGAAAGAAACGGATGTGCAGAAGACAGTATAGTAATGCGACAAGTTGTTGGAGCATTATTAGCNCCAGATGCATCANAAGANGCCCAAGAAGTCGAGATATACCTTCTATACCCAGTTGTTGCTGGAAGTAAGGGGATCTATGTTGTAGTGGATCCTATGAATGAGATTGTTGAAGCAAAAGAAAATAACAATATCAGAGCGGTGTCAGAACCTTTGGAATCTCCAAGNCCATTCTTAGACGTTGCTGGACAAATTGTTGGTAAAACAGCATTACCATTTGTTGTAATTCTGCTGACANTGTCATTACTAGGTGTTGTTTACTTTGTTGGAAAAGGAAGACGAGAAGAAGTCAATAAGCGATTGAATGAACAATCCTCTCTGATNTCAGTTCTAGAATCCAAAGAGTGAGTTCATTCTTTAGGCTTATAGTCGCCTAACCACCAGTGTAAACTGGAGTTTTCAACTCCAGCAATAATGTGGCCAGCCCTTTGAGANAGTTGCCTTTGAAGCCTACTACTGACTTCATCCATCAATTCATTCATCTGCTTTTGCCCGAGTTGAAGTTCTTTACTCAAAGCNGTAAAATCGATACGTTTTGTTGGTGCTTCAATGATGGAATGAACCATTGCCCTTTGCTCATATATATCGAAATCAGCATCGACAGCAACTGAGATTCTATTTCTAATGTGTTGGTGCAGTGAAATAATAGCATCTCTTTGAGCATCCATGTCTTCGAGAATATTGTTTAATTCTGCTAAATGTGAAACNCCTTCGCCAACAGATATTTTCTTTCTACCACTAACAGACTCAGCAACTTTCAAACTATTTTCGGGCAATGATTTAGATAGCCTCATNGGNCCTCCTAGAGGTAATTTACGNTGTTCACAATGAAATAAGTCAGGGCCTAGATCAATACGTAGAGAAATTGATTTTTGGACAGAATAAATNGTTCTTGGAGGTCCACCTTTGTCACTGGGAACTTTCATCTTAGCAACAAAGTCTCCTCGTTCTAATTCTTTCAAGTGTTTCATTATGGCTTGCTGACTTACTCCGATTAAATCAGCCAATTGCATTGGATAGTGAGGTTCTCTTACAAGTCGTTCTAATATTTGCCTACGCACCTTATTTTGAAGAATAGATAACGCAAGGTCCACATCAACCATACTGCTCAACCTAAGGTTACCTAGATAGTACACCCTTTTGAATGCGTCGAAACCTCAGAAAAGGGTGCCTCTAAAGATAGAGTAACTCAAAAGACCGATTCCAATTAACAATAATGGCGTTGTAACTCCGCTTTTCAATGTCGCTTCATACNCCCAATCTACTGAGAATTGTTGCAAAGATTGAGAATCTTCCCCTCCTGCTACAAAGCGNTATTCNCCNGGCTCAGGTGTCCATTGAATTTCCCCATCGGATGTATCTCCACCTTCTATTAGGGTGACAGAGTTCTTGGCGCACTCATAATAATCATTTTTCAGCTCACAATTTTCAATTTGGTCTGCTTTAGCAATACCAATCCAAACCCCGTCTTTAGCCCAGGAAATATCAACAACAACATCAGCAGCAATCGCTTCTGCAGGGATTTCGACAATTTCTACCGACATGCCCCAATAACATGTTACTTCTTCATCTCCCGGCCATGGCATTCCGTCATCGACAGTACAAGGAGGAAGCATAGTATCGACACTATCTGAATCTACCAATTCATTATTCATTCCAACCAATGAGATTATCAAAAGTATAGAGCCAATTATACCTGCAGTGATACGAATGTATTTTTCCATTCCAATCACTCACAAATCATCCCAATCTTTCCATGCACCAGATTTAGGTTGACTATCATTGGTTTTAAGGGGAGATTTATTGCGTGTGTCCGTGACCAATTGTTTTGTCTCAGCCGAAGAGAATTGCTTATCATCTCCCGAATCCCAAAATGCGATATCTTTAGAATTACTGGTTTTCTTTGGGGTACTTTGTTCAACCTTTACTTCATTATAATCAGCGAATGGATCACTAACTCGCTTTTGGGCTTCATCAACATCTCCCTTCATCAGAGCAAATACTTGGTCAGTAGTTAGTAGAGTACCATTCTCAACACTTTCGCGCCCATCAACAAAATCTTCTGATTTAGAAATACCAGTATCTGCAAATGGATTATCTACAGGTGGTAAATTATTTGCATTCTCAATTTTACTCACCGTCTCTGGGGTCAATTCAGAAAGCGGCATAATCATACCATCATAATTAATCATCATTACCTTTGATTTATTCCTATTTGATAGGTATAAAATCAAGGCAATTGGAAGGGCAATGAGGCCAAAGCAGCACATACCACCTGCAGCAATAAGTCCTATTTCACCAAAGATATTCCATTGAGCCTCAGATACATCAACCAGCCATATTGTTGCATTTTGACAGCCATTTTGCTCCAAACATTCCATCTTTAGTACGTATTCGCCTTCTTCAGTGACATCCCACTCTTCGATGAAATAATATTCTTGTCCGCTAGTATCCATTGGTTGCCAATCAGTAGGACATGAACTTGGCTCTAGTGATTCACTTGCAGGCGATGAACCGAGCATTTTAGTCAATGATATATTTCCATAATCGCCGTCATTTAATCCAACAGCGACATAACAGCTCGAATCTAATTCACCAATCTCGCTATCATCGCCAGTCAAACTTACTTCACTGACATTTCTTGGATTAAATGCATTATCGATTGCATCAGATTGTCCAAAAAGCATAACTGAGCCTATGAAAATACAGATTAAACCAAAAATAGCGACGCGGACAGACCAAGGATTTGCCTGCCCAGAAGCCTTCGCCATGCTAATTCGTTTTCATCTTCCCAAATCAATCCTTGCACAATATTATCATGCAAGTCCTAATTCAGCCAATTTTTCTGGCAAGTAAGTCTCAGTTACGAAATCTAAACCATATTTGGCGAGAGATTGTTGTTCAGCCTTCTTATCCAATTCTAACATCATATTAATTTGGTCTTGCCACCAACTATCTGCAAATCTAGGGTCAGATAGTTCAGCGTTTAATGCTTCGATGTCCTTTTTCGACAAGTCATCACTAGGGAGGTCATAAGCAACAATATCATCAGCAGTAATTCCTAGGTAGGTGGCGCTTGGAGTCGCCAAATATTCTGAAATATGAGCGGTCTTGATAGCACCATAAGCAATCGAAGCAAAAATTCTGAAAGACCATGGGTCGCCGTCGAGGAAGACGACTACAGGCAAATCCCATTCTTCACTCATACGTTTGATGATTCTACGAGTAGACCTTGCTGGTTGCCCTTTAAGATGTAATAAACCACATCTGTAATCTTCATCAAAGCCATTTTCAATCAGTCTGTCAAACATACCACCTGTCTCGATAGCCATGATGAAATCAATATCATTTTCTAGCAATTCAATTTTCTCAGTTTCGACATTATATGGCACACCATAACCGGAATCTCCAACATCATCTCTAGCATTTATTGTCATCCATTCTCCTCGCCGATTTCTTTCACGTAGAGTCAGGTTTCCAATCATTCTAGCACCATCTTCTTCAGGCCTTAACTTGAAATCTTCACGAAGACATTTGGTGACAATTTCTAAATCCTCTGCCAAGTTATTTGATTCATTTTGACTTCCAAATTTACCAAGTCCCCAAGACTCTGAAATATAGTACATTTCTCTTAGAGTTGAAGACTTACCAGCGTCTATCATTTCTTCTATGAATTCTACAACATACAATGCTCTAAGCAATTGCTTTGCAGAGCCAAGGCTTGTAGCATCTCTAATCGACCTCTTCTTTCCGTACTTGTATACTCCTAGTTTCTTATCAAAACCAATATTGGTTTTAGTCCTAACTGGTAATGTCATCGTAGGAGGTTCTCCGCCGACGATTTTATCGTACATTTCCTTTACAACCATGTGCATTGCTTTCTTTGTTTCATCCGATGTAAATCTTTGAACCATCACAAATCACCTCCAAAAAGAGTACTCTGCCCGCTTGGTGGCGCAACTTTAGGTTCTCCGAGAG
The DNA here is from genome assembly GCA_002172355.2 of Euryarchaeota archaeon TMED132. Classification (GTDB taxonomy): domain Archaea; phylum Thermoplasmatota; class Poseidoniia; order Poseidoniales; family Poseidoniaceae; genus MGIIa-L1. The sequence goes on from NHGH02000046.1 coordinate 33,710, forward strand.
ATGCGATTATTTCATCTAAATCGATTTCAGGCGCATCCGGATCACTCTCAACGTCATCAATTGTTTCTGTTTGAACTTCTTGATTATTATTTTCTTGATTTATTTCTTTCATAATCTGTTCTTGGTTTCTTATTTCTTCTAGATACTTTTCATCCATCTTCATAGCACCAATGACTTCTTGAGAACCCCGATAAAAGATATCGGTTTCAACCCAATCACCCTTTTCTAAACCACTAAGGCTGTATGAGATTACAATCCGTTCACCAGGATCTAAAGTCTGTAGTTTCCATGCCCAAACACCCATCGCTTCTTTTCTTCCTCCGGTTTCGTTGTCAATCATTTTAGCGTCAGCCTTCTCGGGCCAGGTTGCCAAAATTGTATATGCTCTTGAACGCGAGGTGTAGTTGTATAGAGTGATGGAAACATCAGTATTTTTGGTTTCTTTATTCCAAACAGTACTCGTTTCCCCGATCACCGCGGACATGATTTTTGTAATAGAGCCTGAAAGGTTAGGTATTGGTTTATCTAAAATTTCAGCAGATTTCGCAGCAATCGCTGGTAAAATATCATTAATCAATTCGAACTTTTCTTGTGTCTTAGCCATTTTCTTTTTCTTTTCAAGGTGCTTTCTTAGGCCACGACCCATTTCTAGCATCGCTTTTCGGGCTTCTTCAATGACTTCCTCATTTTCAGCTAAGGCTTCTTTTGCTTCAGATGTAAATTGAACATTCGTACTTGCCAAGTGAACTAGAATTGCTGCTGGGCCTTTTGGCACTCCTTTAGCACCAGGTTGGTCTAGTCCATATTGTCGCCAATCTACACTTTCTATTGCCTTTGTCAAAAGACAGCCACCTTGTTGATACATCAGAGGAACTCGATTTGCAAATCTTAGGACTTCAACCGCTTTATCACCGGGCATGTCCCCGCCAAAAATTAGTCCAACCTCAATTTGATATGGATTTCCTTGTGAAACATTAGGCGCTCTTGTCATCGTTGTTATGAATCTTGAATCAATTGTTTTAGAGAGACCCTTTTTGATCAGCATTTCTTCAATTGGTGAGAGACAGTTTGTAGGAGGGTTTAGCATCTTTACTGGCTTGCCATTAAACATTCTTTCACCTTGAAAAGCCTCAAGCAATGCTCTGATGTCATCAGGTTTCATCTGCTTAGGCTTTACACTAACATCGAGTTCGGCAGCAGAACACAATTCTTTTGCAGCCCTATTTGAGACGCCCGAGAAGTTCATTCGAAGGAACACAGATAATCTTGAATCAGTCGATTCATTGAGCATACGTTGCAATTGGCCAAGTTCAATTCCATGAGGATGAGGTTTGATAGATTCTACCTTAGTAGGTAATCTTTCAGTGACTCTAGGCCAATGGTGAACTTCTCCATCAGGGTCGATGAAATTTATTTCAGCATGAGGATTTACGATACTGGTCATTCTAAGGTATTGCCAAACGCTTTGCCTACCTTTTTGATATTTAGCTTTCAGTTGAGTGGTTACTTCCAAACCATGTTGCTTCATAGTGCCATCTTTAAGTTCCCAAAGTTCCCTGCCCTGATTACTCTTAACGGCTTTATTTTTTCTAGTATCCAATCCAATATCTACGACAGCCGCAGTTGATTCTGTTGAAATTTTAGAACGTACATGAGTTGGTTTACCAGTGGTTAACTGACTGTACATGACAACTCCTGTAATTCCTATTCCTTGCTGACCTCTAGATTGTCTAATTGCATGAAACCGAGAACCAAATAATAACTGTCCAAACACCTTTTCAATACTCTTCTGAGGGATTCCAGGGCCATTATCTTCAACTTTTAGTTCGATGATATCCTTCTTCAAGTCGAGTTTTTTTATCTCAACATTGATTTCCGGCAGAATACGTGCTTCTTCACAAGCATCTAGTGCATTATCTACTGCTTCTTTGACAGCAGTTATCAATGAACGTGATAAAGAATCAAACCCTAGAAAGTGCTTATTTTTCTCAAAAAATTCAGATATTGCAACTTGTTTTTGATTTGATGCGAGTTTTTGTGCGATTCCAGCCATACTTAGACCTCCACCTCTGGTCCTCCTTCGTCCCAATGACGTCGGGCCAGTAGTGATATTGTTCCTCGCATGTCGACGGTTCTTAATCCTAATACTACAGCAAATCTCCATTCAGCCGTTTCAGGACCCTTATTCATTTTCGAATGCTGCGAGGTTCTTAGAAATTTTACGACTCCTTACAACCAGCCATATTGTTAATATAAATGAGAGAATGATACTTATCGTATAACTCAAACCCTTCTCTTTTGTTTCTATGGCTCCAGCAATTATCCTTGTCTGTGAACCCCACCACACATACATCACAGATGGAACAATCATAGCAAAGTTTCCAATGATGTAATCCTTAAGTTTTATTTCAGTTGCTCCAAATGCATAATTCAATATCCCGTATGGAATTATCAAACTCACTCTAGCCAGTGCTACAGTTTTCCACTTATCACTGGTTATCGCTTTTTCTAATCCTTTTAATTTCGGATTATTATCGAGTAATTTTTGGGCGAAAGGATTGAGCCACCTCTTTGCTAGTAAAAACGGAATAATAGCGGCAACCATCGACCCAATCCAAGCGATCATTACCCCTAGAGAGAAACCAAATAAAATCCCCGAAAGATACTTGTGAAAACTAGCAGGAATTACTAGGATTCCAAAAAGAACATACACTAGAATGAATGCTAAAATCCCCTTTACTCCCGAATCTGCGAACCAAGAGATTTGTTCTATTATCATAGTGAGTAATAATTGAGTAATACTCATCGAAAGGATAATTCCACCAATTACTATCAGTATTCCAGATGATGCGATTTTCATCTTCATTTAAATCAACCAAACAGGCGTTCCTGCCATGATGTTATGATGCCGGTGAAAGCAGAAGCAGCCACAGTCAATGGGCTTGCAAGGTATAGTTTGCCGGGCCCGGAACGTCCTTGGAAATTTCTGTTAATAGCTGAAACACTAACCTGGTCCGGTGATGTAGAAACACCGGGTCCAGCACCGATACAAGCGCCACAACCAGGGTCGATTAATTTGACACCAACTCTCTCAAATAACTCATGCCAACCTTCTCTTTCTGCTAATTCCTTGACTATGCCTGAGCCATATTGGATAAAGAATTCGACGCCATCATGCACTTTAAGTCCAGCATTTTCTGCCGCTTGGCATACTTCAGCATAGTAAGCAATGTCGTCTTCTTTACCAGCAGTGCAAGACCCACCATATGCAATATCAATTTTGACATCACCAATTTCAGAGATATATGCCCCATTTGTAGGGTCGCTTGGAATTCCTTTGTCGGGATTTCCTGGGTGGGCAACCATCGGTCTGATTTGATCTAAGTCGATAAGGTGAGTTCCACCATCATATACTGCACCATCATCAGGAGATACACTCATTGTTTTCTGCTGTTCAATGTTTAGGTTGGGTTGCGATTTTTTCATCCAATCATATAATGAATCGTCTGCTTCACAAATACCAGTTCTTCCTGAGCATTCTGTGGCCATATTGCAGAGGGTTGCTCTTTCATCAATAGATAGGCTGGATAGTCCTACGCCTCCAAATTCCATACTTCTATTCAAAGTCAACTCTTTTCTTGCATGGTCAGCAAGAATATACAGAATTACATCTTTTGCAGTACATCCATGAGCCAAGGTTCCGGTCAATTCGAATCTAATAGATTCAGGGACTTTTACGAAAGTAAAACCAGCACTGATTAGATTNGCATATTCTGTTGCACCAACNCCCCAAGTTAGNGCATTTGATGCTCCACCCATACAAGTGTGAGAATCAGTNGCTTGAATGAANTCTCCAATTTCAATAAATTCCTCTCTGGCTACCTGATGACAAATACCNGGTGAGACNCCATCGACAGCAGAATAATCTCGNACNCCNGTGTGCTTTTGGAAACTNTTTTGCAGGTCTCNAAGGGTCTGAACNTTATCCATAAATGGGACAAANTTAGGGTTGTGATGAGCATATAGTAAGTGGTCTTCAAACACAGCATACTTNGCAGGNTTNGGCANAGTATAGCCNTCACCATANTCNTGACTTAAGAAAGTATGAACTTGGGCAGTAGTAAACTCNTGAGAATATCCNCCTTGNACNTGTGCAATNACAGGGTCATTTGGTTTTACACATTGNCTNTTGTCTTGNCCAACTAANTTNCGAGCAATNATTTTCTCAGCCATGTTCATCGGTCGAGTAGGNGTNTCTATTGGNGGCAGAGTGAANTCCTNATTNTTTAAGGCCTTAGCAAAAGGAAATANTCCACCTTTTTCAATNACTAATTTCGTAACATNATCATACCTGTTAGTAAATTCTTCTAGTGGAATTTCTTCTCCNCTTTGCAANCTTTCAAGCATNGAATAATCTCCCATTAATTGTCCAAGGTTGATATTATTTCTTTCATGAATTGGAGCAAATGAAGATGCAATGACGATATTTATTCCAGCCCAACGCTCACATTGTGCTGCCGTTTCTCGACTTGAGCCAGTGCCTTTNCTTTGACCAGAAACAATAACCTCGAAATTTCCGTTGATCAAAGCATTCTCTCTAAATACACGTAACCCGTTATGTTTTAGGCCAGCATAAGCATTTTTTGCAATCTCAGAAGGGTCGTGATCAAAACATACCCAGGCAGGAGTCATAACATCTGTGTTGATATCATCGAGTAAATCATTTGGATTTATATCTTCCATTTTGAGGTTCAAACCTTCATACAACTGCTGTTTAATGAGATCTAAATCCTTGGTGAGAAATAGCACGCGCTTATCATTTGCCAGCGCAATTTTTTGGGGGGGCCAATTTTCACGCATAGCAACCATTCTTCGGCAAAATGCAAACATGTATAACCGTTCTTCTTTGATTTATAAATGAATAATTTAAAATCTTCATTTAGATTTGAATCAGTTTGATTATTTCAATCATTTACGAACCTTTTCCCGAATACACATTTACGCAACCTTCATATAAGTTCGTCTAAGGGGTTAAGAGTGTTGCCCTTAATATAGGGTAATTTAAATGAGAGAGGGAATAAAATGGATGAACAACAACAAGTAGAAGATATNGTAAAATGCAGTGACTGTGGAAGTAGAAGTTTGACACGTGACGAAACACGTGGNGAAGTCGTTTGTGACGACTGCGGATTGGTNTTAGANGACAATGTNATTGACCAAGGNGCAGAATGGAGAGTTTTCTCTCCNGANCAAGGAGATCAAAGAGCNCGTACTGGTGCNCCGATGACNGTAATGCTTCACGACAAAGGTTTGTCNACAGATATNGANTGGCAAAANAANGACTACTCTGGAAAAACNATCAACTCAAGATATAGATCACAATTCTANCGAATGAGAAAGTGGCAAAAGCGAAGCCGTGTNTCTAATGCTACNGAGAGAAATNTAGCNATGGCTCTAGCTGAGTTAGANAGAATGGCAAGTCGTTTAGAATTGCCAAAATCNGTNAGNGANGCAGCNGCTGTAAATTACAAAAAAGCAGTTGACAAGCGACTTATTCGTGGACGTTCCATCGAAGGGGTTGCAGCNGCATCACTTTACGCAGCATGNNGNCAATGTGGAGTTCCAAGAACNCTTGATGAAATCGGNCAAGCATCTCGTACNGGNAGAAAAGANATCGGCCGAACATACAGATTCATGGTNAGAGAATTAAANATGAAGATTATGCCAACAGGNCCNGAAGATTANATCTCAAGNTTCTGNTCAGGATTNGGTCTAGATGCTGAGGTTGAGGCTAAGGCATATGAATTGATNAAGGCAGCACAAGAAAAAGAATTGACAAGTGGAAGAGGGCCAACAGGAATTGCGGCATCNATTATCTANATNGCATCAGTTCTGTGTGGTAAGAGAAGAACCCAAAGAGAAGTCGCAGAAGTTGCTGGAGTTACCGAAGTAACAATCAGAAACAGATACAAAGAATTGATTCAAAATCTAAATATCGAACTAGATATTTGAGTACCAATTCAAAGATATTCGTTGGTGTTCAATTTATGAGCAAGAGCAGGGCAAGGCTATCGCAGGTTACATTCGAGAGTGTTGCCACATTACTAGTCGAAGCATTGGAAAGGGGCACTCAATCGTGGCCATTACCCAATCCTCCGATTATAGATAGCGATTTCCCCCCGATACACCCTCTTTCTCCACAAGATATTATTGAACAAGGACTTGGATTACTTCACTCCGATAAAGGAATGTTTGACTCAAAATTGAACTCTGTAGTTGACTTGATTGTCCCTCATAGAATGAATCTTACCGATGACCCATTTGAGGTACATCAAAAGTGGTTAGAGAAAAGAGTCGACGCTGTATCTGAGAGAATGGTTTTCTTAATCGCTACAGAATGGCTTGCGCAATCACTTGACCCAATCGCTCCCAATAGCGACAGATGGTGGGTTAGTTTGTGTTTGATAAATGGAATGTCGACAGTTCCTAGAGGACAACCAGTGCACCAAGGTTATCATTTGTTAGAATCGATTGCTCTTGCTGAGAGGCCGGGGACCTGGCATACTCAACCAGAAGCAGGTCCACAAAATGTTGACTGGAACCCCCATGCCAAAATACCTAGAGTGACCAGCGTTGTAGCTCACCAGGAAGGAATTAAATCGGCTATTTGGCTTTTGGAAAGACTTGAGCAAGGCAACGATGACCGCCGAGAATTATTGGTAGAATGGACTAGATTATTATTGGAAAGACCTGCTTTGATTGAATCACTAAAACTTTCTGAGATATTGATGCGAAGAGCCCTAGACAGTTCTGTGGAAGTGGCTGTTAAGATTACTTTATGTTTGGCTAAATTAACTGATTATGATAGAGATATTGGATTGGCATTGAGTCAGAGGCTTGCTGAGCGAGAAGAAGTAGAAGTTAGGCGCGCAATGGCAGATGTTTTGACAAGACTTTTCCGTAGACTATCCACAGATGCTTTACCTTTCTTTGAGAAAATGCTGGGCGATGATGACTCAGTTGTTCTTGCCGCTGTGAGTTCGACAGTTGGAGATTTGAAATTTTTCGATACTGACCTTTGGGCTGATAAAATGCTAGAACTCAGTAAACACCAATTACCCTTAGTTAGAAGAAATCTAGTTCAAGGACTTAGAGATTATATCGAAATGTTCCCCGAAGACGACAGAAATATCTTGCCTAATTTATGGCAAGACGGTGATGAAGTTGTAAGGACTAGAATGAGAGAATTACTAATTCGAATGGAAGAGGTATCTTCTGAACATTTCGCTAGCAGAATAACTGCTCTACAAGAAAAACAATGCTCATTAGAACCATTGTGGGAACAACTTAGATTGAGACGCCCCGAAAGGGCAGAAGTTTGGATTGAATGGTTGTCAAAGGGTGGAGAATTACCAGAAATAGTTGTTCCTGAGAGACACAAGAGCACTATGGAAGAACCGGGTGAACTTCCAGAACTTGGTGAAGCACTCGAGACATTAGACCAAGAATTAGGCTTCTTAGACTGATTATTCCTGCTCGTGAACCTTACTTTCAGATAAGGGGCCATTGACGACTAACCACACATAGGATGCGTTCAATATAGAAAGAGAACCGGCCAACATGACAATCATTCCTGTTGTTTTAGGAAAATATTTGTCAAGTTCAAAATGATTGATTGAAATTACAAATGCATAACACACAATTCCAAAAATCATCACATGAAGCCAACTCTTCTCTGGCCTTTTCCAAATTTTGATAGTTGGAATCAGACCTTTTTGAGCAAATGTAAATCTGAACCAAGACACATATAGGCATCCAATTCCAATTAATCCAATCACTCCTCTGGTAAAAGAGCGAGATTCCCAAGGGCCTTCGGGAGCGAGATCAAAGAAGGTTTGAATTATACATATGAGCCCGACCAATGCTAGATTCAACCACTTGATATCCTCGCCCATGGTAAGGCATGATGGGTTATGCTTGAAAGCATGTGCATGTTAGCACGATTTATGGCGGCAGTTGAAGATGCTTTGATTGTAGCCGGTGGACTTGGAACCCGAATGTATCCAGTAAGTGCATTCCTGTCTAAAGAGTCACTTCCACTAATCGACATCCCCGTATTGATTCATTTAGCCCATGAGGCTAAAGCGGCTGGGGTCAAAAGAATCCATATTATTTCATCGCCCAACAAAGATNTATCTCCGCTGNTAAAAGACATTACACACCTTCATTCAAAAAGACCTGAGNTGGATGCAAAACTATTTTCATCATTTAGCGATATTGAAATTAAAGTACATATTCAACAACAACAATTGGGCCTAGGAGATGCAATATCCTGTGCATTAAATGACATCAGCGGTCCTTTTTTGGTTCTATTNGGNGATAATGTCATTTTGGATAATCATTNCTCAACAAAGAATTTNANCCCATCTAATGCTAGTAAACNACTAGTCCAATGTTATGAAGAAAATAATCTTCCTTGTGGGGCGATATTACCGGTTAAGCAAGAAGAGGTTTGTAATTATGGAGTGGTTGAGTTAGACGGCGACCGAGTCAAAAAAGTAGTAGAGAAGCCTAGTGTAAAAGATGCTCCATCAAATTTAGTATTGTGTGGAAGATATCTTTTCACTTCAGATACAAGAGACCTATTAGAAAATGTATACACAGCTGAGAAATATGGTGAATTACAATCTATTGAATTACAAAATCATTGGATGCAGGGTAAAGGCTTCATTGGGGTAAAATTAGAAGGATTTAGTTGGTATGATTCTGGAAATCCATATTCTTGGTTACAAGCCCAAGTAGACCATGCTCTTCAAAGGCCAGATTATGCAGAAGATTTCCGAAACTGGTTAGAAACTAGATTGAGATAGTCATCTCTGACCAGGCTTCCAAAATGAGAGTGGAATTGGAGCGATTCCTTGAGCACAGCGTAAAGCCAAATGGTCTGCTCTTTCATTCCATCGATGCCCTCTATGGGCTTTCACATGNTCCCATTCCAAATCACAAATCGAGATTACTTCCCTCCAAAGGGTCTGAAGGGTTTCAACCAATTTGGTATTTNCCTTTGCCTTCCATTTCCCTGTAGCAAGATTTCCAGCATACAAAGAATCAGTTCTAATTACGGCAGGCGTTTCATCACCATTGACAAGTAACCACCTCAACGCTTCAGCAAATCCTGATAATTCAGCAGTATTATTCGAGCCAATTTCTGCACCTAGGTAATTATCACTTTCAGAACTGGTTACAACTACGCCGGAAATTTCTTCGATAATTTCTCCTGTACCTTTACCAAGCCCATTATCGCCTTTGACAACAACAAGACCCCAAGCAGCAGGCGTATCTTTGCTAACGTTTTGATTTTCCAAACAGGAACCATCGACATAAAGACTGATCATTTCTGCACGGTTCAATATTCTCACTCGCCAATTTCAGCCCTGTATCCACTAGCATCCATCAAGGAAGAGACTCCACTAGCATCATCAAGCTTCATCTTAACGATCCAACCATCCCCATAAGGGCTTGAATTCATTAATTCAGGAGCATCATCTAGGTTATCATTAACAGCAGTAATTTCACCTGCCAAAGGGGCAAAAATAGGGGAGGCTGATTTCACTGATTCAACAATTGCAAACTCATCCATTTCACCCATTACTTGACCAACTTCTGGTAACTCGATATATACAATATCGGTCAAAGCATGTTGAGCATGGTCTGTAATTCCAATAATTACTTCATCTCCGTCAACTTTAATCCATTCATGCTCTTTAGTATAATACAAGTCTTCAGGAATTTCACTCATAACCATATCTCCTAAATATTGCCAATGTTAGGTGATTGATGAATGTTCGTAATCATAGAAATAAGTTATTCTTGTTCAGAATTGATTTCTTTTTCCAAAACTTTTGATTCTAATACAGCCCAAGCATTGCCAACTGCAGAATCATTTTCGATTTCNNGCATCTCTTTTTGGATTCTATCNGCCATTTGATTTTCATCTTCGTCGGGAAAATAATTTTTTAGATACTTGTGATTTTGTTTTAGCAATCTACCAGAGGNCAAACAAATCAAAGAAATCAACAAAAATAAGTGGCCAAATCCAAGTTCACCTATTTCCATTCTTCCTTGTATCAAACCAAAGCCACATGCTAAAATTAGCCCGAAACCAGTTCCGTAAAGTAGACGAGAAGCGGCTTTGGCTGGTTCATCCATAATAGGTCCACCCTAATCAACGCAAATCAATATGTCTCTCTCATCAATTTGTGAATTTTATATGGNAAAAGTGCACGATTTACAGGAGTGACTTCTAAAATTCTACCATCATCTCTTCTTCNAATGTCTTGCAGTAAGGGGTGTCTACTTTTTTTGTGAAGAGTNAGTAATGTCGGCTTATCCACTTGCAATGCACTTCTTACACAGTTAACAAAGTCCTCACTTTCTACCGAGAATTTACCGATTTCATCGATAACAAGTACTTCACATTCTTCTTTGGCATAATTAATTGCTGGTATTGCAACCTCTTCCAGAGCCTTGAGATCCAATCCATATCCAAGAACTCTCAATCGTGAATCAAAGGTTTTGTGAGCAATTACGCCTTCTTCATCGGTAATAATATTGATTACTTTGTAACCCAACCTTTCACCATTTTCTAAAATTGGTTCTGTTCTCATACCACCGACAATTGGCTTTCCAGAAGGATTTCCTCGAATATTAATTTCCCGAGTACGTTCGTCAACAAGCATCTCGAGAACCTTTTCCATAACGGCAGATTTACCACTTCTAGGTAAACCTGTAATTCCTATCTTTGGATGAATTCCCATATTAATCAACCTTGACTACACAATACCCAGTGGCTTATCAGTAATAAACAATCTTGTTGACAAATAACATAACATGATTTTCTTAAAAGTTATGATATTGGGCAGAAAACTTCCGGAAAACAACATTAACAGCCGTGAAAGGGTATTTTGTCATTAAATCGAAAGTATAGATTCACTGTCATTATATGATTTCCAAATACTTTCAACCCATTCAAATAGTTTTGACATAGTAACTTTATCGACTCCAGCATGTTTCGCTATTGACGATAGTATACGCAACTCTTTCTTATCATATTCACCATCAACAGCAGATAGTAAAGCACCATCTCTCAATGCCAGTTTCAAACCTGTCTTAGATAGAAAACTAATCGTTTTTTCAAATTCGGGAGGNTGATTCAACATATTTCGAATATCTACGCGCATTTCTGGATGTAGCATAGAAGAACCCATTATGGATTCTATCAACATCAATTCTTCTTGTACCAATTCTCCATCTATCGATGCGATAATAACCATTAATTCCGCATGGGCTTTACGCTCTTCTATACTCAAATCATTGAGCGAATTGGGGAACAAAGGTTTCACTCCGAGAGGTCATTTAGTAAATCATAACCGCTCTGCATCCATGAATAACCTTCTACGGTCCAATTTAATAGTCTATCAAGGGATTCTTCTGACAGTCCAAGATGTGTAATTATTTCTTCCAAAACTTCTCTTTCATCATCATCTACTTCGCCATCAGCAGCAGCCATCAAAACAGCGTCACGTAGGGCTAATCTGCCGGCTTCATCACTAAGTCCAGCCAAACACTCATCTAGTGGAGGTGGTGATTTTAGAGCTTCTCTAATCATTGCGCGTTGATTTGGAGAGAGAAGCGCAGTTCCCAAACGTTGCTCAAACATTGCCATTTCATCAACTGTTAATTCATTATCAACTCTGGCCATAAAAGCGAGTAGTCGAGCATAAGAAAAGCGTTCCTCACGAGATAACTTGTGAATGGTATCGGGCAACATGAATCGAGCGTGTAGTTCATCACCCATGAACTTCACGCTAATTTTGATAGATTAATCCCCATATTTCAGTATAATATGGAATACCCGAGTTCATTCTTCTTCATCGGTATAACCAAAGACGAACCATCTCATTGCAGCCCATGTAAAAATACCCCAAATACACATGTTGATCAAGAAAATCAATCTTATTGGTAATTCAAAAATAATCAATAAAGAGTCATAACTCAGGGTCGAGGCCACCAAACCGAATGAATAAACTGAGATTGCCCTAAGCAGGGTTTGCCTAATGTCTCTTCTACCATCAAATGTGAACCACCTATGAACAAAGTGGGCAATAGTGCTAGAAAGAATCCAAGAAAGTGTCCAAACAAACGTTTCACCAACATAATCGATGACTGGCGTTACGCGAAATATCTCCCAAGAAACCCAGAAGATAAGAGTATTGAAGCCACCCGCTGTAGCAAACCTTTGTATTGTCCCTCTAGGAAACGCCTCATTGATTTTCACCTTTTTCAAGAATAAACCTCCTTGTGCGTCAATCATCTAATGTGATAACATCGCTTGGTTTACCAGTTAGGATATTTCTTAATGCTGCATTATCCTTTTGAATTGCATCAAGAAGTTCATATTTACACCCTAATTGTTCTGCTAAAACTGCTAAAGCCATGGAGTCTTTAGGTAAGCATTTACCACCAAAACCGCGATTAAGTCCAAAAATTGGGTCAAGATGAGAATCACCTATTGGTTGAGCTTGTGGCGCAGTAATCATTTCTCTAATTTTATACCAATCTTCGCCAAGTTGTTGACAAATATCGTACATTTGATTGGCAAAAATAACCTTTGTTGCATAAAATGTATTTTTGGTATATTTTACTAATTCAGCCTGTGTAGGAGTGACCTGAAAGAGGTTCTCAGTTCTAATTACACCCGCTTCTTGGTGTTGTTGAAATACTCTATCAGCGACATCTTTGTGATGTGTTCCACAAACCAATAAGTCTTGGTTTGCAAAATCTTCTAACCGCCTTCTTTCTACTAGGAACTCAGGAGAATATGCGATTTTTAAGTTTGAGTATTTTTCATGATATTTCTGGGTAGTCCCTGGTACTACGGTACTTTTGATAACAGCAGTAAAACCATCGGGCAAGGAATCTAGTATCTCTTCTACAATTCTTGTATCACATGCCCCAGTATCTGGATGTGGAGGTGTTGGAACAGCTATGTATGCAAAATCTACATTGTCTGTAACTATTGAGAGATCNGTACCTCTTGATGGGTCGTGAACAAATAACTCATGGTGGTCTGCAAAGCAATGTTCTATTGCTCCACCTACCATCCCGGCACCGATAATCCCCACCTTCATATTTTGACGCAGNAAGGCATTATGTATGGTGATTTCTATTATTNNATGAATGGGNNATGGGTTTAATTTACCTTCTTGAGCCATTAGGCTGGCTTGAAGTAAAGATTCATGAGTACCGCAGTCAACCCATGTATCTTGGCCAATATTTAGTAATTTAACTGAACCCTCTTGTATGTATATACGGTTAATATCAGAAATAGAGAGAGAGTTTTTATTTTGTGATAAACACATATCAAGAAACTGCCAAAACCTCTCATCAAATAGATAAATTCCACCTATTGCTAAGTTTGAAGGTGGATTTTTTGGTTTTTCAATAATATCAATAATCTCCCCAGAATCATTTAATTTCGCTACTCCAAATGCNTCAGGACTATCTTCTTCTCTAGCAAGTAAAATACAACCTGGATTACTTTCAACATTTCTAAATTCATCGACATATTCTTTTAATTCTAAAGTTGTAATATTATCTGAAAAATAAATCATTAGTCGGCAGTCTTCATTGTGAGGTCTNGCAATGGANAGCGCTTTAGCGACCCCTTCGGGTTTTTCTTCTAANACATAATGAATTCTTTCACCAGGTAATCCCGAACCAATATGCTTNGCAATTTGTCCAATAAATTGATTTGAAATNATTGTAATATCTTTAATTCCGGCCCTTCGTATCGTTCCTAAAGCATAATCTATCACAGGTCGGTTAAACANTGGAAGTAGTGTTTTTTGAGTATAATGTGTGAAAGGATAAAGTCGACTACCATGCCCACCTGCAACTAGAATAGCCTTTACTTCCATGTTACAACCCAACCCTAACCTCTATTTGTCCCTTCCTTCACTTAATCATCATCAGAATATAATTCCTTTACCGCTCCGTCCTTAGCATTACGTTCGAACCAGTCAGTTTTTACCAAATCTC
>NHGH02000025.1 GCA_002172355.2 Euryarchaeota archaeon TMED132
TGGTGGAATGACTACAATATCCGTCGTTCAATTTTCATGGGTGATTATGTCTATGCGATTTCTTCAGGAGGAGTAACAGCGACTAATCTAACTTCTATGGAACAATCAGCCAGCGTCCAATTAGATTACCAATCTCCGTATAACAACTATTACGTTGAGGATGTTGCAGTTTCAGAATCTTCAACAGAAACAGATTCAGAAGAGGAATCTGGCTCCTCAACCTCCTCGGATGGTGGGGCAGAACCAGAAAAAAGTTGAATTCATAAATGCGGTTTATTCTTCATTAAGAACAGATTGGCAAGCCTATGAGCGGGCTTCTTCCTGGGGGTGTAACGCCCCATCATCGTTTGAACGATGATAAGAAAGACCACTATAGTCAGCTATTATTGAAGCGTTGTTTACATGATAGAAATCCATTACTGATAAAAATGGAAGACAAATATCGAGCTAGAGAAATAGTAGAGGAAAAGAAATCGGGAAATCTTCCAAAACTATACCACTGGTCAGACAAGACACATAAAATTCCATGGGATAAACTGCCTTCAAGATGTGTAATAAAAACAAATCATTGGTCTGGAGATGCTTTGTTCATAATGGATAATGAGGAGGAGTCAATTGCAGGGATTGAGCGTAAATTTAACCCGTTTAATCGCTCAATTAATCGATATAGAGTTATTAGAAACGGCAGGGATCAAAATGGAGGCTTTTGGCCTCGCTGGAGAATTGAGCGTAAATTGAAAACTTGCTTGAAAGAAAATTTCCCAGTTCCATTGGAATGGGGCGCTAGCAATATATCTCCTAGAGGGGTCATGGTGGAAGAATTATTACTTGATGATGGCAAAATCCCGCCCGATTGGAAAGTTCATGTTTTCCACGGCAAAGCAGGATTTATCCAATCTGATATTGGGCGTATGAAATCTCATTCTCAAGCAATATATGATTTATCTGGTAATAAAATTCATCAAACTAATTCGCCATGGTCACAGGATAATACTCCCGATGAAATAATTTCAATACTAGGCCAGAACAAACTTGATGAATTGATAGAAATCTCACAAAAGTTGGCTGAAGATATTGATTATTGTAGAGTTGACTTTTTCTTGACTGGCGATAAATGGGTATTTGGTGAATTTACCAATTATCACAATTCTTGTCAGCCCCAAAGCGATGAGTGGGAAGTTTTAGCCGGCGATTTATGGCTGAAGAGGCCACTTGAGGTGAAATAGTATGAAGTCCGCAATCTTGTTATTAGGATTCAACCGAACTGACTATTTTCAACAAGTCCTATCCAGTTTAGAAAATAATCCAGAGGCGTTCGAACATGATTTACATGTCTATTTGGACGGAGGACCTAAATCAAGACAGGAAGATATTGTGAATCTTGTAAAAGGTTCTAAATTCAAAAACGTAACCTATGTTTTACGAGAAGAAAACTGGGGCATTGGGAGACACTTAATCGATGCAAGAAGGACTTTATTTGACGAATTAGGATACGATAGAATCTTGCTTCTAGAAGATGATATGGTACTTGCCCCAAATTATGTCAAGACAGTATTTGACATCTCAGATTGGGCTTCAAATTACGGCGATATCGGCACTGTGATGGCCTATAATATCAATCATAATGCCCCTGAAATCCAGGCAACTCAAATAAATCATGTCATCTCAACAAATCGACATTTTTGGGGATACGTCATTACCAAGAAGGTATGGGACGACATCAAACATATCATTTACGAATTTGAGAGCAAATATTTGCTAAAATACACATATACAAATAGGCCGCATCGTAGGATTAGNTGGTTGTTCATGCGCAAGTGGATATCTAGGAAGAGGCACCAAAAGCCGAATCCAATGATTCCATCTGAGTGTATGACGCCCCCATTTTCCAAATTGCCGTTCAGGGTTGCCACCAGCCAAGACGCAATCACCGCCCTTGCCCTTTGGCACCATGGTTATTCAAGAATTACAACAAGGGTATCAAGAGCTGAGTATGTTGGAGTTGAAGGTTACTCATTTTCCCAAGAAGTCTTCGAGGACCAAGGATTTGACAAACAGAATCTAATCGATTTTGATTCCTTAAATCAAGAGATTGATAATTATGAATTAATTAAATCCGACCAGGATGGCAAAACTCTCAAACCCCGTAGTTACGAATAAGTGATTTCTATGGGAGTTAATATCGGTATTATCGGTTGTGGAAGATGGGGCATGGCCCATATTAAAACGCTAAATCAAATCAAAGAAAGAGTTGACATAGACCATATTTATGCAAGTGATATCGACATCAAATCCAGCGAAAAGGTATCGAGAAAAGTCGATGGATTTTTTCAAAATTGGCGAGATATGGTCGATAAAAAACATCTGGACATTGTCGCAGTAGTTACCCCTCCAGAGTCACACGCGGAGATTTCTGTAGAACTCCTTTCAAGAGGAATAGATGTTCTTGTGGAAAAACCGATCGCCACCAATTTAACCGATGCAACATCGATTTTAAACGCGAGCCAAACATTTGGACGGGTTCTTTCAGTAGGGCATTTACTCAGGTTTCACGTTGCGATTAAAAAGGCTCTAAGTAAAATATCTAGTGGACTCATCGGGGCATTAGAACGCATTGAATTCACCCGTATAACTCCAAGAGAGCCAGCCAAGTCGTCGGATGTATTTCAGGCATTAGCAATCCATGGCATCGACACATCTTGCTTTTGTTTTGGAGAACTTGAACCCCAACGAACCCATCTTTCGCATGTCAAACATTCTAAATTCGGTAAACCGATTTATGCAGATATATTACTGGAATTTTCCGGCCAAAAAGAAGCAGAAATAAAGGTTGCATGGGGCGGTAAAGAAGAGCAAAGAACAGTCAGGTTTTTTGGTGAAAANGGCTCGATATTGGTCGATTTGGCAAACCACAGCGAAATATTACATGATTCCCAAAAGGGGCTACAATCGATAAATACTGATTCCAATGAGCTGCCCTTAGAATTGGAATGGCTTCACACCATATCGATGTCAAAGGGAAATTTGGTAGACGGCAAAACAATCTCTCCATCTCAAGGCGCCATATTGAGAAGTATTAGAATGGTTGAACAATTCTCAGAATTATCTCAGTCGGAGTTCGACAAGATTAATCGAAAACCCAATTAGGTTATGCGAGCATTCAAGAATCGAGAGCCATTCGAATATGACATGGGGCTATCGATGAGAGCAACCAATCGTCTTCTTTCAGCGACTTTGTTAGCGACATTGATCGTTGCATTTACTACCAGAGACGCCATCCAAACCGCATGGACAGCGATTGCATTATCCGGATTAATCGGTTTCATTTGGATTATTTCTACCAAAGATACAACCTTCGAATATCTGGGATTAAATAGTAAAGGATTCCTCAACACTTTTGCATTCGTCGTGACAATTATATTATTTTCACAATTCTGTATATCGTTGTGGGATTCTCCATTTGTTGGTACCTATATTCTATCGCTTGTCACCATTGGAACCTTCTGGTGGACAATCGATATCCTACAACCNTCTACGGCTTGAAAACCAAAGCGAATTCTCTTTTGAGGGCGAAGTGTCAAAGGCCGTGTGCTGTAACCATGTCTGTTTGTTATGGCTAAACACGGCGACCANCCCGANCTACCGGAACTTGTAGAGAGCCTATTGATGGATGACGTTCATACCGTTTTTCTCAAAGCAGATTGCCCACCAAGAGTAAAAAGAGGAACGATTGGTGAATTAAAACTCGTTGAGGTTGAAGACAAAGACGATGGTAATTGGGATACACTGAGGCTCGAATCTTTACAAGAAGAGTTGGTTGAATTAGCAGAATCAAACAACCACAGAAGTGATTGTTTCTTAGAGATAAATCGCAAGGGTTGCCAAGTTGTACAACTCGGAGATTTACGTATTGCTTGTGCATGGCCGCCATTTGCTGATGCAAGAGAGATCACCATAGTCCGCCCAGTGGCAAAATTACAAATTAGCGATTATGAATTAGACCCTAGATTGATAGAAAGACTTTCCAATCATCATAGAGGCGTTTTCATTTGTGGTAGGCCCGGCTCTGGAAAAACCACCTTAGCCCAAGCAATAGCCGAATATCTCGACAATGATTTAGGAACGATGGTCAAAACAATGGAGTCTCCAAGAGACTTACAGTTAGCAGATCGAATAACTCAATATGCTCCTCTAGAGGGGGATTTAGAGAAAACAGCTGAAATTATTTTTCTTGTTAGACCAGACTTTGTGATATTTGATGAGGTAAGACGGGCTCGTGATTTTGAAATATTTGCCGATGTAAGATTAGCAGGAGTAGGTTTACTGGGAGTCACCCACGCTAATTCNGCATTAGAGGCAATTCAGAGATTGATTGGTAAGGTTGAGTTAGGTTTAGTTAGCCAGGTCCTCGACACAATTCTACACGTTGAAGCAGGTACAATTCANCAAGTCTTGGAACTGAGAATGACGGTTAAAGCACCTACTGGTATGCAAGAGGAATTAGCTAGACCAGTAATTGAAGTAGTTGAATTCCCAAGTGGAAAAATCACNCATGAAATGTTCGCTTTCGGCTCTGAAATAGCAGTTGTTCCAGTAGAAGGAGCCTCTAGGAGAATGTCGCCAATGAAGTCTCTGGCCAAAGAAGCACTCATCCAGAAGATTAGAGAATGGATTGGAGTTGAATCCCAAATCCAAATATTAAGCGATAGTAGTGCAAATATCTACGTTCCCGACAATATGATTTCTACTCTTGTCGGCAGAGGTGGGGAAAATATACGCCAATTACAAGATGAATTAGGCGGCATCGCTCTTTCGGTAAAATCGCTTGACGAGATGCCCGAAGGAATGGAAAATCCTAGAAATCCTTACTGGGAAGACAAACAAGATAGAAGAAGTAAATCCGGTCGTGCATGGGAAAATCAGTCTAGAGGCTCAAAAGGTAGAGGGAAAAAAGGCAGAAAAGGGCGCAGATAGAGAAAATCACCTTTTTGATATTTCGAAAGGGGTTTCACTTTAATAGTCAAGCCGAACACCCTAAGGTATGAGCACTGAAGATGGGCAGGGCGAAGAAGCGAAAAAAGAGGGCGACGCGCTAGTTGCCTTCTTACTTGAGAATAGAACATTGATGAACTTTGCATCGATTATCATGATAGTATATGCTGTTTGGGCAACTATCGAAGTAATCACAAATGCATATGGGGCTACATGGTGGCCTCCTGAAACAGGAATTCCTGCCGATGAGTTGTTCAATAATCCAGACAGAACTCAAAATATCAATAATGGATTGATTATTGGTCTTGGGGCAGTATTTGGAACTCTAGGGTTTTTAATTCAATATTTCTACCGCGCAGCACCTTATGTTGACGCATCCATGGCTGCTACTGCGGCAATAATAATCAAGCAAGCTACTGCTGGAGTCACTGGCGCAGTTGACGCCGATGAAGTAATCGCTAAGGCAGAAGTTGCAGCATCGATTGCTGCAGATACAGCGATTAGAAAGCAACTAGGAGATGACGACTCTCCTTCCGAAGAAACAATCGAACCAGTTGAAACAGCGACTGAAGAGGAAACCGAAGAACCAGCGGAAGAGCCAGTGGAAGAACCAGTGGAAGAACCAGCGGAAGAGCCGGTAGAAGAAAAAGTAGAAGAAAAAGTAGAAGAAAAAGTAGAAGAAAAAGCCACTAAACCAAAATCCAGTGGTCCTAAATCTTCACGAAAATTCTGAGGTGAATTAAATGTGGGAACATAAAACAGTATCAAATAAAGAAATGATGAAGACAGACAGAATGAATCCTAGTGAGACATATGTCAGATTAATGGATGAAGTCGAAGAAGCCGTCTCTAATGCACAAGTTGAAAAATTCAACCATGAAGCATTCTTAGATTATCTTCCAAGAACAGGTCCTTGGGAAGAACTGCCTGAAACAGATATGGCAAAATCAGACCCTCGTTCAAGGTACATAGGGCCTGCTAAGGCAAAATTACTCAACACCAACCTGTATCTCGGTTCAACATGGATCGAAGCGGAGAGGTTCAAATTCGAGCGTAGAATTTTGACAGTTGCAGATTTCTTGAAACAAAAGACGATCATTAACGCCAACATGTGGACTCCTAAGCAACTATTTACTACACAATCATTCTTTTTCTGTTCAACAGGTGACGAAGACAGAATGGGCGGCTCGTTCTTAACAGGAGATATGCCTGGCGACAATCACATATTCCTCGGAAAGAAAGACGGCGAATTTGCAGAATGGGAAACAATTCTTTGGGGCCTAGGACACAGAGGCGTTGTACCAGATTCAGACCCATTGGACAAGTGTTTCTACCCATCATTGATGCATAGAGGCGTTTCATTCAACAATAGACTGGGGTGGATTCGTTACTCTCCAGCTGGATTTGGGAAGGATGCTAATGGTTTCCTTGTTACAAGACCACACACTTGGATTTGGCCAGCAGTCAATGGAAACAGAGATACTCCAACAGCATTCAACCTCTTGGTTAACCTTCCAGACAGAAGAGCATCTTTCGGTGAAGAAGGAATCACAGACGTTTTCATGACTACTGGAAAGACATCCATGTATTCTCTTATGGGAATGATGAGTTCTTCTACCGTTAGGCAAATGTTTGGTGCAGGTTCTGAAATGGTTCCACTTGAATTCCACTGTGTTGAACCAGGGCTTGACGAATGGATTTCTAGAGCAAGCGACGAAGACAAGTACTCTCGTTTATTCGAGGTTTGTGCCTGTCTTGGATACATATTAACAGACCCACAAGTAGGGACATTGGGCGGTTCTTCCAAGAGAAGAAGACTACTAATGTATGCTTCTGACCAAGGTAACCTACTGACTTGTGTTAACGCAAGCCAAGTTGCAGACCATGCATTGAAGTCTAACTATGAGGCGACAGTCTTCACTAAATTAGACCAAGCAGATTTCATGAACCGCGTAACACGACGTTTCAAGGCTTATGCAGACCTTGTCGCTGCCTCAGATGTCGCTAAAGGCGCCCGCTGGATCAGTCAAGCAGATGTTGACGGAGAGAAAATGATTGGACCAAACGTTCACTCTATTCTTGCAGTTAGAGGTTACGATATTATCGACATGGAAGAATATATGAATTCTTTCGACGATATTTCACAAGCACCTGAGCGTCTAATGAGAAGAATAGTACAATCTATAGCCAACAGTGCACTGAAGACAATTTATCCAATGGACATACTTGGAGAATCAGCTGGTTCAGCGCCATTCTCACACATATTTGGTGCTAAAGACGACAACCCTCTAGTGTACTATACCGATATTAGATTCCTTGTGCCAACTTCTATCGATAAACTAAGAACTATGACCAGTTCAAGAGGAGCAGATAGAGGTAGAATGCGAGAAGCATATACCGGACTTACCAATGCAGACTCTATGACAAGCCTATCAATTCAAGACTTATGTCTGCCATTCTTAGCAGACCTTGGAAAGGACTCATGGCAAACTGGGACAGGCCTTAGAGAAAGCGAAGTTATCGTTGAAGTTACCATGGCAGTAAATCCGGCAGTAGTCTGGAAATCATTATTGGATCCAACTACAAAGGAAACATTTGATTTGCCAAAGGGTCACAAAGGAACTGCTGCTAATTTGTGGGGAGACATTTTCATCAACAACGAGGCATTACATTCCAAGATGGAGAGAGATGGCCTCAGCCACTACCTAAAATTACTCAAAATGGCTTACCATTGGAGTAATGATGAAACGCGAAAACTTCACAAATTGGGTAAGTGAACCCCATAAAAGGTTTCTTCAACAGGCGATTATTAGCCAGCCTCATGGCTCAACCAAACGATGGCTCAGGACGCGCTCCAGTAGCAATCGTTAGACCTACTACTTCGGTAACTAGTGGTGTAGCAGTTACACAAAAACTAGTTGGAGCAGCAGTAGCATTTGGCAATTTAATCAGTGGAACATTTGGCCCTAATGGGTTAGATAAGATGCTTTACAAAACCAATGGAGAGGCTGCTGTAACCAATGACGGCGCTAAGATTGTTTCAGAGTTACTGGTCAAGCACCCTGCCGCCAAAGCATTCGTATTATTGGCAGAATCTCAAGAGAATGCTTTTGGTGACGGCGTAACAGGCTGTCTTATTTTTGCCAGTGAATTAATGAGAGAAGCAGGAAGATTACTCGAAAAGGGACTCAACCCACTTGTATTGGTCAATGGATATAGAAGTGCTTTGCAACACACTTTACTACACTTGGAAAGCGTCGAGCAGAAAATCAGTATAGATGATACTGAAGGCTTGATTTCGGTAGCAAAAACATCCCTATCGGGAACGTCTGCCGAAACAAATAGTGATGAATTGGCAAAAATAATAGTTGCTGCATCAAAACAAGTAGCACAATTAAGAGAAAATAACCATGTCGTCAATACAGAAGACATTCGAATGGCTAAATCTGGAATGGGAAGTATTTCTGATACTCGATTGGTCAAAGGACTGGTCTTAGAGAGGCGATTGAAATCCGATAGGTTACCAAGAAACCTATCCAAAGGTAAGGTGGCAATTCTATCATGTCCTATTGAATTACAGCAGACTTCCAGAGATTCTGAAGTCGAGATTACTACACCAGAACAGTGGGAATCATTCATCCAAGCAGAACAAGATATACTGGATTCAAAGTCAGAAAAGATAATTTCTTCAGGGGCTAAAATATTATTCTGTGCCGAAAATATAGATGATAGAATAATGCACAAGTTAGTCGATCATGGAATCTTTATTCTGGACGGCCTAGAGAGGAGCGGTACAGAAGACCTAGCCCTTTCAACAGGTGCAGAAATGATCAATCATATCGACGATTTAACCGAGGAATCTTTGGGGCATTTTGAAACAATGTCGATAACAAGAGTTGAGGATTCCAATGAACCTAGAGATAGAATCACCTTAGAAGTTGGCGAGCAAACAAAAATATCTACAATAGATGTTGGAGGGGGCGATGGCGTTGCAAGTGAGGAGATAATAAGGGGGATGTATGACGCATTGCGCTCTGTTTGTGCTGCAATAGAATGCGGCTCAGTCATTTGTGGTGGCGGAAGTTTCCATATGTCTGCAAGTTTATTTGTTAGAGAGAATGCTGAACTTAACCCAGGTAGAGAGAGGCTTGCAATGGAAGCATTTGCTAGAGCCTTAGAATCCATTCCAGCAACGCTTGCCTCAAACGCAGGACAACATCGATTGGATTCATTATTATCTCTAAGGGCACTTCAACGCAATAATACGTCCAATAGTGGAATCAATAAAAAAGGCGAAGCAGGAGCACTCAAAGATGTATTAGAGTGTTCAGATACAATCGCACACGCAATCGAAGCAGCATGTGAAACAGCTTGTGGTTTATTGCGTGTTGACCAAGTGATTTCAGCCCGTGGAGATTAACTGTACAATCGCTATGTTCATGAGTCTCGAACTAGAGCGAAGGATTGGGCATAGTAATGGTAGAATCTAGTAAACCCCGGGCTCTGCTTAGCGTATATGATAAAACAGGCATTGTTGAATTTGCAACATCCCTTTCACAACTTGGCTTTGAACTGGTTTCAACAGGTGGTACAGCACGAGTACTATCTCAATCCGGATTGGATGTAATAGGAGTTTCAGATGTGACCGGTCACCCTGAGATTTTTGATGGTCGAGTAAAATCACTCCATCCAGCAATCCATGGGCCATTGTTAGCAAGATTGGAAAGCGAAGCAGATAGGAAAGGATTGGAAGAATTAAATTACCCTCCTATCCAAATAGTTGCTTGTAATCTATATCCATTTAGCGATGCTGCAATGCAAGAACCTAAGTTAGAAGATTCTGCATTACTGGAAATGATAGACATAGGCGGGCCAACAATGGTTAGGGCGTCAGCAAAAAACCATCGCAATGTCTTGATAGTTTGTGACCCATCAAATTATGATGAAGTCATTTCAACTATTAAGCAATCAGAAGATGTTTCAAAAATCAATTTGGCCTTTAGGCAAAAATTAGCTCTTGAAGCATTCGAACATACAGCGGCTTATGACGCAGCAATATCGGATGAACTACATGCTAGATGGGTCGGAAGGCCCGAACAATCTGGTGACAAAGAAATCCAAACACAAAGACTTCCCGACACCTTACTTTCTTCTGCTCATATGTCTCAATCCCTAAGGTATGGGGAAAACAGCCATCAAGCTGCAGCCCTGTATATCGACCCTAAAGCAAAAGGAAACCATTCTACATTAGTTACTGCAGTTGTGGAAGGTGGCAAAGATATGTCTTACAATAATTATTCAGACGCCGATGCCACCCTTCGATTATGTCGTTCACTGTCGACAGATGAATGGCCAGAAACACCTCATGCCTGTGTTATTGTTAAACATAATAATCCATGTGGAGCAGCACTTGGAGCAACTCAATTAGAAGCATATCAAGCCGCTTTAGCGAGTGACCCAGAATCGGCATTTGGCTCAATTATTTGTTTCAATGAACCACTTGAAGAAGACACTGCTGGAGCAATGGAGCCACTATTTATCGAAGTTCTAATGGCGCCAGAATATAACGGTAAATCAAAGGAAATTGTGATGAAGAAAAAGAATCGACGAATCCTAACAATCCAATCTCCAGAAAACAGACTCTCCCCACTGCAAAGAATTTTGGTCAAAAAGCCAATTGAAGGTGGCTGGTTAGTTCAGACTGAAGAAGCTCCTGTGATAGATTGGTCCAAGGCCAAAGTTCCAACTAAGAAGCAACCGACAGAGCAAGAAATAGCTAGTATGAAATTTGCAGTAAGGGTTTGTGAACAAGTTAAGTCTAATGCTATAGTTATGGTTCAAGGTACAGCAACAGTTGGTATAGGTCCAGGCCAAACCAGTCGTGTTGAAGCGGTTAGAATCGCTGCTAGAAGAGCAGGAAAGAAAGCAGAAGGCTGCGTTTTAGCCTCAGATGCCTTTTTCCCTTTCAAAGACGGACTTGAACAAGCAGCCGAATCAGGAGCCTCAGCTATCGTTCAGCCAGGCGGCTCAATAAGAGACCAAGAAGTGATAGATGCGGCGGATGAAAAAGGTATTTCGATGCTATTTACTGGTCATCGCTTATTTCGTCATTGATTGCGAAGCCCTCAAAACATCGCGTCACTACCACTATTCATGGCGCACTTTCCTGATAACCACAGGACTGGTTCAGAAAAGCAACCTTTACGCTGCGCCATTCTAATTTCAGGTTCTGGAACAGGCATGCAGGCTCTATTAAGACACCAAAAGTCGAAGCAGCATTGTAACCATCAAACATTATTGGTGATTTCTAATAATCCAGATGCAGGAGGAATCAAGATCGCAGAAGCCCTCGAAATTCCAGTTAAAGTATTGCCTTTACCCGATATTGAAGACAAAACAGAACGCAGGCTAAATCACGAACTACAAATCTCAAATTGTCTAAAAGAATATGATATCGAATTGATTATTTTAAGTGGCTATATGCGTTTATTAAGCGAACAATTTGTTGAAAATTGGGACATGAAAATATTGAACATCCACCCGTCCCTTTTACCTAAATTCCCTGGCGCACATGCCCACAAGGATGTTTTGTCAGCGGGCGTAAAAATATCTGGCTGTTCGGTACATTACGTTGATGCTGGCATGGACACCGGTCAGATTATTGCCCAGAGAAAAGTTCCAGTTTTTTCCGATGATACCATCGAGACATTATCTCAAAGAGTAAAGATAGAGGAACATATCCTTTATCCACAGGTGATAGACCTACTATCTTCTTGATAGCAAATATTGATGGACATAAACCATAAATCTCAATCTGGCGAGATATTATGGGCACACTAGTTACTGGGCAGGCGGCAACATTTGTAGAAGAGTTATGGATTGAAACAGAGAAACGATATGAAATTATTTGTATTACAAGAGATGTTGCAGAAGTTGTTTCAAATAGTGGAATCAAAGATGGGTTAGTCCTAGTAAATCCGATGCATATAACCGCATCCTGCTATGTCAATGACCTTGAGTATGGCTTACATCATGACATCATGAAATGGCTCGAAAAGGTTGCCCCATTTCATGGAATTGATGGCAATCAAGGAGAAGAATATCACCACCATAAAACAGGTGAAGATAACGGAGATGCCCACCTTAAGCGCCAATTATTAGGGCAACAAGTTACTATGCCAGTAAGAGATGGCAAACTACATCTTGGAAACTGGGAGCAAATTCATTACGCAGAATTCGATGGTCAGAGAAGAAAACGAATTCTAGTCAAAGTAATCGGTGTTATTTGATTTTAGAAAAATGTTTGATATCTCAAGACATCAACTTAATCTCACACTCGTCTAATCTTGTTCTAGCAACAACATGATCTTCATCTATCGCTAATACCGCTCTCCATCCTGCACCCGCTTCATCGAATCTTTCAGCCTCATGATGTAAGGCAGCGATATGTAAATGCGCATCCAAGTGATTAGAATCACATTTCACAGCAGCCTCAAAATCACTCAAAGCATTATCATCTCTACCCCATTCAAGGTATAGTAAACCTCTTTGGTGCCATGCAGGTGCATAATTTTGAGAAATCCGCAAAGCATCATTTAGAGGTGTTTCAGCACGTTCATGCCTGTTAAGAGCGATGAAACAAGATGCCAATTGGGTTAATGCCTGATGATGATGAGGCGCTTTTTCAAGTACGATTTCTAAGTTTGCTCTTGCATTTGACCATTCACCGAGTGCCATTTCAGCTTCGGCCTTTTTGAATCTAGCCAAGGTAAAGTTTGGTGCTAAGTCCAGTAAGATTTCAGCATCATCTAATGCCCTTCTTCCTTCATCTAATGCCATGTATATACTACATCTATTCAATCTAGCCCTTATGTGACCAGGGTCTTCTTTGAGAGTCTTAGCATAATACTCTAATGCACGGTCTAAGTGACCACTACGTGCTTCAATATTACCTCTTACATATGTGATTACTGCGCTTTGCCCATGTATGTCTGCTACGTCAATTTGTTGTGCTGCAGTTGCGATATCTCCCTTATCTAGGGCGAGAAGTGCTGATTCAGCAGCCACAGATGGGTCTTCCTCAGAAAGCAATCGCCCCGCTCTTGCTATTGCTTCATCCGCTGAATCAATATTATTCAACAGTCGATTTGTTCTAGCCAAGCCAAGCCATGCTACGCCTAATTCTCGATTTAGTTTCAATGCATTTTCAAAAGCGGATATAGCCACAGATAGCAAAGTCGAATCGGTTTCTCCAGTACCGTCTCTAGTTCTGTCAGCGTTTGCAAGGTGCAATCGCCCTTCTACAACGTGCAGTAATGCATGGTCGATTCCTACTGGTGTTTCATCGAGTAAACGCTGAGCGTCGTCAATTCGTCCATCTAAGAGATATCTTGTTGCTACCTTGGCCCTCAATTCTCCATTCATCGAATATTTATCTAGTGCTTTAACCAGTGATTCTTCAGAAGCCGATACCGAACCTTCGGTAAGTAATAGGTCGGCCTTGAGTAAAATCAAATCTACCCCGCCTGCTTCTAGAGCAACAGCGTGAACAGCTGCTTTGAGTGCTTCCTTTAGTCGATTTGACTTTGGTGCTAATAGTTTGGCGGTTAAGGCCCAAGCATCTCCACATTGCCGATCTAAATCTAGACATTTATTCGCTGCTTCGTAAGCCTTAGCATCTTCTCCTTCTTGATGTAATAAATTAGCATAACTCAACCAATCTTTGGATTGATTAGGGTCTTCCTCTAGTGCNTTTTCAATTGCTTCTAAAGCCTCAGAATGAGAGCCAGCTCTTGCACGTAGTCCTGAAAGTAGCGACCTGTCTGCTGGAGTATCTAGCCCTAAAGCCTCCAAACGTCGAACGTCTCTTTCGGCTTCTAAATCTCCCATCTTTGCTAGTAAATGGGCATGGGCTCTAAGCAATTCAGGACTATCTGGCTGAACGGTCATTCTCGCTTCAAGCCAATGTCTTCGTAATTCTTCATCTCCTTTTTCTAATGCAATATGCTCAAGTGCTTCTAAAATATTCATATTTCCTGGAGAAGAAGAGTATGCAATCCCAAAACAATTCTCAGCCCAATCATATCTTCTAAGTGCTAAACTTGCATGGCCTAATTTATGGGCAGTGACTGCTTTTAGTCCAATACTGCTAGCATTCATATTATGTCTGTCAAATAACTCGATTAATCGTAAGACTAAATTTGACGTAATCTGATTTATTAGATTTGAATCTCCTACGTTACTTTCGATAGAAACAGGAGAAACCAATGTCTCCAGAGCATTTAGCGCTTGAGAGAATATTTCACTTTCTTCTAGGGAATCACCNAATTCACCAATTTGTTCTAGGTGNGCAATAGTATTGTGCGCCAATAAAGCCCCATCTAATTCAGGATTGGTTGCACGTAGCGCTTCTACCATGCCGTTTAGAGTGGATAATTTAGAATTCATATTGGAAACTTCAGTATTTAGATGACTAAAATGAGCGCTTTGACTTTGTTGAAGGAGAATATTGTTTTCAGTGACGCTAACTAACTTGTCATGCGTCTTTTTTAGCCAAAATCCCGTACCTCCTCCAGCGCCTATGACAGCGATTCCAAATAAAGCGGTTAGTGGTTCCATAAGCAACGAGTTTTCTTTGCCCCTTTATGCTCATCGGCTAAACTGAGTGATAAGAAGGCGATTTCCCGACCTTTCGATTTTGNCCGATAAGCAAAATAAATCAAAAAATCCCCTCATTTTGGCCAGTTCTTTGCTCACATTCAAAGACTTTCAGCACTCATCAGTGTCGAGGTCACCTTATGGCNAGTCAAGATGAAGCCGAACAATCGGATTCTTGGTTTGACAATCAAATAGATTCTTGGGCCGATTTTGGCTGGGATGTGTCCAGTATTGAGGACTATTTGAGAGATAATTCAGATTTAGCCTCAGAAGCCTTGCTGAGAGTAGAATATTTGGTTAATCTATCAGCAGATCTGAAATCTAGGTTAGATTTTTCATGGGTTGAAAATAATCCGTCATATAGTGACTTATTCGACCAATGGTTATCAGAATTACGCGACCCAATGAATGGCGAATTAGTAAAGCAAGAATATGAGGAATGGGCAACAGATAACCGTCCATGGGAACTCGTTTTTCAGCAGGTAAAGAATGAGTGGAATGCTGTTAGAAAAGGAGAAGAAATCCTTCTTTTCTTAGCCCGCTGCGATTCCTTAGACCCCACCTCTCACCCTCAAATTTCAGTGCTATTGCCGATGTTCAAGTCACCTGAGATGTCTTCGAGACTCGATGAAGAAATAGCCCGTATTGAACTAAATGAAGCTAGACAAAAAAGAACTATTTTTAATGCCGTTGAATCTCTTAGAGAACAGGATTATGATGTTGATTATATTCTTGAAATGCCGATGGTTCAGGCATTGGAGCAGATATCAGAAAAGCAGAGGCTGCATACAGAGCACGAAATTATCCGTTTGTTAATTATCGACCAACTATCCTCTTTTGACGATGCAATCGCTAATGACTTTGAGAACCAAAGAATCGACCTAATTGCCGAAGGAAACGAAATTGATTTAATGGATTTCAAATCTAAAATAATGGCCATTAGTGATGATTTATACAAACGCCTTTCATCTGTAAATGATGTAATTTTTAATTGGCGCTCAAAGGGTATAATTTTCCCACATGATGACGCGATTANACCTGAAGAGTTAATGGAATGGGAAACCAATATTCCTGAGATTGAACAGCGCGTAAATCACCATTTAGAATGGCTTGAAAGATTTCAAAGAATCACAACTATATGGTCCGAATCCACCAGCATCGGCGATTCTTATGTTGGCTATTTGGAGCATACAGAAAATCTAATTGATGTTGTAGAA
Source organism: Euryarchaeota archaeon TMED132 (assembly GCA_002172355.2). Taxonomy (GTDB): domain Archaea; phylum Thermoplasmatota; class Poseidoniia; order Poseidoniales; family Poseidoniaceae; genus MGIIa-L1. The sequence goes on from NHGH02000025.1 coordinate 15,867, forward strand.
GATTTACAACAAGAATGGAGGCGAATTGAATTGGAGTGTTTCGCTCTTCTTGACAAGTATGAAAATCATGGGTTGCTATTAGATACTTATCATTCGATGATAGAAGGGGACCCAAAGAATGCTCTTTCCATGATATCCAACGCGCAGCCATTGTGGCAACAGAGAGTTGACTGTATATCGGACTTATTGGATTTAGATATTTCATTTGAAGGCTCCGATTCNGTCAATAAGCGTATTTCACTGCTCAAAGAGATAGAAGCGGGAAGCGATATTATTGAAGATACAAAATCGATGATACAAAACTTCACTAAACGTAGGACTAGACATCGAAGAATGCTTGAATCAGAGTTGTTAGACNTAATCAAGCAAGGCAAAGCCTCTGAAGAGACACCATCCTCAAGTTTCACCCTCTTAGAGTTCGAGGAATACGTAGCCCAGTCGAGAAAGTATGGCATTAGCAACAATATTACTGCCACAGGAAACTCCGTAGTAACTTCAGCGATAAATGAGAGATTGGAGCGAAAATTAGTCGACGAACTATCACAATATAATGCAGCGGGATGGTATACTGGGCACCTCTCGGCGCAACTTGAATCAAGCCCAATCGAACTTGCTAAGACTCTGGGTAGTGTTAGAAAATTAATTTTAAATCATGAATCACTTAGGAGAAGATTGACTACTTTACCTTGGAATAGAGATATCAACTTAGCGATTCAGGTTCAAGAGAAACTCCAAGACCCACTTAAATTAGCAGAATTAGCAGAAAATATTCCATCATTCATGAGGCTTCTCTCAGTTAGAGAAGTAGAGGATGAAGATTTTGAATTCCAAGCGTGGAAACCGGAGCCAGTAAGGAAAACCCTACTGCCTATTCCAGAACATGTGAAGGCCCCCTCTTCAACATTGGAAGAGGCCCATGAGGCCATGCTTGATGCTATGGAAGAGGAAAACCTTCACGAAGACCCTGTAATCGAAGAAGAACCGATTCAAATAAAAATAGAAAGGAGCGAACTGAAATCAAATATAATTGAGGAAGAAGAAGTGGTGGAAGAAGCGGTGGAAGAAGTGGTGGAAGAAGAAATTCATCCAGAGACAATAGTTCAAAAGCATACAGTCATTTCAACTTCAATTGATTCAGAAAAGATTTCTATTCAAACTTATCAAAGCCTTCTAAGGACTTTGGGATTGAAAGAAACCGCTCAAAGTTTAGAAGAGCCAGGAGTTGATTCTGTAAAATTAATTCGCAAATCGATAGCCACTCATGTCGGTGTTGAACCTAGGGATATGAGAGTAGATAGAATGCTAAGAATAATACTCAGATTATTGCCTACTGGCGATGAAAACGATGCGATTAGAAGTAAACTGGTCAACAAAATAGAATCCGCTATTCCAAAATATAACAAATGGATGAAGTCACGATTGGAAGCCCGTCACTCAGGTTCCAAAGGTGATTTCTTACAAGACACCAAGAATCTTGGAAATGCCTTGAATCGGATTCCAGGCCCTGGGTTCGCTTTGCCATTGAGTAAAGATGACAAAGATCTGCCAAACTCCCAAGATTTAGCCGAACTATCAAAGGAAGTTGAGAAATTGGTCAAAAGTATGAATTTACCATCGGCCAGCGGAATTATAGTTGAAGCGGTATAACTCACTTGAGTTCTTCAAGCAATTCATTCTGCTCATCTGGTGATAACGATTCTTCAACAGGCGAAGCTTTGACTGAAATTTGTGGCGCATCAGGAAGAGGCGCATCTAGAGGAACTTCACCAGCATCTATCGGTGCTAAACCCAAACCTATCGGAGGGGGTAAAGCCGTTCCTGGTGGCGGCAATGGAGGTGGAAGAGTTGCAGGAGGTAGTGCATTATTCATCGGCGACAAAGGAGGTGGCGGTAATTGATTGGTTTCAGCCGGAGCAGGCGGCGGTGGTAATTGGTTAGGCTGTGGTGGAGCAGGTGGGGCCATGGTATTGGATGCTGGTGGGCCACTTTGCTGAACAGGTTCAGGTGGAGCAGGCGGTGGTAATTGGTTCGCTTCAGGTGGCGCAGGTGGCGGTAACTGATTGGTTTCAGGTGGAGCAGGTGGTGGTAATTGGTTCACTTCAGGCGGCGCAGGAATATTTTCCATGGCCATTGGGGCCTCAGTAGTCATTGTTGGAGCCATTACTACAGGTTGTATAGGCGCCATTTGTGGCATTGGTGGAATAACTTCTGGTGGCTTAGCTAATGATTCATGTAAATCATCAATCGATTTCGTATCTAATTCTCCGGTTTCGATATATTTTGCCATCGTTGGACCGATTAAAGCCATACTAGCACGGAACATAGCACGGTTTGAACCATACCCGGTGAAGGTAACTTTGTGCTTTGAACCATGAGTAGAAAATTCTAGATTATGCACCTCGAGGTGCATATAAATCCAGCCGATTAATCCAATTCCAAGTAATAATTGTCCAAACAAAGAGAGTTGTGTTATGAAACTAAAGCCGAGGCCAACAAAAAATGCGACAATCCATAGCCATTGGTGCTTATGCATTAGTTCATTATGGGTGTGAGAAAAACCAGTCAATTCCTGTTTCATAACAGTTTTAACATTCAGTCTTCTTTGTCCATCTTCTCCATAGTTGGCTTCTACAATTCTGATTAGATTTTCATTTACTACAATCGAAGTTGAACTAAGCCCATCTGGACTTTCATTCAATGGAAATTCTTGTACAATATCTCCTGTTTGAGCCATAATAGGAGCGGACCGAATAGGTAGGCTCCAAGGTACATTTTCCATGGCTTCTTCCGGTTCAGATTCTTCTGCTTCAGCCACTTCATCGACTTCTTTAGTTTCTATCGATTCCTGTACTTCTTCCTCTTCTTCGACCTTTTCCTCTATAGTGGAAAACGGGTCTTCATCGTCAGGCCAACTCGAAGAATCCTCTTCGCTCATAAACTAGGCACAATGAAGGAGATTCTTAATATGCCCGAATGTGAGAATGGCTTATTTGAATTTAAATTCATTAGGACGGAACTCATAAACAAGTAGCCTATACCACTCTCTAAGGGGGATTGGCTATTTCAAAATCAAAGAAGAATCATAGTTTTCCAGTCCGTGCTTTTTTGTATGGTCTAAACACTCCCGGGCGTATTTTTAATCGTTTCATACTATATCCATTATTAGATCGCAAAATTGCAAATAGCGATTTAGAACTTTTTGTGCATGATAAAGACAGAGGTTTGATGCGGCCTCTAAATTATGGGGAGCGCATGAATTGGGCTCTTGATAGCGGCAAAGTATGTGACGCTGTACCTTGGCTAGACCGAATTGAACCCTTAATTTCACAAGATGATATTGTATTTGACGTAGGAGCCAATATGGGAATTGTTGCAAATTGGTTTGCGCAAAGATGCAAACATGTACACGCATTTGAACCCCATCCAGACAACCTGGATACAATAAAGTCTCAACAAGAATTACGCAATATAACCAATATCACCTTGCATAATTTGGCATTAGGTAAAAAACAATCAAAGATGCAATTATACATCAAAGGATTTCATGGCCACCATTCTCTCGGTGATGTAGATAATAGCCCAACTATCGGTAAGGTCGAAGTTAATGTACGAACGATTGATGATATATCGAAGGAATTGAAAATCGACCGAATCAATTTCATGAAGATAGACGTGGAAGGGTTTGAATCAGATGTCCTAAGCGGGGCCAAGAATCTATTAGAAAACAAGAAGATAGAATATATTTTATTCGAACTTCAAGATACAATATTACATTCAATCAATCGAACATCAAATGAAGTTTTTGAAATAATCTTCAATGCAGGATACCAGATAATAGATTTGAATGGTAATGTGATGACAGACAGCAACAGCTCTATCCCTAACGGCGATTATTTGGCTTGTCTAAACAGCACTAAGGCCGCTAAAAAGTTAGCAACTTCCGAATTTGATTTGAATTAATCCAAATCAACGGTGTGTATCAACTAACCACGACTTAACATCTGTACGCTCTTGATAACCTTTACCAGCTTTGGTGCCAACAACGGTTTCAATTGCTGCAGTCGATGCAATCTCAAGTGTTCTTTCACTCACAGGTCCATTGAAAACAATCGCAATTGCTCCGTCAGCTTCCTCAGCTGCCTTTGCNAACTTTGAAGGCCCAACAGGGTCTGAAATAGTTCCATCAACCATTACAAATAGAGCCTTCTTAGGTTCTAGAGCATCGAGGTGGTCAAAGAATTCATGAACTTCAGCAGGAGCTTCNTTCTGGACAAATGTTTCTTCCATATCTTCTGCCCAGTTTTTGTCTTCAACGCCCGCTTTTTTGTCATCAGCCTCTTGTTTCTTACTGATTTGATGTCCAAACTTGGTCGCATCAACCTTCATCGAAAGGCACTTTGTAACAGTCTTTTGAGGTAATAGTTCCCATTCTTGACCGACTGGTGCTTGTGCTACGAAGTCAACTTTCATCATTTCCATCAATTGGCTAAATAACATCTCTCCGCCTCTGTCACCATCTATTGCTAGTATGACAGTTTCTTTTCCATTTGCTAGGTCGATTAGTTCTTGCTTTATCTCTCCGGCGCCATCTGCACTGATCGAATTTTTAACACCACAATTCAATAAATTTCGAACATCATTTCTTCCTTCAACAACTATCAAAGATGATGAAGACTCGACATTTGGTCCACATGTCAATCCATGGAAAGACGTGGCCGTTCCTACTGTTAGTACCGAACGAACTTCTTCAATTACAGTCTTTGATGCAGCTTCTCCAGAGTTAACCATTTTCAATAATAGTTCCTTGGCTCTGTCAACGACAGTAGTTCTCTTTGTTGCACGGATATCAAGTATTTCTACCACTGATATTTTAGCCGTACAAGGGCCGATTCTATCGATTGTTTCCAGTGAAGATGCAATGATTGCAGTTTCAACATTATCGAGACTGCTTGGAATTAAAATCATACCGTGAACTTTGCCACCCTTAGACTCCATTTCTACGTCAACGTGTCCGATTCTTGCGGTTCTCTGTAGTTTTCTTAATTCTAATTCATCTCCAAGAAGGCCCTCTGTTTGGCCCATTATTGCTCCAATAATGTCCTTACGTTGAACCGTTCCGTTTACCTTAATATCAGCGCGAATTTGGTATTTCATCGCCTTGCTCTGCTTTGGGCCGTGCCCTCCGCGATTATGTGGTTTCTTTCCCATTTGAATTCCTCCTTTAGTATCCACATCTCTGAGCCAAATAATAGGGAGATAACTCCTCTATCAATCTGGAGCCACATGACGAATCATGGGCGTGAACAGGATGTGAACAATATACGGGATAAGCCAATACTTATTGAATGCTCTTATCATAAAAACGCAAAAAACCCTATTTTTTAAGAGCAACTAATTCAAGAACAGTAAGTGCATCGGCGTATTGTGTCCGAGGTTCTGTGTCATAGTTTGGAGGTTTTCCAAAGTACCATAGAAGTTATGCTGGTCGACGGTGTCTTGACAAGAGAGGAGAAGCGACTGGTAATAAAATTGGCTAGCGCACTAAACCTTGAAGAAGACGAACCTTCAAAGATCTATGAAGCAATCAGGACTGGCAAGGCAATCAAAGGCGGAGAGCCAATAACATTGGCAGGTGCCAAAAACATCTATACAAAAGTCTTCGAGATAGCAATTGTTAATGCATCACTTTCAAGAGATGAGTTTAGAGTGTTAGCGCACTTAAGAGATATTTTTCAAATCGATGATGAGGAGCATGAGAACATTGAAGCAGAACTTCGTGAAATCGTCAAAGAGAAATTCGAAGACCCCAATGTTATCGATAAGATGCTTGGAACTCTTAGAGATTCGGTTAGTTTAGTTGGCGACTTGTTTGATGTTGTTCGTAAGAAATCAACTGACGGTGCTAAGAAATGAATCTACAGTTAGATGAATTATTGGCAAATACCCCGCCAAAAATCCTTAAATCAAGGCGTAAAACAATGAAATTTTTGTTAAATGCTTACAAAGTAAGTGCGCCTGGTATGATAACCAAACCTAAGACTGATATTTTAGCTAAACAAGGAGCATTTTCATTTCACTATGGAAGCACAGACCCAGATATGCGCACATTAACTTCTTGGCTACTTACAAATGTGG
>NHGH02000011.1 GCA_002172355.2 Euryarchaeota archaeon TMED132
CCTGAAGGATAAGAGCTGAAAGCATCTAAGCTCGAAGCCACCCCAAAGACGAGACACCTCAGAACACTCGTAAAAGACGAGATGATAGACTGCGGATGTAAGTACGAAGCTTCGGCGACGTATTCAGTCCAGCAGCACTAATGTTCGAGCATCTTTTTCGTATGTATCCGCACCGCGAGTGCTCTTCGTCTAATAATTCATGCCTATTCACTAACGACGCTAGTCGTCGTATCCATTATCCGATTCGAAGGAAGATGGGTGCACGGTCATAGCGGAGGAGTTTACCTGGTCCCATTCCGAACCCAGAAGTCAAGCCCTCCCACGTCTATCCCAATACTGTGGTACGAGAGTCCACGGGAAAGGAAGTCACTGTGCCCCTCTTCTTTCACTCGGTATCCTCAATCCACTTCGGTGGCGCTGGCCGGTCCTCTTTGAGTGCCGGCCTTTTTTGCGTTTTAGCGTATAAATTTAGAACCATTATTTAGGTAATCATTAGTTAGGAGTGTTGAACGAGATGGCTATTGATACCGTAGATATTTTTGGTAGTGACCAAGTTGGCATTCATCTTGCCTCTGTTGGTAACATTTTATTTCATCCTCCAGAACTTCCAAGTCCAGATTTAGAAAAGATCACTCAAACCCTTGGCTTGGAAACATGTGCTATTTCTATCGGTGGTTCACATCTTGTAGGAGCATTACTTTCAGGTAATTCTCGAGGCATTGCAGTTGCAGATATTGCTACTGAAGAGGATGTTGACAAGTTGACATCATATGGTGATGTTGTAGTAATGGAAGGTGGTGTGAATACTGCTGGTAACCTCTTATTGGTTAACGAGCAAGGCGTAGTTGCATCTCCTAGCGTTCCTCATGCAGGTCTTGAAATTATTGCTGATGTAATGGGCGTTGATGTTATGGCAACCACTATTGCAGGACAAGATGTGGTTGGTAGCTTAGGCGTCACCAATGACCAAGGTGTTCTTTTACACCCTGATGTGACTCCTGAAGAAGTAATTTCTATTCAAGAAATTCTAGGAGTTCCTCCGATGGTGGGAACCGTTTGCTTTGGCTCACCATATGTTGGTGCAGGTATTTGTTCTACCAATAGTGGTGCTCTTGCTGGAAGCGAGACCACAGGTCCTGAAATGAATCGTATTGAAGATGCACTTGGACTTATTTGACACTCGTATTAGAGTGAAATGTTCAAAAGCCGTTTCCACTGAACCCTATTCATGGGCGAGATGCTATATCAAGGTAAAGTCAAGCAAGTTTGGTCAACAGATGACCCAGATATTTTGGAATTTAGATTTACTAATCAAATATCAGTATTCGATCAAATAATTCCATCTCTCATTCCTCGTAAGGGTGAATCACTTAATCGTACTACTGCTCATTGGTTTAAATTGATTGAGCAGGAAGGAATATGTGGGACCCACTTGGTTGAAGTTAATTCAGCAGATCGCTGTTTGGTTAGAAAAGTAGAGGTTATCAAAGAACCTGGAGCCATACCAAGAGATATGGAATGGGTTTTTGTTCCATTGGAAATTATTTGTCGTCATTACCTTTCTGGGTCTGCTTGGAGAAGGTTTCAACGTGGTGAATTAACTGCTGAGGAATTAGGTGTTGCAAAGGACTGTGAATATGGAGCGAAATTGGCTAACCCATTTTTGGAAGTAACTACAAAGTTTGAAAAGTTTGACAGAAATATTACTGTCGAAGAAGCATTAGAGATTTCTAATATTACCAGAGAAGAACTAAATGAAATCTTTGATGTTGTTTTGAAAGTCGATGAATTGATCGAACGTGAAGCTGCAAAGAATGGATTGATTCATGTCGATGGAAAGAAAGAGTTCGCATTAGGCCCAGGTCGTAAAGTAGTACTTGTCGATACCTTTGGGACTCTGGATGAAGATAGATGGTGGGATGCTGAGGCTTACGCAAATGGTGAGTGCATTGAATTGTCCAAGGAATTTGTTAGAACACATTACATCGGTACAGGTCATCAAACCGAACTGAAGAAAGCTAGAGATGAAGGTACTCAAGACCCTCCTATTCCTGCCCTTCCTCAAGAGATTATTGACCAGACTGCAGAGTTGTATGCATCAATGTATGAGCGCTTAACTTCAAATGATTTCTAATCATGAATGTGAGCGTAACATCACGCCCACTCCTCGCCTTTCGGCAGATTTCAATATCAATACTAGGTGTTTTATCGCATCTCTTACTCCTCCATCTAGTGGTTCATCTGCTGAGACACTCCACATCCTTCCGGTGAAGAATTTTCGTAATTCATGAGCCTCATTCTTATCTAGTATTCCGCAGATAGTCAATCCACCAAGGCCATTAGCATATTTGGCGTCTCCTAATGGTTCACTTTGACAGAAAGAATCTAATTTTACTATTAATTTCATCATTCCATCATATGCTTCTTTAGAATCTTTTAGTGATTTATTGGGTCGCAAGAATTCAATTAGATACTTTGTAGCAGAGCCATTACCCCAAGGAAACCTACCGAATCGTTCTTTTGACAATTGTTCGCCAAGTTGTATCGGACGTTGCTGATTGTTAATTTCTAAAGAGCATGTGAACAATATCATTGCATCATCCCAATTTATCGACATTCTTACATCGGGTGTTTCAATACCTTGGGTTCGTAATCTTGTTTCTATTTTCGGAAAATCGGATAGTAGTTGCTTCCATGAACTTTCAATTTCATCTTTATTCAAAGATAAAACCCTCATTATTTGAGTTGCTAGTTCTCCATCACATGCATCAAGAGTGAAAAATGATGTGGTAGTGTCATTGTAGCCGTCTAAATCCATGACCCGTGCACAAGTAGGTCAGCAATAAGTCCTTGCAATTAATCGTTGAAGAAATCGTCCATTCTATCTCTAAGTGGGCGACGTTCAATGACTTTATCATCATCTAATTCATCTCTAAGTGATGCTAGACGTCCGGACGGAGAATTATCTGGTTCTTCTACTACAGTCTCTTCCATGCTGATTGGTTCTTCATCATCTAAGTCGATTACTTCATTATTCTGTTCAATAATTTCTTCCTCAAATTCAAAGTTTATATCATCGATTTCTTCTTCAACCTCGACAACTTGTTCAATTTTCTTAATTTCCAAGTCAGTTGATTTTGGTAGTTCTTTTTCATCTTTAATCTGTAGTAATCCAGCAAAGAATGCTATCACTATCAGGATTCCTGCGACCATAATTGTGATCAATATGTCATCTCCACTAACCTTTATCGTAGATTCTTCATTATAGTCTGCAGATTTAGTATCATCGTTTGGATTTTCATCAATATCAAATGGTGCATTACAACCGATTGTAGCTTTAATTTGTTCTCCATCGTCAATATTTCCAGGGTCTTTGACAACTATCACAGGAGCATATTCTGAACCACCAATGTCGACGATGACTGTAGCAACTAGTACATCTTGGCTTTTTGTAACCATCAGTTTACAGGTCACGCCAATCAATCTTTGGTAAGTAGCACTTTCTCTTGAGATTCCAACAGTAATGTCACCGTCACTTTCTACAGAAGATATTCCAATATTCCATCCACTACTTCTTGATATTACTGATACACTTTCCTCGTCTATCACTCGACCGTATGAATCAATGAACATCAATGTAATGTCAACATATCCAGCATCGGTACTCCATGAACTTAGATTTATACTGAATGATTCTGTTGTTGATTCAGCCATATTAACGCTTGATTGTGTAATTGGAATCTGCTCACCGGTGTTTGTAATAAGAACAAAACTACCACGTAGCCTTTCATCGCTTGATGAAGTAAGTGAACAACTTCCTACGCTACCAGAGATTGTAGTTAATCCAAGTGTTTCAAATGCGGCCGAGTTTAATTGGCAGTTGCCAGAAATATCTGGTAAAGTTTGTCCAACAATATGTATAATGTACTCTGATTCAGGGTTTCCTTGGTCAAATAGGCTTAAGTTGACTCTTGAATCTGGTATCAATAATGTAATTTTACCATTTTGTTGAGTATATGAAATACTACTTTGTAATGAATCCAATGTGACATTTCCATTGAAGTCAATACTTATGTTTCTATCAGAAATACCACTAACTATAGGAGTTGAAGCAAATGAAGAAGAACTATTTTCAACAGATATTGGGATAGAATAGATTCCTAAACTTGGATGTTCAACTTCTATTGTCACAACAAAACTCTGTCCGTCCCAACTAGATTCAGGGATTAGAGTGAATGGAATACCAAGAATTTGTGACGGAGCAACGACCATTGCATCAGGGCCAACATATGTCCAGCCACTGGGTAGTCCAGTCAATTGAATATTTAGTGAGGCTAAGTCATTGCCAAGATTTTCCACCCAAGCTGTAGGCATTCCCCCGTCTTGGCTTACCATCCATGAACCGGATGAGTCAATTTGAATTTCTGGCTTAGCACCTATTCTAACTGGGATCTCTTGAATTACTTCACCTGATCCATCACCATCGGATATCCTCAGTTTTAGAACACCTACTTCTCCAGCAATTGCTCCTTCAGGAGGGGTGACAAATACAGTTACTGTAGATGTGCTGTAAGGCTGCATAAGATTTCCTGAAGTAGGTAAAGACACATTCCACCCTGAACCAGCTTTTGAAAACCAAGGCTTTGTTGCCTTATTTCCTAATTGTTCTATGTTTAATGTCAAATTTTCTCCTTGTGGGTCGACGACCAAATTAGTATTAGATAGATTGAATTTCCAACCAGAAACATGTATGACTGTGAAATTTAAAGTGAAGTTATCCACAAATAAAGTGTTAGAATATATTGCTAGGTTTAGCGATNCTTGAGTTCCTTCCCAAGTATCGCTAGGTACTGTGAAGTTCAGGAACATACTTTCTGTGTCGTTGACTGNTATNACNGAAGAACTGATGTTTTCAGCATTCCATAAACTAGAATCTTGTCCAAAGTATTGGGCAGTAAACATTGGCTGGATGACGATTGTATCATTTGCATTACCTATGTTTTTTNCTGTGAAGTTTAGAGANACCTCTTGACTAGGAATGACATCATGCTCAGTGCCAAGTTCAAAGTCTAACTGCCAACTATGGTCTGGCTCGGCCTGTACTAGTAAATTGACAGTAGAATGAACTGATTCATTACCCAAAGATTTCCATGTGAAGGAAAGCATAAATGGTTCTAAAGCAGGTGTATCTTCNGATAGAGTCACATCGACAGTTGCAATTGTGGTGGCCAAAGGACCAAGAATTCTTTGAGGATTATATGTTTGGAATTCTACTCCTGGAGGACTNGTCATAGATTCACTATAAACTACATCAGTAGTTAGTAAGAATTCATCCTCTCCATTACCAGGGTTTTCCAATCTCAAAAGAACTTGGTTAGTATTCTCTACAAGTAATGATACAGGTTCTCCAATTATATCTGGTAGGGGTTGTAGNATTGTTGCTTCTGTACGGTAAACTTGAAGAACATGCATACTGAAATGTAAGTCATGATTATCTTCTGACATGTCTGGTGTTGAAAATACATGTCTTTGTGGAACTGCATTTACCGGTAGTGTCAAGTAAATATTCCCAGAAACAGCCTGAGCAGGTGAACCTGAAATTTCTAAGTTGGAACCGTTGATGACTAAATCACCATCAACGCTCCATATCCATCCAGAATTGATCATTTGNGCAGATACCATGTTCCATTTCAACTCTCCTCCTGACGGTAATTCAGCGTCAAGTTGCCAAGATAGAGAACTATTAGGTAAAGTTCGAGTATGTATATTTTGAACAGTGACGCCAGAAGCGGTGAAATTAACTATCAGGTCTTGACAAAGNGTATCTCCACCACTTCCAATACACATTGTCATAGTTGTTGAAGTGGTAGAACCGGGTAGAATTTCATTAGGTGTTTGTAAATTAACAAAGAGTTCACGTTTCTCATTAGGNGCCATATTCAATGAGAAGACTTCAGTTCCTTCTTCATTATGGAGCGTTGGAGTTCCTCCCCATGAGGGGGCGCTCCAGTCAATAGATGTGGTCGATTCATATGCATTACCAAGATTCTCCACCATCATCCATGCAGTAGCTGTACTGCCTGGTTTCCCAATCCCTTCACTAACTCCAAGACCATCAGGTCCAACNACCGAAAAACCACGTGTTCTAAGCACCTCTATGGGAAGCCTGACTGTTGAACTAATGTTTTGATCTGAATCTAAAGTTAACAATAAATCGACGAATGAATTTTCATCGCCAAGCGCATCTGATGGAATAGTAACTGCAAAATCAATGTCAACAGGTGTATTTGGAATCAAAGTTGGATTGATGTTTTGATTATTCATCAATTCAAAAGTCCAGTCCTCTGGNAGTGAATCAGTATTCCATGTAAGAGTCCATGAATCTGTTCGCGAACCAATTGCAGAGACGCTAATTGTCACGCTTTCACCAGTTCCTGGTGATATTCGAGGGGGCTCAGCAGGAATATCTATCTGAGATACATAAGGTTCTACAACAGATAATTGTGTCACTGCTCTGTTGTTGTCTTCTCTTGATTCGCTTAGATTACCATTTATGTCAAGTATCATTTCAAATTCATGAATTCCTAATTCAGCGGTTATGTCAACACTGAATGTGTAAGGCCCACCTTCTCCCGAAGGCGCAACNGGTTTAACATCGTCAAATCTTTCTCTGGTTATTTCATTCCCATTTTGCAGTAATACTACATCTAAGTCATCATCATTATCCATGGTTCCAATATTACTGAACTGTCCTGTAACAGTAACTAGGTCNCCCGGGTCAGGTTNATTTGGATTGAAACTAATTCCACGATTATCACTCATTGGTGCGAAATCTGNAATCANTTGAGANACCAAAGTATCTCCAATTAGAATATCCAAGTTTCCATCTCCGTCCATATCTGCTACTGCTGGAGCAGCCCATACTCTATGTGGCATGGAAAGTGGTGATGACCAGCCACTGGAGATTGCTGAAGATATTCCATCTTCGCCATTAAATGCCCACAATCGCTTTCCAAATGGAACAATCAATTCATAATATTCATCTCCATCAAGGTCCATCCATATTGGAGGTGAAACACCAATTTCATCATTATCATTGCCACTACCTCTTTGCATATCTTTAGACCATTCTTTAATTGGGTTTGTTGAGGAAATGTCATGGCACCCTGCCATGCCCTTACGATTAAAATTAACACTTGATTCAGAGTACCAAGTCACCCAACATAACCTGTCATGGATAGAGTCACCATCTGTATCGATAGGAAGTGGTTGTGTATCTGCATATCCATTGGGAGTTCTAAAATCAAAAATTTCACTTGTAGATGTCATTTCCATCGCTACAAATTTAGCACCATTNCCNGGAGTTCTACCATTGGAATCGGTNGGAATTGTCAAAATCATCTCAGGAGCTGCATCACCATCCAGTTGAACAATTACTGGNCCTGGTAATCTTAATCTNGGAGAATCAGAATCAGAATCAGTTCCTGANATGGCNACACGNTCCCAATCNAGNGACCCNGATGCNCCATCTATTCTCCAAATCCACATATTTCCAGANTTAGAATCAATTGTCGTTAGAACAATTGCNGTATTAGAACTNTCCAANGCNCCCCATGATGGATCGGAGGGGTGAGTCCCTCTATCCAAAACAACTTCCCAGTCAAATGTAGTTGGTGCACTTGTTGTTAGCGAAAGTGAAACTACAGTTGGGTCATTTGTGTTATCGTTTACCAAAGATAAGACTAGTTCGGGGTTTCCATCGAGTTCTAAATCTGCTAATAGAGGTTGGGTGACTGATTTATGGTTGCTTTGTGAGGAAGCAAAGTGAGGGCTCTGAATTCCAATTCGATAATCAGAATTACTCATCGACCATAACTTTTCATTTTCATGACCACTTTTATCCCATCCTGATTCAGAGCATGATAATTCGGGCGACCACATTTCCACTTCCAAAGATGTATCCGTGTCATATGCCAATAAAATTTCGACTCTTCCNTCNCCNTCAACNTCAAGNAGNACTGGNGTNGANCGNATTGCNTCAGTNGNACCTANGTCNACTTGCCATGCTAANTTAGCATCATCNCCACTNACNATNCTNAGTTTNCTACTNGNNNNGTCNCTNGATACNATNACNGCAAATAATTNNCCNTNNCCACACCTTTCNAGNGCNNCATTGGTNGCAGTNATACTATTGGNAAANTCNCCNATNATNGAACCNTANAAGTCNGAACCATAGTCATCNGAATCATCNAGNACCCAGTTGACNACNGGATTGTCAATAATTCCATATTCGANTACATCNCTNACATTTCCTATNCCAGGNCCTCCATTTGGGCCATGAAGTGGCATNGTTCCATTATGAGTTGGAGTNCGTGAATATTGTCCCCACGGTTGTTCAATAGGGTCCCAAGGCTCTGAATTTCCAGTAAACACTGGCTCATCAATTTCCAAATTTGATTTTAGTTCAAAATTATTGTTCATCAATACAGGAGATAATGAAGTAAACAAAAGTAATACAAACATGAATATTGAGCGTAAATTCGCTCTAGCACTCATGGCATTAGCCGATGTCATAATTGGTTGTGTTACGAAGGGGTTGTTATGACTTATGGCAATTCGTACCTCTAATGCTTCATTTTTCAGCCAATGAAAACAACTCCATGAGGCGTTTTTTCACTACTTTTTATCGGCGAATCTTCCGTTTGCATTAAATAGGGGTCGTCGGTGGCCAAATTGACTACGGTCGATTCTCTCCCGAGGTTAAACCGGTGAAGGACGGAATAGGTTCAAACCTATCCCTTTCACTGAAGCCTTTGAATCTACCAAAGGATGTGAAAAAATGTACAAAATTGTTACAAAGGAAGATACAATTCGTATCCCTGCAGAATATATGCGCAAAGGTCAGTCTCTTGACCAACACATTGACCGTCTTTCAATGACTGCATTTGAAGGACGATTTGATGATGATAACAGATTTATTTTAGTTACCAATAACCACCAACCACTTGGAAGAGGAAGAATCATTCACGGTGATGGTGCNATTTATCAAAAAGTTCGTTTCGATGCAGTACTTTTCTGCATGGATGATTACGAAGTTGTCGAAGGTGCAGTATCTGAAATNAATGAATTCGGGGCATTCGTAAGAATTGGTCCAATGGAAGCACTACTTCACAAATCACAAATCATGGAAGATATGGTTGATGCTAATGTAGGAATGGGATGGATCGAAGGTCGACAAACTGGCCGAAGAATCGGAATTGGTGACTCGGTAAGAGCAAGAATTGTATCTCTTTCACCAGATACCAGTGACCCTAGGCGTTCAAAGATCGGATTGACAAGTAAACAACCTGGACTGGGCTGCCATTCATGGTTAGAAGAGGATAACGAGTGAGGTGTTATTATGGCAAAGAATCCTTTCGCATGCGGAGATTGTCACCTAGTTTTAGCTGATGGCATAGACCAATGTCCTCGATGCCCATCTGCTCAAGTATCTTCTGATTGGCAAGGTTATGTCATCATCATGAATCCTGAGCGTTCAGAAATAGCAAAAAGGTTGAATGTAGAACACCCAGGCAAATATGCTCTCAAAGTAAATACTCGATGAAGGGGATGAAAATATGGAAAAAGTAAGTCGTAAAGAAAATAAATTATTGAATCGTGTTGAAATTGCTTTCAAGTGGAAACATGATGGTAAATCAACTCCTTCAAGAAAAGAAGTAATGGATTTAGTCGTAACTCTAGAACCTGGAGCGAAATCTGATTTGATTGTTGTAAAAGATTGTAAGACAAGATTTGGTCAGCCTTTAACTACCGGTATGGCATATATCTATGGCGATGAAGATTCTATGAAAGTAGAACCAGATTATATATTCACTAGGCATGAATCACTACGTTCAACATCTGCTAAAGAAGAAGCACCTGCTAAAGAAGAAGCACCTGCTAAAGAAGAAGCACCTGCTAAAGAAGAAGAAGCACCTGCTGATGAAGGAGGTGAGCAATGATGGGAGACGGTCCTAATTCATCTGCAAAGTGGTCCAAGTATAGTGTAGGGGAAGATGGTACTCTAACTAGAAATGCTGAATTCTGCCCTACATGTGGACCAGGCGTATTTCTTGCAATTCATGCAAACAGAAAATCATGTGGACGCTGTGGATATACAGTATTAAACGACGAGTGATTACTCTTCCTCATCATTTATTTGAACATGATACCAGTTCGAATCATTGCAAAGAGCAATTTTTCTTTTATGGTCATAGTACACAGGTAATTCTACAAGTTCCTTTCTTTGGTATTCATTCTTTGAAAGGAAAATTATTTCACGCCATCCTGAAATATACCAACCTTGTCGATTTTCACTCCAATAAGCATCACTTATAGGACCAGATAGTTTGGCCTTCAAAAGTATATTCTCACCGTCAAATAAAGCTATATAACCATCATTTAATTGCAAAAGATAATTTTTAGAATGATNGTAAACATTTAACAAAAAGCCATCTATTTCAATTATTTTTTGCTCAATTAAANTACCATTTTCGTGGTCATACCTATTTACTCCCCCTCCACGCGACCAAATTTCAACAAAATCATCATTCATTATCACATTTACAGTTTCTTCGGCCCTTGGATATTTAGATAGTTTATTCCATGAAGGTTCTTCACTACGCCATTTTTCATGAGCATCTTTGGTCATATTATAGATTCCTTTTCTCCAAAGAACAAATGTGAAGGAAGAATTTCTTGAGTCGATTGCTAAAGGTTCAGCATCCAATACATGAGACCAAATATTTCCAGCAGGATGTATTGCTCTATCTAATGTTCGACGCACTCTAAGTTCACTTCTTTCGACCCCTTGAATAAAGTCTTGAGTTAAATCAAATGAAGCCATTCTTGCTAACATTAATTCGGAATCGATCCATGTGACAATCATTTTTGACTCAATAATTGTAGAATTTCTAATCGGTGTCGGGAATGGATTGATNGGTTTATTAATTTGAACATAATTNGAATCAAGNTTTTGTAATTCACCATCTATTCCGATTGCAATAAAACCTTCATTCCACTCGATAATTTGTTTTGGTGTGAAATCCAAAGATGCAGGAAGTTCACTGGCCATANCAATGCCAATATGGCTTAGTTTGTCAATTCTCGTATTAAGAAGGTCTCAAAAATGAGATACTAATGCGATATACATGTCTCCCGTAGAAGTCCGACTAATCATAGTCAGTGGCGGGGATATTGCTTCGACTAATCAAGCAGATATTCTTCTCGAAAAATATTCTTGGGATGAGATAAAAGAAGTTGAAGGACATCCTTGTTATTCCATCCATGATATTAGAATGTGGATTCATCCTGGAGGAGTCTTATTCGAGGATAACTTAGATCTCAGATGGCAAAAGGCTACAGGGGAAAAGGTAATTGAAGCAATTTTCCCTTCTCGTCATTCCGCAAAAAGCGGAAATGCTTCTTTAACTCTTCATCCTATTGGAGTCCCTCAATTAGACTTTGATGAGCAAGCCCCTTATGGTGGAAAGAGTGGAAATGCTCCACCTCCTTCACCAAGACTTGCTTCATGGTGGCGTAATCTAAAGCAAATGGTAAATGGTTCAGAAATCGAGAATCAGTTTGACCTTTCACTAGAAGTTACTCATCATGGGCCATGGATTAGTGTTCCATCGATATTTGTTGAAGTTGGTTCAACTGCTAAGACTTGGGGGCATATTGGTGCAGCCACTATTCTGGCAGAACTTATTGCTAAGGGGCTTGGCCTAGAAGAAACTGAACATTTTGGCGTTTGGGATGAGCAAGTCAATTCCGGTGACACAGTTCTAATTACTCTTGGAGGCGGTCATTATTCACCAAGAGCGAATAAACTAGGGTTAAATGAAGGGATTTGGATTGGGCATATGCTTGCAACATATGCACTTCCATTCGTAAAACCCGATGAAGAAGATTCGACCCCGAAAGGAAACTGGAAAAATTCGATTAATGCAGCAGTTCAATCCACTAAATTGGCATTTCCAAATGGTAATATCATCTGTTCCATGGACAAGAAAGCATTCAAAGGATGGCAAAGACAGGCGATTCGAGAGCATTTGATAGATATCGATATTCCTTTGATGAATACCAAATCAATTTTAGAATTGATTGAAAAATAATCACAAGCCTCAAGAATCTCCTCGAGAAGCATTAGTTGAGGGTGGCTATGGTAAGTTGGTTTTCCAAGTTGGTCGTCGCCAGTACCGTTCGCATGCCAAAATGGTTTGTCAAATGGGTTTCTCGTAGATATGTAGCAGGCTCAGAGTTATCTGACGCTGTTAAGATTATGCAGAGGTTAAGTAAAGAAAATGCCTGTTTCACAGTTGACGTTCTTGGTGAAGAGATTTCAACTATGGAAGAGGCNCAGTATTTTTATGATGAATATGTTAGTGTTACAAATGCAATTATTGAACATAATTTAGATGCTAATTTGAGTATTAANCCTACAGCCTTCGGACTGCTTATAGATTCTGAAAAAGGATTCAAAAATATCAAGAATTTAGTCGAAATGGCTTCAAAACATGACATCTTTGTACGTTTGGATATGGAAGATCATCGAGTGACAGAAGATACTATTCAAGTTGTTATCGATTTACATTCTCAGGGTCTCACAAATGTTGGAACTGTTTTACAAGGTCGCTTGTTTAGAACTTTGGAAGATATTGATAATCTTGAATCACAATTAGGTTCGATGGCAGATTATAGAATCTGTAAAGGCATATACTTGGAACCTGAAGAGATTTCTTTCACNACATATTCTGATATTGTTTCAGCAACTAATTCTTGCATTGATAAAATGCTTGCAGCAGGGGCTTATTGTGCAATTGCTTCACATGATGTTCCTGTGATAAANCATGCAAAATCTGCTTTGAAATCATTTGGTATGGGTCCGAATATAGATGACCCTAGAGATAATGCTGGAGCTAAAAGAAAGGCTAAAGGGAATGGNTATGAATTTCAAATGCTTCTTGGAGTTCGTGGTCCAATGCGTAGAAAGTTAGCTGCAGAAGGTCATCGCACAAGAGTTTACATCCCCTATGGTGCAAAATGGTACGAATACAGCATTAGACGACTAAAAGAGAATCCAACTGTTGGTGCTCAAGTTGCTAAGGCNTTTTTGATGCCTTGGACAAATCGGCCTTAATTTCTAGGGCGCTTTTTCTTTCGTTTGTTAGAAGGTGTAACTCGCTTCTTAGTTACCTCTTTTGGTACAACTGGGTTTGGATTAAATCCTAATCTTCCTTCTTTCCATGCTTGTCGTCTTTCCCGAGGGGTCTTTGGCTCAAAGTGCTCAGGTCGAGGAGGTTCATGCAGATACATTCTCTTAATATCTTGAGATTCGACAGTTCCACGCATTGTTCTTCCTTGGCCAGTATGTATTGCTCTAATTCTCCAAGTTTCTCCCTTGTGNTCCATCAAATATCCNGCAGTGAAAGTTTTACCATATTCTACAAGAATTGATTCTGAATCTGATTGTTCTCCTCTTGTTAAAGTCATTTTAACTCGAACCATATCGGTCCTCAAAGCAGAAATACGCATTACTTCACCAGCAATTGACTTCTTAGCTTTTCTTTCACCTGAAACCAATATCTGATTAATGGTCCACAACATGTCATCTTCTTCGAAAACATCACCCAGGCTAAATTCTTCATCACCATCTACATCGATAGTAATTCTTTGTGAACTAGGTCCGTCAGTTAGGATAAATGGAATTCGAATTAATTTAGGTGGGCGGATTTCCAAAGTATATACAATGCCACATTCGCTACACTTTAGCAATACGTCACGACCTTCTCCCACAGGTTTCTCACGCAGTAGTTCATGCCCAGTCACTTCATTACATTCTTCACAAAAGTTTGCATTTTCTAGGATTACCTCGTCATCGACCTCATTTTCGTCATCAGACATGATATCCCTCAACCAACCGTGAAAGGTTGTATGTTTGAAGTCACCGGCTNAAANTCNTCAAAGCGAGCATTCATCATGGTTGNCTCATTGGGCTCGGTATGGGTGAGGAAGTGCAAGGTAGTACCCCCTCGAAAGCNGATGTTCTTCCATNTATTTTATCNAAAGATTCTGANATGCCGAGGGATGAACCTCAAATCGCCGCTAANATTTCANAACAACTACAACACATGGGTCTTTCAACNTGGTCACAATCAGTAATNCGTAGATTNCGAAATTCNATTCATAAATTAAAACCTAAAAGANTAATCGAAGTTGGAGCAGGAATTGGTCANCGTTCGGCTTGGTTATATGATTTNTTNACTGAAGACTCANNACCTGAAAGATATGATCTAGTNGAGCAAGGGGCNAANTTTGCTGTAATTCTNCATCGTTTNATGACTAGATANGNGGCAGAAGANTGGACAAATATTGTAGTNGGAGAAATNCCATCTCTTGTNGCTGAAACANCNGCATGGAGTGCAGCCTCAGCCACAGGCCTNGANGTTGGAGANTCACCATTAGGTGTCGANTCTGATGTNATAATCGTTGATTCGAANATAGAAGATTTAGCAGAANATATTGAAATNTTACTCCCNNTNTTANGTGATGGTGGAGTTCTTTTCACTTGTGAACCACCAGTTCCAGCAGGNGATATAGATGAANATGATGAAGAAATGATGAAACATGTCAATGGATTCAACTCTTGGATNGAATTGATAACTAAAACTCAAGANACNCANTATGTTGCATTTAGTCCNCTATTTGAAGGGGTTCTNGTNGCNTTTTTANCNAAAAATTAGANNGAACCNGANGCNATTAACAAATCATTGATTTGTAAAAGACCNTANCCATAATTGTNATCATGCCCCTCTTGTCCNTCTCTAGCNTTTACAGAGTTCAANATTAATTGNTTTATCTGAGTCACTGTATCNGAATTAGATTGTTCATTATCACTACTAAGTTCAGGTGAATTTTCAAGAAGTAAGGCAATNGCNCCGGTNACAAAAACTGTGGAAGCACTTGTTCCATCAACAATAGACCAAGAATTCTGATTATTTATTACCGGTACAGATTCTCCNGGAGCTACAATTTCAGGTTTTTTATTCGGGTCTTGCCTAGGTAAGAGTAGGGGNAAAAGGCTTCCATCATTATCTCCGATAGATGAACCCGACCAATGAGTTTCTGATAATGTNACTCCACCTACTGAAATAACCAATTGTTCACTACTAGGATGTGCGACATCGCCGTCNTCATCATCTCCGCCGTCATTACCTGCTGCTGCTACGACAACAATTCCTTCGTCGATAGCATCACTTGCAGCATCGCCAGAATCTCTGCCACTGAATGGATTGAATGGAAGTATTCCAGGCGCACCGCCTAGAGATAATGAAATAACATTCACATTTTGTTCTACACACCAGTCTATCGCTTGTGCAACAACCTCATCACTGCCTTGCCCATTTACTCCATCGAGTGCCTTAGCCACGTATAAGTCAACACTTGGAGCAACACCCTTAATCCAACCATCGGCAACTAATATTCCAGCCATACTAGTGCCATGTCCATTGTCATCATATGGTTCAGGTTCATNAGAGATGAAATCTCTCCATCCTGCAAGACTCAATCTTGATAAATCTGGATGCGTCATATCAATTCCAGAATCGACAATGCACACAGATATTCCTTCACCATCAAGTGATACATCATCTAATTGTATCATTTCACTATATGTNTCTTGATAAGAAATTGCNTCTTCGCTAGGCCTTAGTGAGAACACTCCTTCTTCATCTATGTAATTGACAAGCCAAAAGATAGAAACAATCAGTAATAGCGAAATNCCAATACTAACTACCTTTCGAGCAAGAGTTAGGTCGCCAGAATACAAGATAGCATTTTGAGGTTGTTCAATAGGAACAACTGGAGGTAATTCGGGAATGGTAAAATCATCACTCATATGAATCAACTAAATGCTTCAACAGCCTCACAAAAGGTATCAACAAATAATTTAGCATCATCTTCAGTATTATAGAGATAGGCTGAAGCCCTTAGAGATCCATCCTTGTGCCCTCTATCATTAAACCAAGAGTGAACACAATGTTGTCCACTGCGAACCATTACGCCCGCAGCCTCATCCAGTAAAATTGCAATGTCATGGGCGGGTAATTGATTCATCAAGATTGAACAAATTCCACTACGCATTTCAGGATTTTCAGGCCCAATAATTTCAATTCCATTCAAATGCTTGATTCCATTGGTCATTATTCTGTTCAAACTTATTTCATGCTCATGAACTGCATTCATATCTAATTTGGATAGATAATCAATAGCCGAACCACTAGCGATCAATCCAGCGAAGTTACCAAGACCTCCTTCGAATTTACTAGGGGGCTTGGCCCATTCCAGTGAATCATAAGTTGTCGAGGTTACGGTTTGACCACCTGCCTGTATTGTTCTCATATTTTCCAACAATTCAGTACGACCCCATAATCCCCCCATTCCTGAAGGTCCACACATCTTGTGAATAGAGAATGAGAGGAAATCAATATCTAATTCCTGAACATCGACTTTCATGTGAGGGGTAGATTGAGCACCATCAACGCTAATCAGTGCATTATGTTCATGAGTCACCTTGGTAATTTCTTTGATTGGTATCTTAACTCCATCCAAATTTCCCACATGACTCATAGAAACTAGTTTCAATTTATCTCCAGCATCCGAACAGGCATCTTCGAAATTTTCCATGTTGAAAGAGTTATCAGGATTTGATTTAACCACTCGATGTTCGATACCAAACTCTTGTTTGAGTTGTATCCATGGAACTAAGTTTGAATTATGTTCACGGTCACCAGTTATTATGACATCACCTTTTTCCCAACTAAGGCCTTTGGCAATTTGATTTAATGAATGCGTAGCATTCCTTGTAAAAATCATTTCATTTGGTGAATTTGCATTGATGAAGTCGGCAACAGTTTTTCGAGATTGTTGAACCAATCTAGATACTTGTGTTCCATATCTATGGACTGAACGCCCACCACACCCGGGATATTTACTATAATAATCGGATATCGAATCAATTACTTGTTGAGGCTTCAAGGTGACACACGCATTGTCCAAATAAGCAGGAGGGTTTTCCTGACAGAGAGTAGGAAAGTCTGAACGTAGGTGTGAGAAACTCATTACCAAGCCTCCAAATCAGGCACACAATCGATGTAAGGTAGATTAACTCCACAGGATTTACATTCAAATCGAGTCGGGAATTTTTCCTTACAAATGTTACAAACTGTGCCAATAATACCTGATTGATTAGTACATGTTTCAGTTGCACATGGCACTGATAATTGTCCATCACTTTCTCTTTCTAATTCAACATCTGCATCACACTCTGGGCATTTAGCATCATCTTGAATCTTAAAATCACCTTGAGCCAATTCAATTTCAGCAGTGATTGCAGCAGTAGTACTAATTCTAACTTCACTACCAAGCATTCTCTGAGGATACCACATTAGTAACATGAAAACAGGAACTATGAGTAATCCAGAGATTATGTGCATAACATAAAAAGTTGAGTTTTGGTCACTTCTTGATGCCACATAATGTACTCCATTCCAACAAGAGTAAAAGGCATTAGCGAGCCAAAATACTAGCAAACTACCCCAACCAACTAAAGAATGTTCTCGCATTTCTTTTTCCATTACTCTTACATCTTCATGTACATGGTGTATTTGAACATGTAAATCTCTTGTCTCGATAACAGCTTTCCAAAAGAAGTAGACGAAGAAAAATATTACCAGCATGATTAACACGCCGTACATCATATCCGACAACACCATATTCTTGGGGAAATCTGAATTTTTCTGATGGAATAATACTTGTAAAAACATTATACCATTCCAAATTAAAAGCATAGAAATAGAGTGAACTCTCATGACAGGGAATTGTGTCCACATCAAGTAAACAAACCACACCCATCCAATCAATGCAAGTAACATTTGGAAGAATGAAAAACTTCCAACTTTTCTCATACCTTCAAGACCGACTAGTTCTGGATTCCCACCAGATAAAATATCTGCAGATAATGAACCTAAAAGAAATGCGACAGTTCCAACACATAGTGCCATAATTAGGTTTTTATTCCATTCTGCAAATGCTAATAAAACGATGAATTTGATCTCTTTACGAACTTTATCTATTGGACTAAAAATAGGGTGAATATTGGAAAACTCGAATTTTAGGTTCATATCACGAAGGTGGAAAGGCATTTCAGACATAGTTGAACTAGCCATTTCGGTTGCCTCAACCGTCTCGCTCATGTCGTGGCCTAAAGGGTTCACATATGAGTTCTTTCGCCTTATCGTTCACTAATTTAGAGCGAGAGCGTTAAACATGGGATGGGAGTCGCAGGGTTGCGAGCCGAGATCGCATAGCCTGGTATTGCGCGCGACTGGAAATCGCGTGTCCTTGTGGCACGAGAGTTCAAATCTCTCTCTCGGCGCCAATTTTAATTTAGGCTATAAATATTTTAAATTAATATGTCGAGAATACTTCTTCAATCATCAGTCGATTATGGAGCCACCGGCGAGATTTGAACTCGCGACCTCCTCATTACCAATGAGGTGCTATACCGCTAAGCCACGGTGGCGCAATGCCTGCGAATCGCCTCGTGATTATAACCGCTTCGAGACTTCTAGTAATTGATTGTCGAACTTGTTATTCAGTTGTAAAAACCTATTGTTGTCTATATTTTCTCCCTCAAAGATTAAAGGGCTATTTTGTTAATTGGTGAATAAGGAAGGCGACTTCCTTAGATGGGATATTGATGGGACAAGAAGTAGAATCTAAAGTGGATATGCGCCGACGTGTGCATGATCTACAAAGCCAAGTTGATGAATTGAAAGAACTAGTAAACACTTTACTGAGTGTTATTTGTGAAGAGCCAGATGGAGTCCATACTGGTGCTGCACCAATGATACCAGGTCAAAGCACATCTAAATTCTGTATGTGATCAACCTTTGACAACAACCTTAGGAATTATTCTCGCTACAGGCCTAGCTAGTCCTGCTTTAGATGTTAATTCTATGACTTCGTCGACATCCTTGTAAGCATCTGGTGCTTCTTCAGATAGAACATTTGGAGTTGATGCATGAACACGTATTCCAGAATTCTCCAATTTCTGCTTCAATGCTTTTCCATCGATTGTCTTTTTTGCTTTAGTTCTTGAAAGTGATCGCCCAGCACCATGACAAGATGAACCAAATGCTTGATTTTGACCCGATATAGGCCCAGACATAATCCATGAACCTGTACCCATGTCACCAGGAACTAATACTGGTTGTCCTGTTATTTTGAAATGTGAATTAAGTTCTAACTGGTCTCCGCCAAATGCCCTAGTTGCTCCCTTTCTGTGGACTGCACATTGGCAATTCTTACCATGTATCAGGTGAGTTTCTACCTTTGCTATATTGTGTGCTACATCATACAGTGTCTTTGCCTCACCATCAACTCCCATCTCCAATGTCAATACTTCTCTAAGTCGATGAGCTAAAGCACTTCTATTGGCAAATGCAAAATTTGCCGCACCATTCATGTCATCCAAGTATTGTTGACCTTCTTTTGAATGAAATGGTGCACAAGCCAATTGTCTATCAGCAACATGGAAATCCCAGTTCTCATTATACCATCGATTTCCATCTCTCTTGTACATTTGTTCTAGTTTTCTTGAATGTTCACTACATACTTGATGTCCAAGTCCNCGAGAGCCGGAATGAATCATTGCTAGTAGTTGACCTTCATACAATCCCCAGTGCTTGGCTGTTTCATTATCTTCTACGGATTCAACGCACTGGATTTCTAAGAAATGGTTACCACTTCCAAGTGTACCCAATGCACGCATTCCTCTTTCTTTAGCCCTAGTAGAAAGTTCGACATTATTAGTTTCTAAACGTCCGCCAGACTCCAGATTTTCGAGGTCATTTGAGTGTCCAAAACCAAGTTCAGCAGCAGACTGTGCCCCACCTGAAATAATTTCATCCAAATCATTCATGCTAATGTCTAATCCACCCTTTCCAGATGCTCCAGCCGGAATTCGACCAGCGATACGGCCACCCAATTTTTTGATATTTGGAATATCATCAATTGTTGCTTCCAGTGCCAATACTCGNACACCGCAGTTTATGTCGAAACCAACACCACCCGGCGAAATGGCTCCACCTAGTTCTCCAGCCTCGGTATCAGTTGCAATTACGCCNCCAATTGGNAAACCATATCCGAAATGCCAATCAGCCATNGCCCATGCTTCACCAACAATTCCTGGTAGNCTTGCTGCGTTAACCAATTGTTCTGGNCCNCTNTCATCGGCNTACTTAGCNAAGTGGNNTTGGTCNGTGACGATTCTNGCGTCNACTTTCATATCGCCATGGGCTTTGATGCGCATAGTGCCATCATTTTCCGATTGAAGATGCTCTCGCCAATCTTCGCCCATGTACATGTGTCGAGTNAGTCCTCTTTGAGCATTGTTGATGCTATTCTATGCATTTACACCCGTAGGTTTCAATATGTGTCGTCGTTAGGGATGGGTGTCACAAGTTGACAGGTGTGCAAATGAGTCTACCCCCGATAGATTTGGCAGTATTCCATGAAAATGGATATGTGCGTAAGCAATGTCGAGTTACTAACCTTTGGTTTTGGACTACAGATGAATCTAGAGATACATGTGGTGACACCAGTGAAGATGAATATACATTCATTGGAAAACCTTTGATTCAAGGATATGAAATGCGTGGTAAGTCTTTGAAAGATGCTATGCGTGAAGCCTTTTTACAGTTCTTTGAGAATGTAGAACACACAAGAATCTCACCTTATCCTGTNCTTGCTAGATGGCGAGATGANATTCACTTAACAATTGCTTCAATTGCGGATTTTCAACCNCATGTTACATCGGGTGAAGTTGAACCTCCGGCTAATCCGTTGACTATTTCACAACCCTGTATTCGACTCACTGATGTTGATGCAGTTGGCCGCTCAGGAAGACACTTAACCACATTTGAAATGATGGCCCATCACGTATTTAATCGTCCTGAGGAAGGAAAAATGTTCTACTGGATGGAAGAGTGTGTTCAGTATTGCCATGATATGTTTACCAAGACATTTGGAATAGATTCAAGCGAAATAACCTATGTCGAAAACCCATGGTGTGGTGGAGGAAATGCTGGAGCTGCAGTTGAAGTCATAGTTGGCGGATTAGAATTAGCCACTCTTGTTTTCATGAATCTTGAGGAACATCCTGAAGGCGATGTTGAATTGAAGGGTGACANGTATCGTGAAATGCCATTACAAATAATCGACACAGGTTATGGGTTGGAAAGATTTTGTTGGGCTGCTGCTGGAACACCTACCATTTACGAAGCAATTTATCCTGAAACAGTTGAATGGTTGAAAGAATTATCAGGATTTGAGAATATTGCCAATCAATGGCCTGAATTAAATCTTGATGATGTTCTCGGTGAAATGAGTCGATTGAACGGCATAATGAATATAGAGGCAGGCGTTGATGGAGAAAGGTTACGCTCAATATTTATTGATAGATTATCTCAAAGAGGATTTGTTCTTAGTGATGAGCAATTTTCCAGTATCACCGAACCACTTGCAAGAATNTATGCAATCCCCGACCATCTTCATGCGCTTTGTAATATGCTTGGTGACGGACTTGTTCCTTCAAATGCTAAAGCCGGATATTTGGCTAGAATGATGGCTAGAAGAACATTAAGGTTGCGCGATGAACTAGGTTTGGATGTATCACTTTCTCAACTNGCTACACATCATTTAGAGATTAACTTNGGNAATTCCAAGATGAAACAAACCAAAGATGGATTGTGTAAGATTTTAGATCTTGAAGAGCAGAAATATATTGAAATGTTAAGGAAGGGAGGGAATGTGATTTTGACACAATTACGGACTTTGGACAAATCGAGTGAATCTATCGATGATGATATTTTATTTACTCTAAATGACTCTCATGGAATTCCACCTGATATGGTTATTTCATTAGCGAAAGATTCAGGCTGGAGTAATGTTAAACTTAGAATTGGTTTTTCTGCTGAGATGGCGGAGAGACATGCTTTGATGGCTAAAAATGCTGCTATTTCAGTGGTGGAAAAGAAATTAGTAGACATTCCAGATTCTTTGCCAGTTACCAAATCTCTCTATTATGAAGATGTTCAACAACGTGAATTTGATGCCAGTGTTCTTTTCTGTAGTCCATTAAGTGGTGATGATTTACCAGAAAGCGCCACCCATGGAATCATTCTTGATAGAACATGTTTCTATCCTGAAGGTGGTGGTCAGGAAGGCGACCACGGGAGTCTTTCAACCGATTCTAACATTAGGAATATCTTGGATACAAGAATGTCCGGTTCACATATCGTTCACTTAGTCGATGGAGCATTTGAGGTTGGAGATTTGGTTCATGGTAGTTTAGATTGGGAACGAAGAAAACAATTGATGGATCACCATACTTCAGTTCACATCGTCGGTGGAGCAGCAAGAAGGATTTTAGGTCCTCACATCTATCAAGCAGGGGCAAATAAATCTGTAGAATCTGCAAGACTCGATATTACTCATTTCAATCGCTTAACTCGTGAAGACTTAGATGCAATTGAAAGTATGGCAAATGAGATTATTGGTCAAGTACACAGGACNGATAAATCTGAACTGAATCGTAAAGATGCCGATAAAAAGTATGGATTTGACTTATACCAAGGTGGTGCACCAAAAGGGGATATGATTAGGGTNTTAAGAATTTCAGACCATGACGTTCAAGCATGTGGNGGCACACATCACGATGAGCCAGGCCAAATCGGTTCGATAAGAGTAATTCGTTCAACAGCAGTCCAAGATGGAGTTGAAAGATTACACATAGTTGCAGGTCAAGCAGCATTAAATTATGCTAGAGAGCAAGACGAATTATTGCGTCGGACAGTAGATATTTTTGGTATCAATTCAGAAGATCTTCCAAGAACTGCTGAAAGATTCTTCAGTGAGTGGAAAGAACAACGTAAAAGAATTGAGCATTTAGAAGCCGAGATAGTTCGAATCAAAACCTCTGGCGGCGATGACTCTTCACATTCAAAAGATGGTGTAAGAATAGTTGTTATGGAAAGTGATGGAGACCTTAAGCAGATGACAAAAATGCTCAAGGAATTGACANTGGATAGCCAAAACCCAACTCTAGCAATATTAGGTTCTCGAGTTGGNGGTGGTAAGTTAATGATTGCAACTACTGAGGAAACCATTGCTAGTGAAAGATATAACGCGGTAGATATTTTGAGAAAAATTTCACCTTTAATATCTGGTGGCGGTGGAGGAAGACCAACATTTGCTCAAGGTGGNGGGAGTAATCCNGATGGCCTTGATGACGCTTTGACTGAAGCTAAGAAAATNCTTNAAATTTAGGAAAGGGAATTTTTTATTGCTTCTCTATCGAAGTATGAAGGCACTANATTCATTGCTGAGTTGCCATCAAACCACTCAACATCCGAAATTTCATCTTCTTGTAATTTTAAATCCGATAAATTCCCATCCCATTTCGAATGATAGGTGAAAGAAACAAAGGAAATACCTTCATTGGTGAAAATTTGTTGAGTTATTACAGGTTCNTCTTGAGTTAAAATCAATTCAAGACCAAGTTCTTCCATNGCTTCTCTAACACATCCGNTACTCGGATGTTCGTCATGTTCCATGTAACCNCCTGGTAGAGTCCAATGTCCTGTAAAATGACCTCTTGAGACCTTTGCAAGTAATATNTGTTCATTAGAATTTCTCACTATNACCTTGGAGACCAAGCGATGAATTGAACGATAAACNGACTCTCTTGCAACGGGATGAACTGAGTTGTCGGAAATCAAATCATCCTTCCAAGCCCAGTTTTCGGGCCAAGCAATTTTTGGATATCCTTTGACCACATTGAATATTTCATTATTGAAATTAATTTCTACCGATAGAATTTCATTCCATTCGATTCCCTTAGATTCTATCTCTTGCTTGGTCGGGAATCGTAAAACTTCACCGTTTGCAACTCTTCCCTTCTCTGGAATTTGTGGCCCATTTCCACTTTCATCTACCAGCAAAACCTTTCCATCGTGTTCGAGATGAACAACAGTTTGTGGGTGAGTCATATATCNCCGAGGTGCCTCTATAATTTGAAATGTCGTAATTTTCAACTTTATGNCAATCTATTGGGTGTAATTTCAAGTATCTCCTTCACTTAGCCGAANTATGCGTGTCGAGCAGTTAAACGATGAAGGATGGGCCAAGACATACTTGCTTATCGATGAAAATAGTAGTGATGTTTGTTTGATTGACCCAGTTTATGATTTCACTCAAAGATATATTGAACTTATTGATAGTCGGAATTTGACATTAAAGATGACGATTGCAACTCATACTCATGCCGACCACATCACAGGTTGTTTCTCTCTAANGGAGAAAACAGGTTGTGATTATGTAATGTGGAANACAACTGCTTGTATGGGGGTATCCAAGTATGTCGATGATAAATCTAGTTTGAANTTTGTTAACCAAACTATCTCATTCCATCATGTTCCAGGTCATACTGCGGATTCNATGATCATCGAAGTTGGTGGTCATATTTTCACAGGTGATTTCTTGTTTACTGGTGCGGGTGGCGTTGGCAGGGATGACCTTCCAAGTGGCAGAATGAAAGACCATTGGGAATCCCTTAGTATACTTGCTAAATTCTCTGGNGATGTCATNGTNCATACTGGGCANGAACCTCCNGGGACAANAATGCAAACNCTTCAATGGAATCGNGAGAATAATCCTATCTTGAAAATGNANTCNTGGGAGCAATANCGNGATTGGCANGAACANTCGGTTAANCAATTGGGTTCAGTTTCTAAAATTAAAGTAGCTCTACCNGCTAATATTTTTGGTGANATNCCTGANATTATTCCTTGGTTNGAATAATNATTTTTTCATAGGATTACTNGGNATATTNCCATTATTTTCACTACTTGGNATCGCTTGTAANTCNGCAAAAGATAGTTGTTTTTGNGGTTGTTCNGATATTTGTGCNAATCTCTCNTCCATCGTCATTTGGGCAGTGAATTCTATTCTTCCACGNGTCCTTGTCAAATCATAGGATAAAGGTTTCAAATGCTCCACAATTTGTTCTTCAAACATTTTGCGTACCTGGTCACCCCTCCACATTGAATAGCCCCATTTGTAGGCAATACCAACAACCGATGCTCCATAGAGTAGAATAATTACAGTGGATGCAAACAATACTGGATTATCTGTTCTTGCCTCATCAAGAAGGTTTCTTACAACGAGTAATAGTAAACCAATTCCAACAACTGGCTTGAGTATACTTTCAAGCCATTGGTCAACAGGTACTAATCTTCCTTTAGCGGGGTCAACAAATACCAAATCAGATTCAAATGCAGTATTCAAGACCCCTAATCCTCCAAGTAGAATTATGTATAAAAATGCAGAAATTGCCAATTCAATACCCCACGAATCAAATTTGAAAATCCAGTGTACAATTAGCCAAGCAAATAGTCCTAAAAAGGCTCCTTGTGGCACATAGTTGAAATGTATGACATGATTGGAAAACTCATTTACATTGCCTACTTTTTCCATTGAACCTCTATGAGGTTTTGGGATGTGAATCACTTGCCAATGTAGTACTTTTTCCATTTCTTTCAATGTCTTGATGAGTAATCTTTTCCTAATCAAAATATATTCTATCAAAATCAAAATAGGTAACCCAAGAAGAATAATCGGAAGTGCCATAATTGCTGCTAGTGGGAAAATAATAATTGTTGGAAGTAAAAGGAAATGCGAAATTGTCAGTGGATGAAATAAATCTGCCTCAATCAATCTTTGTTTTGATGGTTGAATATGCAGACTTCTGGCCAAGTCATCTAGCGTAGTTCTAAATGGAGAAACTTGTTTACCGGCATCAATTATTTGACGTACTGAATTACGATACTGAGATTCTTCATGACCTACACCAATGAAAAGTCTCCATGCTAATCTCATCGGTAAAGCGAGTAAAATTGGAATCGATAATATGCCTGCTGCCCAAAGTAAACCGGCAACATCGAGTTCAGTACTCATACTACTCCCATTTACTCCGAGGTTGCTCTTTGTTTTCAATGGTTGTGATAATATTGAAGAATCAACAAGTTTCATGGCCTTTATTGCCATAGCGGAATCATGGCCAAGATAGTCGTTACAGACGGGATGTCGAATGATGCGGTAAATCTCTTGAAGAAAAATGGTCATGAGGTCACATTACAATCATTTTCTAAAGATGAATTATTGAACGGATGTCTATCAAAATTTGATGCTATTATAGTCAGAAGCGCTACCAAATTAACAAAGGAGGTAATTGAATCAACAGGAAGTAAACTCAAGGTGATAGGTAGGGCGGGTGTTGGTGTTGACAATATCGATTTAGATGCTGCATCTAATGCTAAAATAACAGTTGTTAATGCCCCTCTAGCATCAACTCAATCTGTAGTTGAATTAACAATCGCTCATCTGTTGTCGTCCATTCGACACCTAAGTAAATCTGATAGAGGTCTTCGTTTGGGTAAGTGGGAAAAGAAAGCCATGGTAGGTACAGAACTTTCTGGCAAATCACTTGGACTCATTGGATTTGGTCGAATTGCCCAAGGAGTTGGCATGGTGGCTCAAGCAATGGGCATGGAGGTTCATACATATGACCCATATCTTCCACCCAAAGTAGCAAAGAATCAATCGACAAGATTGCATAAAGATGTAGATACATTGTTCAAATCGTGTACTCATATTTCTGTTCACTGTAATTTGACTGATGAGACTCATCACTTGGTCAATTATGAGAGAATGAAACTGATGCCTGGTAAATCACGTTTGGGACTCAAATGTGGCAATCATATTGTCAATTGTGCTCGTGGCGGTATTGTTGATGAAGAGGGTCTGTTTCAAGCATTGGAAGAAGGAATAATTTCTTCTGCAGCACTTGATGTGTTTGAACAGGAACCGGTGGATTCTGAAAATAAATTGCTGAGTCATCCGGATTTCCATGGAACTCCACACATTGGAGCAGCGACAATTGAAGCGCAAAGTCGAGTTGGTTTGGATATAGCCAAAAACGTCATGGATTCATTAGCTGGCAAAACTGTTAAAGCGATAGTCAACTCTCATTTGATGAAATAATTTAATGGTTAATTTCAAACACCTTTGGCAATATTTTTGATTTGGTGGGCGAATGTCACAAGATGAAAAGCAAACCAATAATAAAAATAGAATACTAATTCACTGTGATTTAGATGCCTTTTTTGCTGCAGTTGAGACATTACATCATGGATTTCCAGTAGATACTCCTCTTATCATAGGTTCAGACCCACAGCAAGGTCGGGGCCGAGGTATCGTTTCTACATGTAATTATGAGGCAAGAAAATATGGAATACGTTCTGCTATGTCCATTAGTGAAGCATGGCGTAGATGCCCCGGTAAACCATATGGAAATGGAATTTACGTTAGAGGGAGTCGTGGACTTTACACTCGTGCCTCCAAGAAAGTAATGAATATTTTATCTAAACCAGCAGAGTTTTTTGAACAGGCTAGTATCGATGAAGCATATTTAGATGTGACAAATTTTGTTGATGGTGATTGGGATACAGCATTGGCTTTATGCCGTGAATTACAAGGACAAATAGTTGAGCAAGTTGGACTTACAGCATCTTTTGGCATAGGCTCAACTAGAATACTTGCTAAGATGGCGAGTGAAATTAACAANCCTAANGGNATTTTTAGAATTCTGCCTGATGAAATCCCTGAATTTTTTATGGGCAGGGATATAAGAGAGGTTCCAGGTATTGGTGCTAAGAGAGCTGTTCAATTGGCTGAATGGGGTATAAGTACTGTCGATGAAATGTATGATTACGGCGAATTATCTCTATCAAGGATGACCGGTGAAAGATTTGCATCATGGATTATCAAAGTTTACGAAGGTAAGACAAGTGTTGAAATTAGCCCTCTAAGGAGTAGAAAATCTATTGGTAAGGAACATACTTTTTCTACAGATCAAGGTGACTATCAAGAAGTACTTTCTCATCTTTTGGAAATAACCCGTCAAGTTATACGAAAAGCCAAGGATTTGGGAGTTTGTGGTAGGCTAGCAGAAGTTAAAATACGGTACACTGGATTTGAAACTCATACACATGGAAGATCTATTCCAGTTGCTATGGATGAGTTAGAAGTATTCAATCGNTTGAGTGAAACTTTATTTGCTAATAATATACAAATTGGCAAGCGTGTTAGACTAATAGGATTTCGCTTGGGGCATTTAGATGCACCCGATACACGTCAGAGTACTTTAGANTTCAACGATAATTACGTGATTTAGTACAGCAAACAGAGAATTTCTNACCGCTTCCACAAGGACCTGTTATGCATAATCATTAATTGAATTATACTATCATTCTAATTTGTGCATTCTTGAGAAAACTTCGTTAAATCCTTGAAGATTTCCAGGAATATTTACTCCACTGATAGGTTGGTTTAGAGAAATTCCATTTTCTTTCTTAGTCGACCAAACTTCACTATTGAATGCTTGC
This sequence comes from Euryarchaeota archaeon TMED132, assembly GCA_002172355.2. Classification (GTDB taxonomy): domain Archaea; phylum Thermoplasmatota; class Poseidoniia; order Poseidoniales; family Poseidoniaceae; genus MGIIa-L1. Next base: position 28,608 of record NHGH02000011.1, read on the forward strand.
AAATCCACAGTTAATCCCCTAAGTGCCTCACCTTGGTTTGAATCAGGTGCCAAATCATCAACTATGTTTCCAGGGAAATTATCAACCTCGACGGCCGAAGAACCATAAATCGTTGTAGAAATGTGGTGAGTAAAAAACGGACAAACTGGGCTGAATGCCGACATAAAATCTCGAACTACTCGATGTAATGTCCAAGCAGCCAATTTATCATCATCATACAGTCTAGATTTTACCATCTCTAAGTAATGGCTTGGTAATACTCCAGTACCAAATGCTTTCAGTGCCTGTGTAGCTGAATAAATATCCAAATTTTCCCATGATTTCTTTACTTCAGACATAGTGCTCTGGAATTCTGAAATTATCCATTGGTCTTCGATTGCCAAGTTTTCAGGAACTTTATCAAGGTCGTTTGGGACCTCAAACTGAGAAGCAAATCTCGCAACATTGAATAGTTTGGTTAATACTCCAAAATATCTTTGCTCAATCTCTTCAGGATTGATATGGAAGTCATCACCAACTTGGGCATCACAGGCCTTCCATAGTCTGAAACACTCGCTACCAATTTTATTCGCTCTGAGGCTGACTGTTTTTTCTGGGCCTTTGACTTTCCAGGACCCTGTTCTACCACCTGCACCACATTCAAGCACAGAGTCTGCATCGATGCCATTGCCAAGCGATTTACTCATTTTACGACCCCAAGGGTCCATTCCAAGGCCATCAATCCAAACATGCTTGAATCCTGGTTTGTCAAGTAGTAAAGCTGATTTTAGTAGTGTGTAGTAAAGCCAAGTTCTAACGATCTCTTTGCCTTGTGGTCGCAGAGCAGTTGGAAAGGCTTTTTCAAAAACTTCTGGTTGATTTAGATAGCCACTCACGAAAAGATTAGAATTAGAAGAATCCATCCATGTATCGAAAACTTTCTCTTCACCAGTTATTTTTCCTAATGACTCTTTCAAATCTTGGTAACTTCCAATATCCTCTCGCTCATCTCTACTAAGTACACGACTTCCAACAGGTGGCATCTCTTTCCAAGGTTGGACATATGTGCCGGCAGGTGGAACGATGATGAAATTATCATCTTCACTGTACCAAATCGGAATTTCTGTGTGGTACCAACGTCGGCGTGATATTGGCCAATCGATACTTATATTGTCCATCCAATCGAGTAAAAATTGTTTATTCCTAATTGGATGAAACTCAATATCTTCAATTAATTCTTTCATTCTTCCTTGAATATGAGTTTGTCGTACATACCACTCTTTGAGTAGAATAATTTCAACAGGATTTTTTCCTCTTTCCGATACAGGTACTTCTTGTTCACGGTCTTCGATTTTTTCGATTTTTTCTTCTTTCTGTAGCCATTCAATAATTTCTCGACGAGCATCTTTAACACGCATTCCAGATAGATGTCCGGATAAATCAGTCATACAACCATCAAGATTGATGGCTTGGAATGGAGTTAGACCAAGTTCTCTAAATACCGCTACATCGTTTTGGTCGCCAAAAGAACAAACCATCAATACACCCGAGCCAAATTCTGATTTTACCGAAGCATGGGTTTGAATCTCAACGAAGTCATCCCTACCATTAACAGGTACAGGTAATTTGATTTTCTTACCAATCAAATCAGTATATCGCTTATCATCTGGATGAACAACTACTACTCCACAAGCACAAATTAGTTCAGGCCTAGTAGTTGAGATAATTACTTCTTGACCATCTTCAGTCTGCCATTTTATATCCACTAACTGGGTTCTTCGATTCAATCTTTCAACTTCAGCATCGGCTATGGTTGTCCCCTCAACTGGGTCGTAAATATTTGGACGTAAATCTTCAACAATAGTTCCTTTTTTGAATAGTTCGACAAATATGGATTGTGTTACTACTCTATAATTAGGTGCATCAGTAAGGTACTCCTTATCAAAATCACAGGATAATCCTACACGCTTGGCTGTATTTCTCATAGCTTGGGTGAATTCTTCAATGGTATCTCTACAAAGACCGAGGAATTCTTCACGGTCATAAGTTTTCATCTTGCGTTTAGTATTCTTTTCAACAGTGAATTCAATATTAATACCGTTTCTATCCACTCCCCATGGGAAATATACTTCCTTGCCAAGAAGTCTTTGAGAGCGTGCGATTACATCTATCATAGAATATTGTGCTACAGCGCCAATGTGCCATGTACCTGAAGGATAAGGTGGTGGAGTATCAATTACAAAGATCTCTTTGCCAGAATCAGGTTTGAACCCATAGCGCTTTGAATATCTAGCAGCATCGCTATTATGTTCTTCTTGAATCTTCTTTTCCAGGTCAACAGACCAGCGTTTTTCTGATAATGTAGGGGATGGCATGTGCCTCACCGGCCCCCTACTCGTTAACAGTACGGGTCCATGTGGCCGTTATCTTTTACACTTTCAAACCAACGCATGNTGATATNGAAAATATNNCCAAAAATCAACTCATCTTGTCGGCAAGCATTTGAAGTGCCCTTTATTGGCAAGTATGAGGAGAGGCTATGGTAGGTGATAACAAATCAGAACCNCCAGCCGCTGATAAGCGTAAATTCTCCAAAAGAGTGGCTGCACTTGCAGAATATAGTCGCTCAAAAATCCAGTCTGGCGCAGTAGACCTGACTGCAAGAGTCAAGGACTTCAATGCAAAGGCTGCTATAGATGCAGTTTTAGATGCTCCAGATAGATTCAAGCGTGAATGGCAAAAATCTGGTGCTACTGGTGCAATCACACGGTTTCCTATCGCTACAGTACTAGTTTTCTTGATGATAACAGCATATTTTGTTACTACATCAGGTTTTTTAGATGGGACTCAATTTGATGATGACCCAACTAAGCCAGCACTCAATGTCAACGGGGATTTAGAAGTTTATCTCCCTGAAGGAAGTGAAGTTGGTAGACTGATTAATTTGGTTGAAGAAGATTGGACCACCAATGTTATGATTATCTACATAGAATCTGGTGATGGAAATATTACAGATAAGAGAATTCTAGAACAGATAAGCCTTGTAGAAAAAACTCTGAATCCTTGTCTTTCAGCTTTTGAGTGCGATTTAGATGGTGATGGAATTAATGAAACTGAAGATGATGTGATTTACATTCTTTCACTTTCCACTGTTCTAAAGGAGGTAAATTCAAGCGCTCCTCGTGTTAGAGAAGCGATTATTACTGAACTAGGACAGTTAGGATGTGCGGCTGGTGAAGAAGAGTGTACAAGTGCCTCAGCAGCAACTAATCTTAATGAACTTCTCGAGTCGACTGATGAGCAATTCGGTGGTTCATATGAGATTCCCAGTCAAAATACGATTGACCTTGTAGTAGGCGAAATGTATGAAGATGACGGTACTTCAACTCCCGGTCTAGATAAACTGGCTCGCGACGTGTGTACTACCGGTTATGGTGATGTTAGAGCTGATAAGTACAAAGAGGACTGTGGTTCTCCTGATTACATATTGGACAAAGCCATCATGGCAGTTGCACTTTCAGATGAAATCGATGCAAAAGATTTCATTGCTCAGACACAAAAAATGCTGGAAGAGATGGAAAATCGTGAAATTTTCTGTAATGATGAAAATGGGGATGGAATAGCAGATTCAAAACCTTGTAATTGGAAAGATGAAAATGAAGGTTTGAATCTACAAATGGTTTTGACAGGTCCAGTACCTATTACAAATGCAGTAACTGAATTCTCTTTCAAATTATTCTGGGAGATTTTCCCACTTGCAATTGTACTTGTTGCCGGTGGTTTGTTTATCTTCCACTCAGACATTCTTCAAACTGGAATTACTGGAATTAGACCTATTCAAGGCATTAAGGTGGTGATTATTGCGGGTTTGCCTACCCTTTGCGCTGTATTTTGGACCTTAGGTCTAATTGGCGCTACTAATTATGAAGTCACGATGACAGTTATTATTGTAGGTCCTATTCTTTTAGCACTCGGTGTTTCATATGGGCTCCATATAACAAATCGTTATGCAGAAGAAGGAGGTACTAAATCTGAAAAGATGAAAGCCTCGCTTTCATCTACAGGTAAAGCTGTATTCCTTTCAGCAGTGACTACAGTTATCGGATTTATATCACTGGTTTTTACCCCAATGGCACCAATTCAAACTGTAGGAATTGCTCTTTCGACAGGTATTGTAATCGTATATATTTTGACAATGTTTATGGTTCCAAATTTGACACTTATTCTCGATTTACGGAAACCAAAGCATCCCCCGCTAAAGGCTTTTGAACATCTTGTCAATATTCCGGTAAATCACAACAAAGGAGTTATTGGAGTATTCATATTCGTAATTCTTATTTCAGCAACTGTTGGACAAGCAAATGTTGAAGAAAATATTGACCTACTTGGTATGGCGCCCGAATATGAACCATCAGTCCAAAAGATGAAGCAATACAGTTCAGATTTCGATGCTGGACAAATAGGTATGGTCTTGATTCACGCAAAGGTTACTGGTGATACCAATGACCAAGATACTGGAAATGATGACCCCGCAGAAAATCTCAAACGTATAGATCAACTTGAAGCCAAGTTAAACACTGTAAACAATGCATCAGCGGTTTCTATTGTGTTCCTAATGAAATCTACAGGTATTGCTCCAACAGTTTCAGGAACTCAACTTTATGAGTTTATCAATAATACTCCATTACCAGATGATATTAAAGAAACGGCAGCATTACTTTTGAACAGAGAAGTGACAGCGGATGCATCATTTTGGGATTTACTGACCCAGCCTGATAATTATGGCTTACCCGGAACCACTCAATCCCAAATATTCTTATTAGACGTGTTCTATGCATCGATTACCGATGAGACTCGTGAAATTTTCATTAACAGTGAATTTGATAGAACATTGATTTATGTTGATATGCCATTTATTCCTGTTGCAGAAACCGCTTCAGGTGTAGAAGCGATAAATCAGCATACAGATACTTTCACCTCCGTAGATGGTGGTGGNGCGGAACACTTGACTGGAGTTGCAGCAACAGCCATTGAAGTNAATGAATTGATTGTCGGGTCTCAATGGACNTCACTTGGGTTTGCAATTATTCTTACNCTGATTACTCTGGCTGTAGTGTTTAGAGACATACAATATTCCTTCTGGACAACTGCTCCTGTTATTGCCACAGTTGCATTACAGTGGTTGGTGATGTGGCAACTTGACGTTTCTCTTTCTCTAGTNACAGTAATGATCGGTTCAATTTTAGTTGGTGTNGGAGTTGACTTTTCCATTCACATTTCTAATCGTATTCGAGAATTAGGTGGTGGTATAAATGCCATTCGTAGTGCCGCAATTGGAACTGGTATGTCCTTGTTTGAAGCAGCGATAGTAACTTCATTAGGTATGTTCACTGCATATAAGATTCCGATTCCGGAGATTAAGCCGTTCATTACAGTTATTCTGATTTTNCTTTGGGTTGCTGCTGCCAGTGCATTGATATTACTTCCAGCTATATTCGTGACATTGGAGAAGATGGGAATAGGTTCAGTTCAAGGAACTACTGGCATGGCAAGAAAATTGGGTCTCATCAAGACCAGTAAAAAGGAAGTGGATGTCTTAGATGCAGCTATAGTCAAAGATGTCAAAGATGTTTGGTGAACAATATATCCAAATGATGTCAGCCTTTGGAATACATATGGCCGGATATTGGTTAATGAAGTCAGAGCCGCATGTTTACCCATTTGAACAATTGATTTCCGACGGCTCTACGCATTGGGATGGAGTTAGGAATTATCAGGCTCGAAATATGATGAGAGATGATATGAAGCAAGGTGATTTGGTTCTTTTTTANCATTCTAATTTCAAGCCACCTCATGTGGCTGGTGTGGCTAGAGTTTGNCGTGAAGGCTATCCTGATTTTACTGCNCAAGATGTGAATTCNAAATATTTTGATTCAAAAGCAACACCTGACAATCCTAGATGGATGATGGTAGATATTGAACCAGTAGTTGGATTTGAAAACATTGTAAGTCTACAAGAAATAAAAGATAATCCNAAATGTGATGATATGTTACTGGTAAGAAAAGGTCAGAGACTTTCTGTACANCCGGTAGAAGAGTTTCATTTCCACACGATATTAGAAATGGGCGGTATAGATCCTAAAACNCTCTAGGTGATTTAATGTCAACCGAGCAAATACCAGTTTCGAAAAGAGCCTCTAGCATCGAATATGCNATTAGAGATGTTGTAGTTCCTGCGACAGAACTGGAAAAGCAAGGTCATAAAATCTTGAAACTNAACATTGGCGACCCAATTGCATACCCTGGTTTACCGACTCCTAAGCATATGGTGGATGCATATGTTGGTGCTNTACAAGATGGTCGCAATGGATATTCNCCATCATATGGTTTGCCCGAACTCAGATCGGCAATTGCTCATGATGAGAGAAGGAAAGGATGGAATGCAAGCGAGGAGGATATTTATGTTTGTCACGGTGTTACTGAAGCCTTNCAAATTATTTTTGCAGCAACCTTGGAAGAAGGCTCGAAAGTTTTAGCNCCAGGCCCTCATTATCCGCCTTACATGGCTTATCCGCAAATGTATGGTGCCGAAACAGTGGAGTATAAACTGAAACCGGATGATGGTTGGTCTGTAGATTTTGNTGATATCGAGGAAAAAATGGATGATAATGTTAGACTTTTAGTTTTGATAAATCCAAATAATCCGTGTGGTAATGTTTCGGGTAAGGATGAGATTTACAGATTACTTTCGATTGCTAGAAAGTGGCCTAATTGNATGATTGTTGCTGATGAAATTTATGACGGATTAGACTTTACTGGAGAACATGTTAGTGTTGCGAGTCTATCAAATGATGTTCCAGTATTTTCTCTCAATGGTGTGTCAAAAGTTTTCTACGCCCCAGGCTGGAGAATCGGATATTTGGCGATTCACGACCCCAAAAAGCGACTNCTTCATGTCNGAGATGGAATTGAACGACTACTACGCTCACGCCTGTGTGCTTCAACACCTGCTCAAATTGGATACTTGGCAGGTCTTGACTCGGACAGAACTTGGATGAAGTCATATTCTGATAAAGTGATTAGGCAAAGAGACTTATGCGTTAGACGAATTGCTGAAATCGAAGGTCTNGAGGTTCAATCTGCAGGTGGAGCTTTCTATATGTTTGTTAGATTGACAGATGAGAAATGGTCAAATGATGACAAAGAATTCGTTCTTCAATTATTGCATGAAGAACATGTATTAGTCGTTCATGGAAGCGGTTTTTCACCAGAACTTGGCAGAGGACATTTCCGTATTGTTTTCCTTCCTGATGAAGATGTGTTAGATGAGGCTTTCAATCGAATTGAGCGATTTCTAATTCGACATCGTGACTATTAGTAGGCGAAGTATTGATGATAAGTAATAAGGTGGGAGTATTATGCAAGCGATGAAAAGAAGGAGTGTAGTTTTCCTCATTGTCTCTTTTTTTGCTATTTTTTCTCTTTCNATTGTTAGNGCTGAAGGAGATTCCAATACTGAATTTTCTATTGAACAATTATTTCCACTNATGTCTGCTTTAGTTATTGCTACCATGGTATGGAGATGGTTCATTCCTAATCAGTTAGCTAACCTTCAAGTTGCTTTTGAGATTGATGATGANCTCTATGAAGTTCATAGAATTACTCGAGATATTTCTGATGCACGTGAACTCTTGAGTGAAGGTTCNGTCGGATATGGTGTAGGGCTATACATGATGGGAATGACAGGGGTCATAATATTGATCGCAGAATTTATCTTCGATCCTGATTCATTTTTCGTGCCCGGCTTATACATAATTGGACTATTAATATTGATTCCAATCTTAATTTCTCCTTGGGAGACACTGAATGCTCAGTTGACTAGTAAGAAGCAAAAATCTCTCACAGGAAGTAAGATAATTATTTTCTTTCGTAGGACCTTTACACTGATAATACTTGTTTCCTCTACTTTAGCAGTTCTATACTATGGGATGAACAAGTCTGATGACTTATTCATTGAACCTGTATGGTTGGCTGCTGCAATGCTTGTTTTTATGGCGCCAACGATTTTTGCATATGGCAGGATTATGGGTGCATCTTGGAATATGCTTTTGATAAACAAGTGGAGAACTTCCAATGGCCGTAAAAATCCTATTGACCCAGACAAGGCAGGAATTTTAAATCGTTTATTCTCGTTGATTCTTGTTATTTTTCTACTAACAATGCCTCTTACCGCATTGAATGGTATAGTGACAGTAATTCATGTACTACTAAACGAACCAACTAATTCTACAGAAGTTTTGAATTATGGTGGTATTATTGGCCATTCCTTGTATGAACGTATTGATATTATTTCTGAAATTTTATTCGAATGGGAAATAATAAAGAGTATGCCCCAGTTTTTATCACTTTATCTTTCATTAAATATTGCTATTGTAGGTCTTGCCTTCATATTTGAATTAACTAGAAACTTAGTACTTGGTGGTCAAACATTTGGTGGCGTATTCGGTGTGACACTTGATACTCCTCGTGAAATTCGCTCCGAAGTTAGTGCACAAACAAGGCAATTGAAATTTGCTTTCGCTGGATTTTCGGGATATACTGTACTATTGCTAGTTCTGGTTTGTTACAAAGAATTTGGCTCTTTGATGCCTTTTACAGATTGGATTGAATCTAGGGGATTCGATGAAGGTATGCGTCTTTTGACTACGTGGATGTTTATCGCTGTTGGACAAACAGTTTTCCTATTAACTTGGCTAGTATCCATAATTAAATATTCATCTCTACGTAACCTAAGATTTGACTTGAACCCAGATGAGAGGAGAGAAGGTGCGGTTAAACTTGCAGGTGGCGACTGGATGAGAACACTTGTAGATGAAGCAGCACTAGAGGAAGACATCGATTCATTAATTCAATTTCAGAGGCGTTCATTAGATGGTGACCCTTCATTGATCAGGCATGAAAAAGCAAGAGCTCGAATGTGGGAACTATCCATTCGAGGTTTGTGGCCTTTAGCAATAGAAGAGGCTAGAAAAGTATTAGCACAATCAGGTGGAGATGACGATATTGCTAGAATGCTGATTGCAGTAGGACACATGGCCTCTAGACGTCTTGATGCTGCTAGAGAAGCCCTTCACGGTCTTGAGCAACCGGAGGGATATGATGAACCAGAATTACTCAGTTTCGTTTGTGAATGGCTAGACCCATGGCAAGGAAATGTCGATGAAGATGATTTTTGGGATTGGGAAAATAATTCTTGTATTGACCATATTCAAAGTACTATGCAAATGATAAGAAACTGGAATCCCAAACAGAGTTTAGAGGTCATTCACAAAGATAGATTATCGCGTGTCGGTCAATTATCCCTAGTCTCACTTTTACGAGCTCAAAGAATGCACGATGATGCACTTGATATTTCTTTGAAGTTAGTTAGGGCTGACCCAACTGGAGTCCGACCAAGGATTGCTGCCGCACTGTGTCTTATCGATAAGGGTGATTGGCATAGCGCAAGGTCAATTGAGAAAGAACTTCTTGAGAGTGATTCGAATGACCCTAGAGTTCTAGCACTTTCGACAATTCTTGGGCAATCAATGGATGAAGAGGAATTTGAAGTTGCTTTGGTAACCGGCGAGGGCAAGAAAATGAAAAAATGGATTAACAGTGCTCCAGTAAATTCAGTTGCGGCACTGGGGATCAAAGGTGGAATGGATGAAGCGATTAATGCTAATGTTCTAGTCACAGCTCATGAAGCAACAAGACGTTCTATGCCTCCTAGGTATTCATCTGGTAGGCTAACCCTTGTTGCTAATGTCTTAATTCTGGTGCCAATGTGGATCTTATTAGGGATTTATGTTGGTTCTGTTAGAACTGATATTCAAGGAGCAGCAGTTTCAGTAACTTTATTGCTTCTTCATTATTCTTCTAGGAGATTACTATCGCAACAGAGGCGACAGATTAGACATAGAGACCAGAAGGCTATGGTCGCATATGCAAAGAGAATGAGGAGATTTAAGGTGACCCCGAATAAATCGAATATCCCTGTTGGAACTCACTTATTATTATCTGGCATATTAGTCACAGTCAATGGAGTGGTTTTGGATATTGGAGTACCTGCATGGCTCACTGAACATCTCCCAAAAGACTCTGACAAAACAGTTAGAGCAAGATTGAAAAGACGTAGTAAAAAGATAGCAAAATCTAGGCCACCTAGGCTTCAACCATTGGGTGAAGGGTGGTGGTTGAAGAGACCTAAGGAAGAAGGTTCTGAAGTTCCAGCATTGGAGAGATTAATTGGCGCTGTTGCATATAGAGGAAGAACATCCTATATAGATAGAAAATCCGGTAAAAATAGACGACCAACTGGAATAGTTAGGGCCTCTCCTAAACCAGCGCATTCTGTAGATTTAGGTTCTAGAGGCATTCCAACCAATACAAGAAAGTCTGAGCGTAGATCTAAATTACCAAAAAACAATCCAAATGTTAGAGTTGGCAATTCTAAAAATTTGCCTGGTTATGGTGGAAAAAACAGGAGACCTCCTGTTTGAATTCAATCAATGAATTCAAAGACCGTATGCACTGACGCTAAACCATGAGCAGAGATAATGGTTCATGGACGCCAAGTGATTCTACCGTTTCAAAGGCTAAGAAAGTATTAGATGCGACTGCTTCCAGTGGTGAACTTTACCGTAACGGACTTGGAATGATTGCTTCGGAAAATATCGTATCTCCAATGGTACAAAAAATAGTTGCAAGTGACTTGCATGGCAGATATGCTGAAGGTCTACCTGGGAGGAGATATTACCAAGGTTGTGATGACTTTGATACAATCGAAAGTTTAGGAATAGAACTTGCAAGATCTGTTTTTAATGCACCCTTTGCCAACATTCAGTCTACATCTGGTACTGTTTCAAATATTGCTGCTTTGAAGGCATTAGCAAAACCAGGTGATAAAATAACGGCAGTTTCAACTGCAGATGGAGGACATATATCTCATGCCAGAATGGGTGCTGTTGGTCTTCGCGACCTTGACCTATCCACTTATCCATGGGATGAAGATAGAATGGAACCTGATATTGATGGAGCTTGTGCACTTATCCGAGAAATCCAACCAAAAGTTTCACTAATCGGACAGTCTGTATTTTTATTCCCAACTCCATTGAGAGAAATAGCAGATGCCGCCCATGAAGTAGGTTCAACTGTAATGTATGACGGTGCACATGTACTAGGCTTGATTGCTGGAGGAGTATTCCAAGACCCACTTCGTGAAGGTGCTGATGTTATGACTGGTTCCTCTCACAAGACTTTCCCAGGGCCTCAGGGTGGATTTTTACTTTCATCAAGTGAGGATGAAAAAATGCACAAGAGATTGAATAATGCTATTTTTCCTGGAGTTTGTTCGTCATATCATTTACACCATGTCGCAGGTAAAGTGGTTGCATTAGCTGAATTTGAAGAGTATGGTCAATCCTATGCAGAAAATATTGTTAAGAATGCTCAATCATTTGCTCAGGCTTTGGCTGCTGAAGGTTTTGATGTACTTGCAGAAAGTCGTAATTATACCGCATCTCACCAGGTCTTAACTAGACACGGTGGAACTGATTCAGGCGCTGGAGCAAAAGCTGCTGACTTACTTGAGCAGGCTGGAATAATCACCAACATGAATATGCTTCCAGGTGATACTAAGGCTCTTTCACCTTCAGGACTCAGGCTTGGAGTTCAAGAATTGACCAGAGTTGGCATGGGTACTAATGAAATGCAGGAAGTAGCATCTCTATATGCTAGAGTTCTATTGAAAAATGAAAATCCAAGTTTGGTTAAAGAAGATGTTAAGAATCTAAAATCTAATTTCCAAATTATTCGTTATTGTTTCAATGAGTCTAATCAATCCGGTTATCCATTGTAGGTTTTGTCAATGCCATTAATTGATTCTGGAGAATCTATGGTCGATTATGATTTTACACGTCAATTTAAGGAATATTTTTCCATGACTGATGAAGGTTCGATAAAAGATCCTCACAATCATGACTGGATGGTATGGAGTATCACTGATATCGAACGATGGTGGGGTATTTTTGAAACTAATTTAGCAGTTCCTTTCGGAAGAAAATTATTCAATAGTTGTTGTGATGAAGAGGAATATCAAATTCATGTAAATGAAATTATCAAATCTGGATGGTTCAAAAAATCGGGAAATTTGAAAAGGCTCTCCAATCGATGGAGTTTGTTTGGCTGGGGGAGACTAAATATTGAATCTAATCTTATCATGACAAAATTACCTTCTAGTATTGCGTCTGGTTTTGCTGTAGCAGGTATTGAAAGTTTTAACAAAGTAAGATATAAATCAGAATGGAAACAAATTAATCAAACCGAAATATTACTAGAACTTAATCGGGATATTAATGAGTTGCCAATGGCCAAAAAGCATACTCAATTGCCGTGGGTTTGTCAAAAAGATTCTTTGGCCAATAAATCATTAGATTTTGAACTTGAATCACGGGAATTAGGTTGGTCAGTTGAGGGTGAGGCTATGTTAATTTTACCCGTTTCCTTATTCTCTAGGTTATTCTATTCGACTTTAGGTTCGAACACATCTCTTGGTGCAGAGATATTAGACTCTTGGAATGTCACAGGAATTGAAAGTAAATTCATCAAGCCACTGATATTAGCGTCATATTCTTCTTACCAATTATTTCTAAACTCAGATAAACATGTT